>CALVHT010000013.1 GCA_944328645.1 uncultured Clostridia bacterium
ACCAGAAGCACGGCCCCCAACAGGATTACCGCGGCAAACCCCAGGGTGATGAGACGCCCGGGGGACTGCCGCTTTAAGTATGCAATAAAATGTGACATGGTTTCTTCTTGCCGGCGCAGCCGGAAAACTCCGCAGCCAAAGCGGCAGAAGATGCGGCAGAGCCGGAAAATTCCGCAGCCGAAGCGACAGAAAGCATGGCAGAGCCGCCGGCCGGGGTGCGGGAAGAAAAGTCTGATCCGGCGGCCGACGAGAGTACGCAGGGCGAGCAAACGTGCGGAACGGAAAAGGACGGTCAGTGATATGGAACGAAACCTGACGCTGTTGACCGACTTATACCAGCTCACGATGATGAACGGGTATTTGCAGAGCGGAAAAGAGCGCGACGTAGCCGTCTTCGATCTGTTTTTCCGCCGCAACAATATCCTCACTTATTCGGTTGCCGCGGGGCTGGAACAGGCGATCGAATATATTCGCGGGATCCGCTTCGAAGAATCGGATATCGCGTATTTACGCTCGCTGCAACTGTTTGACGAATCGTTCCTTGCGTATTTGCGCGCGTTTCGCTTTACGGGGGACGTGTACGCAGTTCCCGAGGGGACGGTGGTTTTCCCCGAGGAGCCGATCATCACCGTCAAAGCGCCGCTGCTCGAGGCGCAGTTTATCGAGACGGCGCTGCTAAACATTGTCAACCATCAAACGCTGATCGCCACCAAATCGGCAAAGGTTGCTTACGCCGCAAAGGGCGACGCCGTCATGGAATTCGGGTTGCGCCGCGCACAGGGCCCGGACGCAGGCATTTACGGCGCACGCGCCTCGGTGATCGGCGGTTGTCGTTCCACGTCGGATGTGTTGGCGGGGAAATTGTTTGCTATACCGGTCGCCGGCACGCACGCGCACAGCTGGGTGATGAATTTTTCTTCCGAACTGGAAGCCTTTCGCGCGTACGCACGGCTGTTCCCGGACGCCTGTCTGTTGTTGGTGGACACCTACGATACGCTCAAGAGCGGCGTGCCCAACGCCATTCGGGTGTTTGACGAGTTGCGGGCGGCAGGACACGAGCCCAAGGGCATCCGCTTAGACAGCGGGGATCTGGCATATTTGTCCAAGCGGGCGCGGGAGATGCTGGATGCGGCGGGATATCCCGACGCGATCATCTGCGCGTCGGGAGATCTGGACGAATACCTGATCAACTCGCTGAAAAACCAGGGCGCACGCATCGATCTTTGGGGCGTGGGAACCAAATTGATCACCAGCGCCGATATGCCCGCGCTCGGCGGGGTGTATAAATTGTCTGCCCTGTATCCCGCGGCGGGCGGAGAGATCCCCAAGATCAAGATTTCGGACAATTCAGACAAGATCACCAACCCTTGTTTCAAGGACGTATATCGCATTTATGATCGCAAGACGGGCAAAGCGGAGGCCGACCTGATCGTTTTGCGCGGCGAAACGATCGACGAGAGTCAGCCGCTGACCGTTTTTCATCCCAAAGAGACGTGGAAACGCACGACGTTTACCGATTATCGCATTCGTCCGCTCACCGAACTGGTGCTGCGCGGCGGAGAATTGGTGCGTCCTTTGCCCGCGCTTTCAAAGATCTGCGCGTATGCCGAACAAGAAAAGGCGAGCTTTTGGGACGAATACAAGCGCCCGGATAACCCGCATGTGTACAAGGTCGATTTGTCGCAGCGGCTGTTCGATATAAAAAATCGCATGATTGCGGAGATAAGGGATAGCCATGGCTAAAAAATTTACGCAAAAAGAGACGGAAAAGCTGATCGCGGGCATTCGCGAGGCATACGAGATCAAGATTCGCCAACTCAATTACCGTTTGGAAGGGCTGGTCAGCGAAAACCGCAGCCTGCGCGCCAGCCTTGCCGAGTATAAAAACCGTGAAGGAAAAGTGAGCAAGGCGATCGTAGCGGCGGAAGAAAAGGGCGAAGAGATCAAGGAGTTTTATCGTATGTCTGCGCAGACGGAATGGCAGACATTGAAACTGTTCGCCGACAAATGGCGGCGGCTCGCCGCGCAGATGGAAGCGCTGCACCCTTCGCAGGATGCGCGCAAATATTCGCTGTTCGCGGAAAATCTGTCTGCCTTGCTCGGGCATTCCCGCGCTTTCGCGCCGGACGAGGAGGATGCCGTTCCGGCAGGGGAGGAGCCCTTTGATCCGAAAGCGGTCATCGAGAAGTATGTCGAAGGCGAGGAAGAGACAGGCTTTAATTTAGACGATGTCATCAATCCGAAGGGGGAACTGGATTTGGAAAAGTTGTGCCGCAACCTGGGATTGATGGAGGATGGACCGGCAGACAGCGCCGGGCCTGAACAGACAAAGGAAGGGAAACAATGATTTATGCTATCATGTTTTGCGTGTTGGTTTTGGTGGATCAACTGAGCAAACTGTTGGTTTTTGCCTTATACGACAAGGGCTCGACGGTGACTTTTTTTCTCGGTCATGTTTTCGGGATCGAGAAAACGACCAACGACGGGATCGCATTCGGCTGGCTGTCCGAATTTGCGTGGGCGCAGCCGCTGGTGATCGTGCTCACGTTCGCGGCCTCCGCCGTTTTGGTATATTTTCTGTGCAAGCTCTCACCCAAGCGCCGTTTTTTGCGCTGGGCGCTGCTGCTTATTTTGGCGGGGGCGGTCGGGAATCTGATCGATCGCATCGCTTTGCAGGAAGTGCGCGACTTTTTGTATATGAATTTCGGGTTGGGCAGCTATACGGAGTTTACCAACAATGTTGCCGATCTGGAGATCACGATCGGGGCGGTCATGTTTATCATTGCCCTGTTGTTTGTCGACAGCGAAGCGGTGTTCCGGCACGGAGAAAAGAAAGAAGAAGCGGAGGTCAGCGAGGCGCTGGAGCTTTTGAACGGCAAGGGCATCGGTTCGCTGAACGATCCGGACGATTCGGGCAAATCGGAGGCGCCGCCGGAAACCAAACGACCGGAGCCGCCGGAGGGAGCGGGCGAGTCGGACGCAGGAGAGGATGCACCCTCGGCAGATCCGAACGATGCGTGAGCTTTGTGCGCAAGAATCGGCACCGCGGTTGGACGTGTTTTTATCCGAACAGCTCCAAATCACGCGCTCTGCGGCCAAAAAACTCATTGACGAAGGCCGAGTGACGCATAACGGCGCCCCGGCCAAGGCGTCCAAAGCGGTTGAGGCGGGCGACGTCGTCGCCGCCGATGTTCCGCCGCCCCGGCAACTGGATCTGACGCCGCAGGATATCCCCATCGAGATCGTGTACGAAGACGAGGATATTGCCGTCGTCAACAAACCGCAGGGGCTGACGGTGCACGCCGGGAGCGGCAACTGGACGGGCACATTGGTCAACGCGCTGCTATACCGCCTGCAAAGCCTGAGCTCGATCAACGGGGTCGTGCGGCCGGGCATCGTGCATCGCATCGACAAGGATACGTCGGGACTTTTGGTGGTGGCGAAAAACGATGCGGCGCATCTGTCGCTTTCCGCCCAAATTGCCGATAAAACGTGCGCGCGCGAATATCTTGCCCTGTGCGACGGGATCTTTTCGCAGGATCGGGGCCGGGTCGAAACGTACATCGGGCGTCATCCGAGCGACCGGGTCAAGATGGCGGTCGTGCCGCCGAACAAAGGGCGGTATGCGGCTACGAATTATGAGGTGGTGGAACGGTTCGCACAGGGATACACGCTCGTGCGTTTTCGGTTGGAAACCGGGCGGACGCATCAGATCCGCGTGCATTGCAAATATTTGGGGCATCCTGTCGTGGGCGACCCTGTCTATGGAGCTAAGCGACAAAAATTTCGGCTGAACGGCCAACTGTTGCACGCTTGTCGGCTGGAGTTGACGCATCCGCGCACGGGGGAGCGTATGTCCTTCGAAGCGCCGTTGCCAGCCTATTTTCAAAACGTGCTCAATTCATTGCGATGATGCGCCGGGTCGTTCGCCCGCGCACAGGAGGATCGTATGCATATCAAGGGAAAATTGATGGACGCCGAGGACATGCGCAATGCTTTTCGTCGGCTGGCGCATCAGATTTTGGAACAGGACGGAACAAAATCGTTGGTTCTGATCGGCATTCGCACGCGCGGCGTCACGGTTGCCAAGCGGATCAAAGCCTGCCTGGATGCGATCGAGGGGACGGATATCCCGATGGGGATATTTGACATCGCGCTATACCGCGACGATTTGGAAGAACTGGATTCCGAGCTGACTTTTTCGGGGAGCGAAGCAGATTTCGGCATGGACGGAAAGACGGTGTTGATTTGTGACGATGTGATCTATACCGGCCGCACGGCGCGTGCCGCCATCTCCGAAGTCATGGCGCTGGGGCGTCCCGCGCGCATCCGGCTGCTGGCGCTGATCGATCGCGGGCACCGTGAATTGCCGTTCAAACCCGACTATGCGGGCAAAAACGTGCCGACCTCCCGCCGCGAGGGCGTTGCGGTGCGCTTTGTCGAAGAGGACGGCGAAGACGGAGTCTATATTTACGATAAATCTTGAGCCGAATCGGCAAGCCTGCGCCTGTGCGCAGGCTTTTTCGGTTTTTGTCCGTTTTTTTATGCGATTTGGCAAGGTTTCCGCGCACAGGCCGCAAAAAAATCGGTTTTCCGCTTCCCTTTTTGTTGCGGCTGTGTTATAATATCGATAACACATAGGAGGGGATCGGCATGATTGAACGCTGTATCGACGCCGCACAAGGGATTACGCGGGCGGACGTCGTGTTGAAGAACGGGAAATTTGTCAACGTATTTACCGGGGAAGTGCAAAAGGGCGACATTGCGATCACGGACGGCAAGATTGTCGGGGTGGGCGAATATGAAGGCGAGCGCGAATACGACATTTCGGGAAAGATCGCCGTTCCGGGATTGATCGACGCGCATGTACACATCGAAAGCTCGCAGCTTTCGCCGGAAGAGTTTGCGAAGCTCGTGTTGCCGCGCGGCACGACGACGGTCATTGCCGACCCGCACGAGATCACAAACGTTTGCGGCATTGCCGGGGCGAAGTATATTGCCGATGCGGCGCGCAATACGCCGCTGGAAGTCAAGGTGATGCTGCCTTCCTGTGTGCCGGCTACCGCGTTCGAGACGAGCGGTGCCGAACTGACGGGAGAAGATACCGCGCAATATCTGCGCGAAGATTTTATTTACGGTCTGGGCGAATTCATGAATTATCCGGGCGTGTTGCACAAGGACGCGGAAGCGCTCCGCAAGATCGAGGCGGCGCGCGAACTGGGTAAAATCATCGACGGACACGCACCCGATACGAGCGGCGAAGGGCTGAACGCCTACATTGCGGCCGGCATCCAAACCGACCATGAATGCGTTTGCCCCGAAGAGGCGGAAGAAAAGGTTTCCAAGGGCATGTACGTACATTTGCGCGAAGGTTCGGCGACGCGCAACGTCGCGGTCAACTGCCAGGCAGTGACGGCGGCCAACCTCCGCCGGTTTCTCTTTTGCACGGATGATCGCCATGCGGCCGACCTGAAGGCGAACGGACATCTCGACAATGCGCTGCGCGTCGCGGTGCGGGCGGGTATGAATCCCGTTTGGGCGGTAATCGCCGCTACGCTCAATTCCGCCGAATGCTATCGACTGTACGGCAAGGGCGCGATTGCGCCGGGATACGATGCAGACATCGCGGTGTTTGACGATTTGCACAATTTCCATTGTTCGCTCACCTTTAAACGGGGCGAAGCGGTCGCGATGGACGGCATGGCCCTGTTCGAAACGGGCGAAAAACTGTTGCCCGCGGCTGTCAAAAATACCGTCCGTGTCGGAGACGTTTCGCCGGACGCATTCAAGATCCGTTTGGCGGGGTCGCGCGCCAACGTCATCCGCCTATTGCAAAACAACGTCGTCACGGAAAAAGTGGTGCGTACGGTGGAGAGCGAGGACGGAGACGTCGTTTTAAAGGGAACAGACCTCTTAAAACTTGCCGTCGTCGAGCGGCATTGCGGTACGGGGAATATCGGGCTGGGCCTATTGGAAGGCTACGGGCTGTGGGGCGGCGCGATTGCGCTGACCGTCGCGCACGATTCTCATAACATCATCGTCTTGGGCGACAATAACGAAGATATGGCGGCGGCCGTGGCGGAAATTCGACGCATCGGCGGCGGGATGGCGGTCGTCGGGCGGGGCGAGACCCGTTCGCTGGCGTTGGATATTGCGGGGCTGATGAGTTCGCTCCCTGCGGAGGAATACATCGAGCAATCCGAGCGACTGTTGGAGGCGGCGTACGATCTGGGCATCTCGCATGAATTTGAGGCATTCATGAGTCTGTCGTTTTTGGCGCTCGCCGTCATTCCGGCCCTGAAATTGACCGATCGAGGGCTGTTTGACGTGACAAAGTTCGAATTTTGCAGCATCGACGCAGAGGATTGAGAATGGCGGGTCGAGGCTGGCCGAAAGAAAACCGCCCGCGCTTCCCGAAAGGGGCGCGGGCGGTTTTTTGAGATAAACCGACCGGGGCGGGGGCGCAAAATTATTTTGCGCCCCCGCCGTCTGCAAAGCAAGCCGCCCCGCGCCGATCGGCGCGGGGCGGCTTTTCAAAGACTTAATTTGTTTCAGCAGAGGTATCGCGGCGGGGGAATAGCTTTTGAAGTGCCTGCCCGACCGTCCGTACGGGAACGAGGGAAATTTTGTCCGCAAATTTCTGCACGCTCTTAACGTTTTTGGCGGGAAAAATGACGGTGGAAAAACCCATCTTGATGCATTCGTTGACGCGTTTTTCGGCAAAGGTCACGCCGCGCACTTCTCCGGTCAAGCCCACCTCGCCGAAGATGGCGGTATCCTTGTCAACGGGGCGATTATGGAACCCGCTCGCCAGCGCCGCGCATACGGAGAGATCGACGGCCGGCTCGTTCAGGCGGATGCCGCCCATGGCGTTCAGGTACACGTCTTGATTAGAAAAGGGGAGCCCGCAGCGTTTCTCGAGCACGGCGATGAGCAGGACGAGTTTGTTGTAATCGATGCCCAAAGACATGCGGCGGGGCAGCCCGTACGAGCTTTTGGCCAGCAACGTCTGCAACTCGACCATCATGCAGCGGTTTCCGGTTTCGGCGGGCGTCACGCAACTTCCGGCCGCCTCGCCGCGGCTTTCGGAGAGAAAGATGCCCGAATAGTCGCTCACCCCGTAGATGCCTTCGCCCGTCATTTCAAAGACGCCCACTTCCTGCACGGAGCCGAAGCGGTTTTTATAGGCGCGCAAGATTTTAAAGTTTTCTTCCCGCTCTCCCTCGAAGTACAAGACGGTGTCCATGATATGCTCGAGTACCTTCGGGCCGGCGAGCGCGCCCTCTTTGGTGACGTGCCCGACGATAAAAAAGGTAATGCCGCGGCTCTTGGCGACGCGCTGCAATTTTCCCGCGCATTCGCGTACCTGCGCCACGGAGCCCGCCGCGGAAGACAACTCGCTCGTATAGACGGCCTGCACCGAGTCGATGACCACAAATTTTTCGTCTCGGATGCTTTCCAGGATGTCCTCCAGGCAGGTTTCATTGAGCAAGAGCAGGTTGGAAGAGTCCAGCTTCAGCCGCGAACAGCGCATCTTGACCTGCATGCAGCTTTCCTCGGCGGAGACATACAAAACTTTTTGCGCCTTGGAAAGATGGGCGGAGACCTCCGTCAAGAGAGTGCTTTTTCCGATGCCGGGGTCGCCGCCGATGAGTACGAGCGAGCCGGGAACGATGCCGCCGCCCAGCACGGTGTCCAGTTCCGCGATGCCCGAGGAAATGCGCTTGAGCGACTCCTCACGCACCAGTGAGAGCGGAACAGGCAGATTTCCGGTCGTCGATCGCTCCCGCTTTTGCGCCTTTTGCGCAGGCGCGGCGGTTTCGGCAATTTCTTCGACGAGTGAGCCGAATTTTCCGCAGGAAGGGCAGCGTCCCAGCCACTGCGGACTTTGCGCTCCGCATTCGGAGCATACGTATATCGATTTTGATTTCGCCATAGTCGTACATCCTTATTTCGTCGCGCGCCGGTTGCGCGATCGATTTTTAGGCGCTAGAGCCGTTTTTGCCGCTTTCATGCCGAGCCGAGGAGCGCCGTGCGGAAAGTTTTGCCCCGGCCGAGAAACGGCTGTGCGAAAAAGCTGTGCGCGGGCGGGGCGAAGGCGGATCGCCTTTGCGCGCCCCTTTCCGTTAGGATATTGTCCTGATTTGCACCGAAGCGATCGCCGTGATGCCTTCGCCGCGGCCGAGATAGCCCAGTCCCTCGTTTGTGCCCGCCGTGATTCCGACGTTTTGCGCGGGAATTTGCAGCGCCTCGGCGAGGTTGGCTTTCATTTTGTTCACATGGGGCGCGATCTTGGGCTGCTCTGCCACGATCGCCGCCGAGAGGTTGCCGACCGCAAATCCTTCGCCGGCAAGCAATTCCCGCACACGGGCGAGCAGGGCAAGACTGTTGGCGCCTTCGTACTGCGGATCGGTGTCGGGGAAGTAATGCCCGATATCCGCCAGTCCTGCGGCCGAGAGCAAAGCATCCATGACCGCGTGGACAAGAACGTCGCCGTCGCTGTGTGCCAGCAGACCGCGGCAGTGTGCGATTCGCACGCCGCCCAAAACGATGTGGTCGCCGGCCCCGAAGGCGTGTGTGTCCGCGCCGATGCCTGTGCGCGTCTCGTCCATTGCAAAGTCCTCCCGAAAAGTAAGTTTTACGTTGCGCCGATCGCCCGGGAACAGGCAGGGCGGCGCAACATATTTGGCGTATACGCTCGAATCGTCGGTAAAGTTTTCGTTTGGCTGGATCTTGCGGTAGGCGGCGCACAGGTCGGCAAAGCCAAAACCTTGCGGCGTCTGCAAGGCGTAGGCGTCCGCGCGGTCGATCGAGCCTGCAATCCTGCCGAATTTTGCCCGGACAAGCGTGTCCGTACAGGGGAGAGCGCAGACGGCGCTCCCGTGCGAACGAACGGTTTGCACGCAATCGTCGATGATTTTTTGGGAAACGTAAGGTCTTGCCGCGTCGTGGATGAGGACATAATCGGGGGGCGCGGGGAGAGCGGCGAGCGTTTCGAGCGCATTGCGAACGGATGCGGTGCGCGTTTCTCCTCCGCGGCAAAGGCGGACGTTGCAAAAAGACTTTAGCTCGCGGCGGACGGCCTCTTCGTCTTCCGGCCGTACACAGACCAGGATGTCTGCGATGTTTTCGTTCCGGGCAAAAGCGGAAACGGTGCGCCGCAATACGGTCACACCGCCAAGTTTCTGCAAAATTTTATTTTGTGGGAATCCCGCGCGCGCGCCCGAACCGGCGGCGGGAATGACGAGAGCGATTTTCATGAAAAGATCCTTTTTAGCGCGGCAACGCGGCAGGCGCAAGGCTAATCCTGTGCGAGGATTTCGTACAGCGAAGAGGCCTCTTCTTTTTTGACCGTTTCTTTCAGTTCCAAAACGCGAAAGCGCAGAGCCCCGGCAGAAAATTTCAGTTCCACCACGTCGCCCGGCTTGAGCGAATAGGCGGGCTTGACCTCGCGTCCGTTCACGCTCACTTTGCCCGCCTTGCACGCGTCTCCGGCGACGGTGCGGCGCTTTAAGATGCGTGAGACCTTCAAAAATTTGTCGATACGCACGAGTTTGTCCTCCTAAAAAAACTTGCCGTCTCGTGATCCGTGCGCCGAACATGCACGCGAAAAGCGAGCGGTTTTGTCGAAAGGGCACGAAGTGCGGAAAATTTCGGAAAAATCCTGTAGGACACGGCAAAAAAAGTTGACATTTTTTTTGATTTTCAATATAATGTTTATCTGTATCTATTATGGAGTATAATGTGCATTTTACCCTTTTCCGCCTTTTGGGCGAGAAAAAGCCGCTTTTTTTGCGCAAATTCCAGGGGTCGCCCAGCGCGCGCATCCGCGAAAAATTGTCGTAAAACGCGGTCGTCTGCACCATTATACCGCAAAATTCCAAAGTTGTAAAGAGGCGGAGGATAAATGAGCGAAAAAATTTTTTCGCGTCTGCCGGATACTGCACCGCGGCGTTTCGCGTACCATGAAAAGGAAAATTTTTAAGGAGCGTGTGTTTGATGAATTTACCCATTCAAAAGTATGGCAAGACAGAAAGAAGGAAATTCGGCAACATCAACGAGGTGATCGAGATCCCGGATCTGGTGGAAATTCAGAAAGATTCGTACCGGAGTTTTATCGAAGAGGGGATCGGCGAGGTGTTCGAAGATTTTTCTCCGATTACCGACTATTCCGATCACTTTGAGTTGTATTTCTTGGATCACGAATTCGGAGCAAAACCCAAATACGACGAAAAAGAATGCCGCAATCGTGACGCAACGTATGCGCTTCCTCTCCGCGTGAAAGTCCGGCTGGTCAATAAAGTAAAGGAAGAAGTCATCGATCAAGACGTTTTCATGGGCGATTTTCCGTTGATGACGGACAACGGCTCCTTTATCATCAACGGCGCGGAACGCGTCATCGTTTCGCAGCTCGTTCGTTCTCCCGGCGCGTACAACGAGTCTGAAAAGGACAAGTCCGGCCGCGAGATGTATAAAACGACGGTCATTCCCAATCGCGGCGCATGGCTGGAATTCGAGCAGGATTCGCAGGGGATCATGTGGGTGCACGTAGACCGTAAGCGTAAGATCTGCGCGACGGTTTTGCTGCGTGCCTTGGGCTTCGGCAGCGACGTTGCCATCCGCGAGGTGTTCGGCGACGACGAGCGCATGATCAATGCAACCATCGAAAAGGATACCGCAAAGAGCGAACAAGACGGCCTGATCGAGCTGTATCGGCGTCTGCGTCCGGGCGAAGTTCCGACGGACGATTCGGTTCGCCAACACATGCACAACCTGTTTTTTGACCCGCGCCGCTATGACGTGGTGAAGGTCGGGCGATACAAGTTCAATAAAAAACTCAACGTAGCCTATCGTTTGCCCGGCTGCGTCTCTGCCAACGACATCATTCATCCCGAAACGGGGGAGCTGATCGTCGCCAAAGAGGAGAAGATTTCCGCCGAAAAGGCGAAAGAGATCCAAAACGCGGGCATCAACGTGGTGGAAGTGATCGTGTCCGACGAGCGGGCCGGACGTATGAAGCACCGCGTCATCGGCAACAATACCGTCGATTTTTGCGCGGTGTCGGACCGCAACCCGAAGAGTTTGGGCTTGCTCCCCACCATATATTATCCGAATTTCGTGTTTTCCAAGGAGATCGCCGCCGCGTGCGACAATGCCGACATCGAAACGGTTGCCGAGCATTATCGCGACCGTATCAACGAGGCCTATTTCACGGCGGAGAGCAAACCGTCGGAGGACGAGAAGGCGGAGGAGCGCAAAAATCGCGAAAAACGCCGTGAAAACCGCATAAAATTCGTTGCGGCGTGCAAGCTGTTCCACGAAATTCTCGGTCGCGAAGAGCGCACCGTCTCCGCGGACGAAAAGAAGATCATCCGCCCGCTGATCGACAAACTCAATCACCGCCATATCACGGTGGACGACGTCGTTGCCGCGGTTTCGACCAACTTGGATCTGCGTTACGGCATCGGCACGATCGACAACATCGACCACTTAGGCAACCGCCGCGTGCGCAGCGTGGGCGAGCTTTTGCAAAACCAGCTGCGCGTGGGGATCGCGCGGTTGGAACGGCTCATCAAAGAGCGCATGGCGACGCAGGATCCGAACGACGTTACGCCGTCCGGACTCATCAACGTTCGGCCGGTTTCGGCGGTCATTCGCGAATTTTTCGGGTCTTCCCAGCTTTCGCAGTTCATGGACCAGACCAACCCGATCGCCGAGCTGACGCATAAGCGCAAACTTTCCGCGCTGGGTCCGGGCGGACTGAACCGCGAACGCGCGACGTTTGACGTCCGCGACGTACACCACAGCCATTACGGGCGCATGTGTCCGATCGAGACGCCGGAAGGTCAGAACATCGGGCTGATCTCTTCGCTTGCGACCTTCGCGAAGGTCAACGAATACGGCTTTATCATGTCGCCGTATCGCCGCGTGCATAAGGAGGGCCTGGACGAACACGGCAAGCCGACGCTGATCCGCGTTACCGACGAAGTCGATTATCTGACCGCGGACGAAGAGGACAAATACGTCGTGGCGCAGGCAAACGAACCGCTCAATGAAGACGGGACATTCGTGAATGAGCGCGTATCCTGCCGCCGTCAGGCGGAGATCACGCAGCTTCCTCGCGACATGATCGATTATATGGACGTTTCGCCCAAACAGTTGGTTTCGGTCGCGACCGCGCTCATCCCGTTTTTGGAAAACGACGATACCAACCGCGCGCTCATGGGTTCGAACATGCAGCGGCAGGCGGTTCCTCTGTTAAAGACGGAGAGCCCGATCGTTGCGACGGGCATCGAAGCGGCGATCGCGCGCGATTCGGGCGTCATGGTCCGCGCCAAAGAGGCGGGCACGGCGATCGGCGTAGCGAGCGATCTGATCCGCATTCGGCGCGACGACGGCTTTGTAGACGAATATCGTTTGAAAAAATTTGAGCGCTCCAACCAAGGCACCTGCCTCAACCAGCGCCCGATCATCAACACTGGCGCGCGCGTCGAGAAAAATGAAATCATCGCCGACGGGCCTTCCACCAACAACGGCGAACTTTCGTTGGGCAAAAATATTTTGATCGGTTTCATGGAATGGGAAGGCTACAATTACGAGGACGCGATCCTCATTTCCGAGAAGCTGGTCCGCGAAGACGTGTTTACGTCCGTGCATATCGAAGAGCACGAGACGGAGGCGCGCGATACGAAGCTGGGCGAGGAAGAGATCACGCGCGACATTCCGAACGTCGGCGACGACGCGCTCAAAGATCTGGACGAAGACGGCATCATCCGCATCGGCGCGGAGGTGGGCAGCGGCGATATCCTCGTCGGAAAAGTGACGCCGAAAGGGGAAGCGGAGCTCACGCCCGAAGAGCGGCTGTTGCGCGCGATCTTCGGCGAAAAGGCGCGCGAGGTCCGCGACACATCTTTGCGCGTTCCGCACGGCGAAGGCGGCATCGTCGTTGACGTGAAGATCTTCACGCGAGAAAATAAAGACGAGCTGTCTCCGGGAGTGAACAAGCTCGTGCGCGTATATATCGCGCAGAAACGTAAAATTTCCGTCGGCGACAAGATGGCGGGCCGTCACGGCAACAAGGGCGTCATCTCGCGCATTTTGCCTGAAAGCGACATGCCGTTCATGGCCGACGGCACGCCGATGCAGATCGTGTTGAACCCGTTGGGCGTTCCTTCGCGAATGAACATCGGGCAGGTATTGGAAGTACACCTCGGGCACGTATGCAAGCAGTTAGGCTGGAAGATCGCGACCCCCGTATTCGACGGGGCGACGGAGCGCGACATCAAGGAACTGTTTGCGGAAAACAACATCGTCAACCCGAACGGAAAGGTAGACGGCAAGATTCAGCTTTACGACGGCCGAACGGGCGAGCCTTTTGAAAATCGCACGACGGTCGGGCAGATGTATATGATCAAGCTCATCCATTTGGTCGACGACAAGATCCATGCGCGTTCCATCGGGCCGTATTCTTTGGTTACCCAGCAGCCGCTCGGCGGCAAGGCGCAATTCGGCGGCCAGAGGTTCGGCGAAATGGAAGTGTGGGCATTGGAAGCGTACGGTGCGGCGCATATTTTGCAGGAGATTCTTACCGTCAAGTCGGACGATATTGTCGGCCGTGTCAAGACATACGAGAGCATCGTCAAAGGCAACAACATTTCCGAGCCGGGCATACCCGAAGCCTTCAAGGTGTTGTTTAAAGAATTGCAGTCGTTGGCGTTGGACGTCAAGGTGCTCACCGAGAGCAAAGACGAATTGCAGCTCAAAGATCTTTCGGATGCAGAAATGGAAGAAGAAGAGCGCGAGAGCCGTCACGAGGAAGATTTGGAGGAACTCGACTTCAGCTTCGACGAAGAGGACGAAGAGGACGAAGACGAAATGGACGTCGACTCCATCTTCGAAGAAGACGAGCCGGAAGCGGACGAAGATTTCTCCTCTGCCGAGTTGTTTGACGACGATCTGGACGATCTGGATGATCTGGACGAAGACTCCGCGGACGACGAGGGGGATGCGGACGAAGACTTGCTGTTCGATGAAGACGACAACCAATAATCCGGGAGGGTAATTATGTACGAATTGAACGATTTTGACTCTATACAGATCGGAGTAGCATCTCCCGAGAAAATCCGCGAATGGTCATACGGCGAAGTGACAAAGCCGGAAACCATCAACTATCGCACGCAAAAACCCGAAAAAGACGGTCTGTTCTGCGAAAAGATTTTCGGACCGACCAAAGACTGGGAATGCCATTGCGGAAAATACAAGCGTATCCGCTATAAGGGTATCATTTGTGAAAAGTGCGGCGTAGAAGTGACGCGCGCAAAAGTGCGTCGCGAGCGCATGGGACACATCGAGCTGGCCGCGCCTGTTTCGCACATTTGGTATTTTCGCGGGGTCCCTTCCCGCATCGGGCTGTTGCTGGACATGGGGCCGAAGCAGCTCGAACAGGTCATCTATTTTGCGGCCTATGTCGTCCTCGATCCGGGCAACATCCCGACGCTGACGTACAAACAGGTCATTACCGACAAAGAAAAGCAAGAGATCGAAGAGCAGTACGGCGACCAGAGCGTGACCGGATTGAAAGTCGGCATGGGCGCGGAGGCGATCCGCGAGCTGTTGCAGGCGATCGACCTGGAAAAGGAAAGCAAAGAGACCAAAGAAATCATCGAAAATAACCAAAGCGGGACCAAGCGTCTGCGCGCGGTCAAACGCATCGAGATCATCGAGGCATTCCGCAAGAGCGGGAATAAGCCGGAATGGATGATTTTGACCGTATTGCCGGTCATTCCGCCCGATCTGCGCCCGATGGTGCAATTGGACGGCGGACGGTTCGCCACGAGCGACTTGAACGACCTGTATCGTCGGGTCATTAACCGCAACAACCGCCTCAAGCGCCTGATGGAGCTGGGCGCGCCGGATATGATCGTCAAAAACGAAAAGCGCATGCTGCAGGAAGCGGTGGACGCGCTCATCGACAACGGCCGCCGCGGCAAGGCGATCTCCGGTCCTTCCAACCGCGAGCTCAAGTCCCTGTCCGGGCTTTTGCGCGGCAAACAGGGCCGGTTCCGTCAAAACCTGCTCGGCAAACGCGTCGATTATTCCGGCCGTTCGGTCATCGTCGTCGGCCCGGAGCTGAAAATTTATCAGTGCGGCTTGCCGAAGGAAATGGCGATTGAGCTGTTTAAGCCGTTTATCATGAAAAAATTGGTCGAAAGCGGCCAATGCCACAATATCAAGAGCGCCAAGCGCGCCGTCGAAAAGGCGAAACCTTCCGTTTGGGACGTTTTGGAGGGGGTCATCAAAGAGCACCCGGTCCTTTTGAACCGCGCGCCGACGCTGCACCGCCTCTCCATTCAGGCTTTTGAGCCGGTGCTCATCGAGGGGCGTGCCATCAAAATCCATCCGCTGGTTTGCGGTGCGTTCAACGCGGACTTCGACGGGGACCAGATGGCCGTACATGTGCCGCTGTCCATCGAAGCACAGGCAGAAGCACGGTTCCTCATGCTTTCGGCGAACAACATTTTAAAGCTCTCCGACGGCAAGCCGGTCATGACGCCGACGCAGGACATGATCCTCGGTGCCTATTATCTGACCATCGTCAAGCGCTACGACGGTCGTTGGTACGACAAGGACCACAACGAAGTTGCCGAGGGTACGGAAGGGGCAGAACAATACCACGCAGGGTTGTACACATCCGAAGATGAAGCGATCATGGCGTATCAGACCAAGTTCATCACGTTGCAGGACGAAATTTATGTGCGGCGCAAGGTGACCATTTCGGATGCGTCCAGCGAATTTGACGGCGAAACCGTTACGGGCCGCGTCAAGACCACGGTCGGCCGGATCATCTACAACGAGGCGATCCCGCAAGATCTCGGATTTGTGGAGCGCAAGGAAAAAGCCGATTATCTGCAATACGAAATTTCCGGCTATAAAAAGGATACGGACGGGCGGGAAAAGAGCGTTCCGGTCGACAAGAAGATGATCTCGAAGATCGTCGATCGCTGCTTTAAGACGGGCAACGATCGCAAGAACTGGGTATATCGGGATCCGGAAAGCTCCATCGCCAAGATGAACGCCAAAGGCGGCGCGGGAAAGGCGGCCGAAGTTTTGGATAACATCAAGGCGCTCGGATTTAAGTATTCGACGATCGGCGCACTGACGACATCGGTGTTTGACATGCACATTCCGGCCGTCAAAAAGGGCATGATCGCCGAAGCGGAACACAAAGTTGAAAACATTGAAAAGAAATATGCGCGCGGACTTTTAAAAGAGGAAGAACGCTACAATGCCGTCGTGTCCGTTTGGAAAGATACGACCGATGCCGTTACGGCGGAATTGCGCAAGGATGCGGATGACTTCAACCCCATTTGGATGATGGCGAATTCCGGCGCGCGCGGTTCCATCGACCAAATCAAGCAGCTCGCCGGCATGCGCGGATTGATGGTCAACCCGCAAGGAAAAATGATCGAGATCCCCGTCAAGTCCTGTTTCCGTGAGGGCTTGACCGTGTTGGAATATTTTATTTCATCGCACGGCGGCCGCAAGGGCTTGGCGGATACGGCGCTGAAGACGGCAGACTCCGGGTATCTGACCCGCCGTTTGGTTGACGTCTCGCAGGACGTCATCGTGCGCGAAGAGGATTGCTGCGCCGGCAAAAAGCCGCGCGGCATGCGGATTTCGGCAATCATCGGGCCGAATGGCGAGATCGAGGGGCTGAAAGACCGTTTGGCCGGCCGGTTTACCGCAGAGGATGTAATACATCCCGCCACGGGCGAATTGATCGTAGCCTGCAACGAGATGATTACCGAAGACAAGGCGGACGAGATCGTCAAGGCCGGCATCACCGAGGTTTCCATCCGCAGCATCTTTACTTGCAGTTCTCGCCACGGCGTCTGTGCGAAGTGCTACGGCAAAAACATGGCGACGGGGCAGCCCATCCAGGTGGGTGAGGCGGTCGGTACCATTGCCGCGCAGTCCATTGGTGAACCGGGTACGCAGTTGACGATGCGTACCTTCCATACGGGCGGCATTGCGGCCACGGGCGACATCACGCAAGGTCTGCCGCGTGTCGAGGAATTGTTCGAAGCGCGCAAACCGAAGGGCGTGGCGACTTTGTCGGAAGTGGGCGGTATTGCATATATCAGTGACCACGACAACCAGAAGCGCATCGTCATTCGCGACGAATTTGCGGGTACGGATAAAAAAGAATACTTGCTTCCCTTCAACGCCGAGTTGAAGATCAAACACGGAGACAAGGTAGAGCCGGGCACACAGCTCAACGTCGGCTCGGTCAACCCGCAAGATATTTTGCGCATACAGGGCGTCAAAGGAGTGCAGGACTATATCCTCCACGAAGTGCAGTCGGTCTATCGTTCGCAGGGTGTGGACATCAACGACAAGCATGTCGAGATCATCGTGCGGCAGATGATGCGCAAAGTCCGCATTGAAAATTGCGGCGATACGGATATGCTGCCGGGCGAGTTGGTCGATATGTTCATGTTTGAGGATGAAAACGAAAAAGCGATTCTCAGCGGCGGGCGGCCGGCAACGGCAAAACGTGTCCTGCTGGGAATCACGAAGGCGGCTTTGTCCACCGATTCGTTCCTGTCGGCGGCGTCTTTCCAGGAAACGGCGCGCGTACTCACCGAAGCTGCGATCAAGAGCAAGGTGGATCCGCTCATCGGCCTGAAAGAGAACGTCATCATCGGCAAACTGATCCCGGCCGGGACGGGCGTGCGCGATTATAAGAACATGAGCCCGCAACTGATGACCGGGCATCGCGAGAGCGACAGTTTGGTGGAAGAGACGAAGCGCGAGTTCCATTTGGAGCCGACGGCGGAGTCGTAAGCAAACAAAGTTCGAATTGGAAGATCGATCCCCGGGCAGGGGCGAGAAAGCTGCGGCTTTCTCGCCCCTGCTTTTGTTTGGGCGGAGCGGGCGGGCGTCGGACGGGAAAATTTGTTGCTCGGCCGCGGTTTTTAAAGCGAGCAGTATTCAGCGGCAGTCAAAACTTTGTCTGCGCGCGCAAAGCGGCGGTCAGAAAAAACGGAAGGAGATCGTTCAAAAGGGCGCGGCGGCTCTGTAAAGAGCCGCCGCGCCCTTTTGGCTGTCGATGCGCATGCCGCCCGTTTTGGGCGGCATGCGCATCGACGCAGGAATATTCATCCGCGCGGCGCGGCCGGAGGATGGGCCGCAGGAAACGCAAGAACCGTTTGCGCGCGCACAGCGGTCGGCCGCAAACAGTTTTTAGAGGACGTACCGCGCGGATCGGGCGTTGTTTACAGTCAGCTGAAGCGTTTGGCAAGGAGGTATTGCTGGGGTGACATGCCGAAATGCTTTTTAAATGCGCGGGAAAAATTCCCCGGGGACGCATAACCCAAAATTTCCGTGACGTCCTGGATGTTCCGGTGTTCCTGCAGCATCAGATAGAGCGCGTGATCGAACTTTTTTTCTTGCAAATATTCGTAAATGGTTTTCCCTGCCACCTGGTTGAACAGCTTTGCGATATAAACCAAACTGTAGGAAAACTCGTCGGCGAGCTGATTTAAGTTGTTGATCTCCAAAAAATGGTTATCGATGTAGGTGATGACATTGTAAACCAATGTTTTGTTGGATTTGATCGAGTTGCAATAAACCGAATTGGCGCTGTTGGATTTAAATCGATACATCTGTACGAGTATTTTTTGCAAAGTGCAGTCAATGGCGATTTGGTGCCCCTCGTTTTTGCGTGAAATCTCGGAGAGCATGTACGAAATTTCTGTCAGACAATAGGGCAGGTCGAACAGGCGCTGTCGGGGCGACGCACAGGCGGCGCAAAGTTCTCTGTAAAAGGAGAGGATCGGTGAATTTTCGCGCGGGGAAAAGGCGATGTAACAGTACCGGAGAGGATCCTCGCTGCTGCTTTCGATGCGGTGCGTGTCGCCGGGAAGGGATAGGTAGGCATTGCCTTTGACGACGGGCGTCGGCACGTTGTTTGTAAAAAAGGTTCCCTTTCCGGAGACGATGAAACTGATTTCACAGACCGTCTGTTCGTGGTCATGCACGATAGTATCCGCTTCGCAGGCCAGCTCTCCCAGCTGTTCCAATAGAAAGTTGTTCAAAACGAGCGGATTTAAAAAAATATTGTCAAATCGATAACGATTGTGGTAGGCGTATGCTCCCAAAGTGTTTTTGTTTTGCTCTTTCACGGCCCGACCTCACTGCGCATATATAGCCTTATTATAACCGGAAAGGTCAGTTTGTCAATAGCATAAAACAGCTTTTTTAGCATAAAAAAAATAATTTTAGATAAAAAGAACAGAAAATGATAAATAATTAGTGTCTTTCTGCTATGGACAATCGATTTTAATAATGCTATGATGAAGAAAAGAAATCAAAGAGGAAGAAGCCATGCATGAAAAACGGTGTGTTGCAGTGATCGGATGCGGTTCCATCGCAAACAATGCGCATCTGCCCTTATTACATACGAATCCGGATGTGCGGCTCAAATATGCCGTAGACTTGATCGAAGCGCGTGCCAAGCACGCGGTAGAGCAGTATGGTGCGGAACAAGCGCTGACCGATTACCGTGCAGCATTGGAAGATCCGGAAGTGGATGCGGTGTTTGTGTTGACGCCGAATTATTCGCACGCGACTATTTCGATCGATGCGTTAAAAAAGGGCAAGCACGTGTTCTGCGAAAAGCCCATCACGGTAAATTATGAATTGAGCCAAAAGATGGCGGCTGCCGCGCGGGATGCCGGAAAAATCTTAAATATCGGCGTCTGCAATCGTTTCAACCGCTCGATCGAGCTGATCCGAAAGATGATCGAAGAGGGACGGCTGGGAGAGGTGTATCATGTTTATTGTTCCTTCCGTTCCTATCGCTCGATCCCCGGTTTGGGCGGCGACTTTACGACCAAGGCCGTGGCCGGCGGCGGCGTTCTGATCGATTGGGGCGTGCATTTTTTGGATTTGATTTTGTACGCGACGGGTCTTCCGAAGGTGCGGACGGTCTCGGCCAACGATTATTGCCGGCTGGGAAAGGATATCGGGGCATATACCTATCTCAATATGTGGGCAGGACCGGAAAAAACGGACGGCATTTACGATGTCGACGACTTTGTTTCCGGATTTGTGCGGACGGACGGCCCGTCTATTTCTTTTAACGGGGCTTGGGCGCAAAACATCGATCGAGAAGAAATGTTTGTGGATTTTTTGGGCGACAAGGCGGGGATCCGCTTGACGTACGGCGGAAAATTTGAACTTTATACGGCAGAGTCGGGCGTATTGCAGACGATCCAGCCGAAATACAATCTGAACAATCACTACGAGAGCGAGCAGCTCGCATTTTTTGCCAGCATCGCTACCGGAGAAAAAACGCGTGCGCACATCGATCACGTGCTCGAGTCGGCGCGGCTATTGGATGCGATTTACGAATCCGGCCGGCAAAAGAAGGAGGTTATTCTATGAAGATCGGATTTATCGACTATTTTCTCAGCGAAGCGCATGCCAATACCTATCCGGCCATGATGCGCGAATGCGACCTTTTCCGTGAAAAAAATATGGAATTTTCCTGTGCGTATGCGATGCGAGACGTTTCGCCGTACGACGGCGTAACGACAGACGAATGGTGCGCCGCGCAGGGAATTCGGCGCGCCAAGGATATTCAAGAAGTGGTCGATGCGAGCGATTGCATCGTCTTGATGTCGCCGGACAATCCGGAACTGCACGAGGAGTTGGCGCAGATCCCGTTGCAGAGCGGAAAACGCGTGTATATCGACAAAACTTTTTCCGTAGATCGCGCGTCGGCGGAACGGATGTTCGCGCTGGCAGATCGGCATGGGACCAAACTTTTTTCGACGTCGGCGCTCCGCTATGCGCAGGAATTGGATCAAGCTCGCCGGGCGGAGAAGGGAGCTAAGTCCTGCGTCGCGACGGGGCCGTATTTGTTTGACATTTATGCGGTCCATATCTATGAAATGATCCTGACGGTGATGAAACGCGGCGTCAAGCGTGTGATGGCGGTGCAAAACACCTTAAACCGGACGATTGTCGCCGAATTTTCGGACGGGCGCGAGGCGTTGTTTTCGCAGATCCAGGCGCCTTCCGCTCCCTTTCAAATCGCAATCGAGCGCGGGGAGGCGGCTCAATTCCAAACGGTCGGCGACGGCTATTTCCAGAGGTTTGTGCAGGCGATGGTGGGCTTTTTTGCGGACGGCATACCGCCGGTAGATCCGGAAGAGACGATTGAACTGATGGGGTTGCTGGAGCGTTCGCGCGAAGCCTTGCGGCGGCCTTTCCATTGGATCGAAGTATGAGAGAATTTCGGAGAGCAAAATGAAATTCAAAAAGATATGTTTGGCCGTCCTATTCCTCCTGGCGGCGGCGATGTTGCTGTGCGGATGCATGCAGATTCGCGTGGATTTTCATCGCGATGGTTCTGGCACGGCGACCCTGGAGATCGCCTCGAGCGAAGAAGCGGAGATTGTTCAAGCGGAATTGGATCGCGTCCTTGCGGCGATCAATGCTTTCGGCGACAGTACAAAACTTGAAAAGAAGAGCTTCACGGCCACGGAGGGCGGATATCAGGCAGAGATCCGTTTCCGTAGGATCGGGGAATTAAAGGGGGTCGGCGAATACAATTTTCTCTCCGGTGATCGTTTCGCGGAGGATATCAATAAACGCTCGGTCATTCGTCGGCTGAGCAGCGGTACTTATCCGACCCTGCAAAATTACGACGGATCGCTGGTCACGGCGGCGGGCGATATGCCGACCATTCTGCCCCGATCCGTTGCGGGCGAGCAATGGACGCCGGACGAGTTTTTGGAAAATTGC
>CALVHT010000014.1 GCA_944328645.1 uncultured Clostridia bacterium
TGCGTCGCTTCCGTTGCCGTATCGGCGCTCACCGCGTGCGTCGCTTCCGCTGCCGTGTCGGCGCTCACCGCGTGCGTCGCTTCCGCTGCCGTATCGGCGCTCACTGCGTGCGTCGCTTCCGCTGCCGTATCGGCGCTCACCGCGTGCGCGACGCTTTTCGCTCCGCTGAGAATTTCGTCCACCCGGCTGTCTTTTGCCGCGTCCGCCGTCGCCGCGTGCGTCGCTTCCGTTGCCGTATCGGCGCTCCCTGCGTGCGTCGCTTCCGTTGCCGTATCGGCGCTCACCGCGTGCGTCGCTTCCGCTGCCGTATCGGCGCTCACCGCGTGCGTCGCTTCCGTTGCCGTGTCGGCGCTCACCGCGTGCGCGACGCTTTTCGCTCCGCTGAGAATTTCGTCCACCCGCACGCCCAGCGCTGCGTCGGATGCCTCCAGCTTGGCTGTCTGCGCCGCCAGGAGCGCGTCCGTTTCGTCCTTCGTATAACCCGCTATCGTCTCGATCGGCGGCACTTCCTGCCGATGCGTAACCGCCAAACAAACGGACAGATCGACGGAAGGCACTGTCGTGCAGACGAATCGAATGCCTGCATCGACAATCTCCGCAGCCCGAACGCCGCAATCGATATATCTCGCCGAAAAGCCATCTGTGGGCAAAACCAGGATCTCATCGTCGGCACGCATCTCTTCCACCGCAACGGTCTGCGATTGGCTCGACCAATCGGCAACGGACAGCGTGCGATAAAAAAACTCAGTCGTACGCAGAAGAATATCGGCACCGCCCAAGTTCACCCAAGTACCGTCGGAATATGTCCATAACTCGAACAGCGACTCTTCCCCTTTCACGAGCAAATACAACTTTCCTGCTTCCGGCTGGGCAGGAAGTTTTGCCACGACGAGAACATCTTTGCCCAAATTCTCTCCCAGCAGGGCCGCGAGTTCTTCCGCGCGGCGCATGGCCTGTTCCGCGCGTGTTGCGATCGTTTCGACCGCCTGCGTACCCTCTTCAAGCAATTCTGCTACGTCTGCCCTTCCTTGTTCGACCGTCTGTGCAGCCGCGCTGGCCGAAGCGGCTGCGGCGGACGCCAATGCGCGCAGTTCCCCGAAAAAGTCGTCGCTGATACGATTAAAATTGGCGACCTCTTCCCAATAGGCCGTATTTAAAACACCATTTTGATAGGGTTCCTGCCCTTGGTTGGCCGTCTTACTGCGGACAAAAGCGCCGTATTCCCCCACCGGATAAAAAGTGATCTCCTGACCGCCGTACGAATGCGAAGCGTTCCAAGCATAAATCGCACGAGCCGCATAGTATCCGTTGTGCAGATCTGCGCCGATCGCGGAGAGTGCTTCTACAATGCTTTGATAGATGTCCGCGCCGGGGGCAGAAGGCAATGCGGCCGCAACGCCGCGCTCTACCGTAAATCGTGATGAAAACGACGCCAGGCTGTCCGTCATCGTCGTGCGATAAAATTGTACGAGTACGGATCCGTACCGATTGGTCACGCAGACGGGCAAATTCAGCCGCCAACCGTACATGGCGCCGCCGACCGCATCGCGCACACCTTCCATCTCGCCCGCGTATTCCATCCGGTACCGCTCGGTGCTGGTTCCGTCCGGCAGGCAAAAGGCAACCGAAACGTCGGTATTTTGCGCAAACGGCGCCACCAAAAACAGGCGATTCCCCTCCGCCGAACCCTGATAGATCCGCTCCGGCACACAGCGGGTAATGCTGCCGAACGCGTCTGAAAAATAAATCATGTCGTGTGCTCCTTTCCCGAAATTAGCAAAAAGATCGGCGGCGCGTAACGACGCGCCGCCCTGTTGCGACTTTGATTATACAATTCTTTGAATGCTTTTTCAAGCGTTGCCGACAACTTTCCGCCTGTCACTCGGTACGCAGCGCTACCACCGGATCGCGCTTTGCCGCGGCCGAAGCGGGCATGAGGCCGGAGATGAGCGTCAACGCGACGCTGATGACGATCATGGCAACCGCTGCATACCAGGGCAGCGCCGCCAAGCCCGCGATCCCCGTCAGAGGCGTCAGGATCGCGTTGATGATGAGTTGGAATACATACGCCGCGCCCACGCCGAGGCATCCCGCGCACAGGCCGATAATGAACGTCTCTGCATTGAACACATGTTTGATATCCTTTTTGCGCGCCCCGATCGAACGCAAAACGCCGATCTCTTTGGTTCGCTCTACCACCGAAACGTACGTGATGACGCCGATCATGACCGTGGAAACGACCAATGAAATGCCCGTAAAAGCGATAAGCACGTAAGTAATGGCGTTCAAAATGGTCTGCACCATGCTCATCAGCAACCCCACCGTATCCGTATAACGAACCTCCGTTTTGCCGCCATCGCCGTCTGCCGCCGCCTGTTCGTTCCACTCGTCCAAATACGCGGTGATCGCATCTTTCGTTTCAAAATCGCGCGGATAAATCGATATTGCATTGGGACGGTCTTCCCCGCCCAGCGCGCGGAGCGCCTGCTCAAAGCCCAAACTGTTCGTAATGTAAAAATTTTGCAGCATATCCAGGATCGGGCCGAGCGCGGGATTCTGTTGTTCGATCTCCTGCCGCTGCGCGTCGCTGATCTGTGCATAGTACACGCCGTTGAGGTGCGCCGCCGGCGAGAGATAGATCACGTCGGTCCCGAACAGCATCTGTCCGCCCGTGGTCGGCTCCGACCAATCCAGCGCCGTGTTCATCCATTGCACGATGGCGGACTGCATGTTCTTTTGCACATATTCTTCGACCAATTGTTCCGTCAGATTCAGGCCCGGGCTCAAACAGCCGTACGTCAACCCGTCGCGTAGGCGCAAAACCGCGGTAACGCGGATCTCTATTCCGTCCTCTCCGCCCTTCGAATCGAGATCCTCCCGCTCGCCGCTGTAACGGAACGGATAGCCGTCCAACGGAGACGTATACGACCCATCCGCCCGATTATCCCGGTATACCGCGTCGTTATAATACAAGGTGAACGGGTGTTGGGTCAATTCTTCGAACGGAATGGTCATGTAACCCGTTTCGCCCGTATTCAGCGACGGATCGTAGTCGCCGGTATCCCCGCCGCCCAGTTCGAACAGGCCCAAAAAGTCGTCCTCGGAAATGTACCCCAGCTGCGCGAGCAGCAAATCGGTCAAATCATTGTTCCCTCCCACGACGAGCACCGCCTCGTCCGGCCCATTGGGGAAATAGCCGCCCTCGTTGATGATTTCGTATTGCGAAAGAACGTATTGGGAATAAGCCTTCCGATCAATATCAAACTGCGATGTTCCGGGCATCGTATTTACGACGGAACCCAAATAGTTCACCAAATAGGACATTTGCGCGTATTTTTCTTCCTGCTGTTCCAAAACATTGACAAAATATTGTTTCAGCGAGGAAAGCGAACGAATCTCTGTTTTTGCGGCCGCGCCGTGCCCGGTCGTCACCTTCGTAAAGAGATTATCGGTCAGCGAGACGCCCGTCGCCGTGCGGATGGCGTAATACCACGATTCGTCCATTCCGAATACATAGTCGAGATAGCCGTCCTGCATAATGTCGTTGGAAACGGTCAAATTCTGCGCAATTTTTGTCAGAAACGAATTGACGTATGCCTTGTCGTCCAATTCAGACAGGTCGGGCATCTCGCCCGCCGCGGCAAACCCCGTCATGATCGCGGTCGGATCCAGCGTCGTCTCGGTCACTTGGAGAGGATAATACGAGAGCATGTCCTCTTCTGTCTTGACAATATAATTGGAAAACCCGCTGGAAAGCGCCAACACGAGACAGACGCTGATGATTCCGATGCTCCCGGCCACGGAGGTGACCGCCGTACGGCCCTTTTTGGTCAGGAGATTGCGCCCGCTGAGCAAAAATGCCGTCCAAAAAGACATGCTTGTCTGATTGCGGCGGCGCGCTTCTTTGCGCCGGGTACGGTGATCTTTCGATTGGGCCGGTTGAAGCGGAGCCGATTCTTGGACCGTCTCCTCGCCCGCATAGGGATCGGAATCCCCCACGATCTCGCCGTCTCGCAGCTCTACGATCCGGGTAGAGTATCTTTGCGCGAGCTCGGGATTGTGGGTGACCATGATCACGAGGCGTTCGCCCGCGATCTCGCGGATCAGATCCATGATCTGCACGCTCGTTTCCGTATCCAGCGCCCCCGTCGGCTCATCGGCCAACAAGATCTCCGGATTGTTGACGAGCGCACGCGCGATCGCCACCCGCTGCATCTGTCCGCCCGAGAGCTGGTTCGGCTTTTTGTTGATCTGTTCGGCCAAACCGACCCGCTCCAGCGCTTCTTTTGCGCGCGCCCGCCGCTCCTGCAACGAAACCCCCGAAAGCGTCAGCGCCAATTCGACATTGCCCAACACCGTCTGATGCGGGATTAAATTATAAGTTTGAAAGACGAATCCGATGCTGTGGTTGCGGTAGGCATCCCAATCCCCGTCTTTAAAATCTTTCGTCGAGATGCCTTTGACGATTAAATCCCCCGAAGTATAGTGGTCCAAACCGCCGATAATGTTCAACAACGTCGTCTTTCCGCAACCGGAATGCCCCAAAATCGAAACAAATTCTTTTTTTCGAAAGCGCAAGCTGATGTTTTTCAGCGCATGGACGGTCATGCCCGCCGTCTTATAATCTTTACTGATGGAATCTAAGCGAAGAATTTCCTGTGCCATCCCTCTCTCCTCGTTCTTTGCAAATTCTATCTCGCCGTTAAGACAATTTTTCCGCGGCAACGGCGCTCGCCTCCACGTCGTCCGCCGCCGCATGAAACGCATCGATAAACTCGTTCGCCCCCGCGATAAAGCCGGCAACTTTGTCCTCCCCCAACTGTGCCACTACGCGCCCCAAAATCAAGTCGGCGCGCACGCACATCTGCTCGTACAGTTTTTGCGCTTCCGGCGTCAATTCAATGTAGGCGATCTTCCGATCATGCTCGTCCGAAACACGCCGTACGATCTTCTTTTCTTCCAGCTTGTTGACGATCTGCGAAACCGCCGAACGCGTAATACCGAGCAGTTTTGCCAAACGACTGGATATGATCCGTTGGCCCGCCTCGTCCGCGCGCAATATTTCGCCGAGAAGCTGCATCTGCGTATTGTTGAACGGCATGTCCTGCCGAAACAGCCGTATATCCTCCAGCCGCTTGGTCAACCCATAGAGATCTTGTAACAATTCACTCGTCTTCATCGTATCCCTCCGCCCCGTTTGATTCAGTCCTTAACATTTTTTCGATTTTAATACATTGCCACCCAAATGTCAATCGCTTTGCCAAACTCCGGCACGGTTTTCATCTGCTTTTCACTCCCATCACCCGCCGATCCCACGGACAGAAAAAAAAGGCTCAACCGACAGAAAAAAGGCGGACAAAGCCGCCTTCGTCCGCCCCTTTTCAGAACTGTAATTTTTTGATCGCGTCGGCATAATAGCAGACCAACCCAAAATCACTGCCCGGCATCAGGCGATGATCGAGACACGGAAGAAATCCTCCCTCGCCTGCCAATACCTGCATGCGCGCGATCTCTGCGTCCACTGCGGCCTTGTCTTTGCGGAAAACGGTCTTGTCCATGCCGCCTACGCCCAACATGCCCCGGCCGAATTTACGGCGTGCCGCCGCGAATTGATCCCCCCATGTTCCCACCTCGATCGGAAACATGGTATTTACTCCGTTTTCGAACCAAATCGGCAAAAGTTTTTCCGTAACGCCGTCGCAATCCAGGGAGATAATGTCGATCCCATAGCGACGGCAAAGCTCGTTCCGTTTTTTATAATGCGCGGCGCATAGATCCGCAAAGACGTCCGGCGAGAGGAGCGGTCCGTTTTTAAAACAGATATCCTCCCAATAATGCGCAAAATCAAACCGAACCCCCGTCTTGAGCACTTCCTCTGCGCAACGGTACTGCATTTCGGCATATGTATCGACAATTTCGCGCAGCAAATCGTAATCGTCAAAGATCGCATAAGAAAGGCCGATGACCGAGAGCATGTTGCGGACATCCCCCAACACGCTGCCCAAGTGCAGACCGATGGGCCGATCTTCCCGTTCGGGATGCATCGTTTGCAGCGTTTCGTACGGAATCCGCTCGGCGCAGAACTGCATGCGCGGCCGATACAGCTTGTCGAACGTTTCGCGGTCTTTGAGCTGATAGTCATCTTCGGCGGGGATGGAACCGGCCCCCGGCCGCACCCGCTCGATCAGCCCGAAGGCGTTTTGCACGCGCAAAAATCCGTCCGGCAGCGTCTCTAAAACCAACGGCTCGAAGGAGGGAAACAGGCTGTTCGACGCAGAAAAAGTCGTATACCAGTTGAAATCCCAGCCAATCCGCTTATCCAACTCTCTGTCCGCTTCGTTCCCGTCCGCCCAGGCCTTAGCCAATTCCGCAGAAATGTGCCCCTGCTGCGCCCATTCCTCCAGCAACTCACTCCAGTATCCGAAATGCACGGCAGGCATGCGGTCTGCCGGGCGATAATGCAAGATGGCCATTGCGCGCTCTTTGTTCGTCATGTCGGTATTCCCCCTCAATCGTACGGGAACGCATTGCGAAACGTTCACCTGGCGAATATTTTATCAAACGCGCGCGCGATTTGTCAACGCTTTCGCTGCGCGATTGCCTTCGATTTGACATATTTTTTAATTCTCCGCTTCTTTGCACAGCGACCGATACAGAGCCACCAGTCCGCGAGTGGTTTCCCCATAGCTGCGCGTTCCGGAAGAGATGCCGTTCGCCTTCAAAAACAAGTCGTTGAAAAAAGTCGATAGCGTATCCAACCACCCGTCGTAACGGTCGAAATGCTCGCGCGCGTTGCGGTATTCTCGCTTCACGGCCGGATCCAACCGATCGTATAAAACGTCATACGGAGCTTGCGAGAGGCTGTTGAGTAAACTCGCCGTCACCGACATGAGCCCCGCGTAACGAATATCGTTTTCCTCTGCGCGGACACACAAAACGTAAGCGCAGAGGTTTGCCTCGCTCTCTTGCGAAACGCCCTTGGCGTGCGCCATCTCATGCGCCATGGTAACGGGAAGCTGGTAGGCCGGTATGTTTGTGTTGATGTTCGCTTCCGCAAAAAACGGCAAATAAATGCCCGAGATCCCCAAATAGGTCATGGGCACGGACAGGGCGACCGGTTTGGGGCGCACCTCGTAGGATGCAAAATATCCGCCGCCGACGGTCGCGTATAGCTCGTTCAGGCAGTCGGCCGTCTGCGAAAACGAGAGGGCAGGCAAAATATTCCCCTGCTCATCCCGCGCCATTTGTGCGGATAAAGCGTTCAGTTCCTCTACAAAATACTCTGCCGCCGCGAATACATCCTCTTCCGTGATCGGGCGCTCATCGGAAAGGCCGAGCGCCTCGGCAGCCGACGCACGCGCATACAGCGGCGCATACAAGACCCCGAAAGCCAGCGCGACCGCCAGCCCCGCAAGCGCGAGGCGGTACAGCCACCGCTTGCAGCGCGCATATTCGCGCCAAGCCAGCAAAAACGAAAAGCCCACGATCGCCAAGAGCGCAGCGGCGATCAAGGCGACCGCCGCATACTCGTAAAACGAGAAGGGAAACACATTGGTGATTGCGCCGATCAGCCCGCTCAGCCAGCGGGTCAAGCCGCGCGCAAACCAATATTCGGCTATGTACGGGACATCGGCCAGCGCGTACACGACGGCCACGGCGATCCCCGCTGCACATAGAGTACGTACCCGCGAGCGCGGACGTCTCCGATCGATCCATGCATTCATGCAACCATTATAACACATTTTTTTTCGCTTTGCGTCAAAATTCGGTGAAATTTTACAGCCCAGCCTTTGCCGATTCCGGTTCGGCAAAGGGCAAAGGCAGGGCAGAAGGCGCGAACCGCAAGCCGTTGGCGGCGGCGAATTCTGCGAACCGCCGATACCGTTCGGGATAGATCCGGTTAAAGCGGGTATAATCTGCCCGCTCGTAATAATATTCCAGCGGTTTGCTCCGATCGAACGATTCCATCGGAAGGCTCGGCAACCCGAAAAACTCGGTCATCTCCCGCGTGCGCGAATCCGTGGTTAAAAACAATGATCTTGCGCCCCGCCACAGCGCGATCACATTGCCGTGAAACCGCCCGCCCAGCGAGAAATTGATCCCGCGCAGCAAAGACTCCCATTCAGAAAAACTGCACGGCATCGCCGATCGCCGCTGCAGCCAGCTGTTGATCGCATGAAAAAGGGATCTTTCTCCACAGTTTTCCATCGTAAATCTCCAGCCGGTCTGCTCGATAAAGGGAAGATCGTAGCGGGCGCAATAGCTCAAGAACTGTTTTTCTGCCGCACTCAGCGGCCCGTAAAAAGTTCGAAAGTTACAGCCGGCAGAAACCGCCGCCTGCCCTTCCACGCGCAATGCGGGGTTGTTCCAATAGTATAGAGACGGGCAGCCGATGACGGCGATGTTTTGGATCCGATGACGATACAAGACATCGGCCGTATACTCGCCGCGTACGCCCAAGACCGCCCGCTCTTCCAGCTTTTTGAGCAGGCGCACCACTTGTTCGGACAGGCGAAATCCGACCGCAAATTCCTGGTGCTGCAGGCCGATGCTCAGCGGCACAAAGGGGATCGGGAATCGGTCGATCAGATTTTCCAGCTCGCTATAGTTCGTATCTTCACGGATCCAGATCAAGTCGGTAAGAATGACGCGCCGCATCTGAGACAGCCGTTCCGTCTCCGAAAAATCCACGATCCGCGGGGCAAACAGCCGTTCGATCGCCTCCCAAAACACCAGATTCCCCGTATTCATACCCAGATCCTGCAACAGGTCTGCCTTGTCCGCTCCGATCCGGACACGGTTGCGCAAAAGCCCTACTTCCATGCTCCCATCCCCCTCATCTTGATTCGCCTTGCCCGGCGGTCATTGAATCTTTCGCTGTCCTTCCCGCCGCGCCCGACGTTCGCGCAGTTTGCGCCGCAACGTTTCGCGATCAAACAGCCAGTAAAAGACTGCCTTTTTCCAGCGCGGGTTTCCCTGCAGCGCCTCGTCCATCGTTTTCCCCGGCGGCAAAATCGCTTCTTCCGTGTTCGATTCCTCCGGCGGACCGGCGTTTGCCCCGGCAATCTCGTGCAAATTTTCATTCCAGCGATAGACCAGGCTCAGCCCATCAAAACCGCTGTATACGCTGTCTTCGATGGTATGATTGACAAACACATACCGGTCAAATTCACTGATCTGCGTACAAAAATATTCGAACAAAAACCCTGTTTCGGTGTTACGCAGCGCCAAAAAATCCAAATACTTGCCGAACGAACGCAAAAAACTTTCCGCATAATCCAAGGCTCCGCGCTGCATCAGACGTATGGCAAAATCCCGCGAATAGTCTGCTCGCGCCTGCTCCAGCACCGGAAATACCCCCGCCTCCGTCTTGTTTAATCCCACGCACGACGGGCCCGGTTCGGACAGAAAGGTCTCCCGCAAGATGTCTGTGGCCAACGGATTAAAATCGTAATAAGAATAGACGCGGAATCCGCCGCTTGCCGCCATGGACTGCGTCGAAAAACCGTTGTCGTGGACGAACAGCGCGTCGATCGGATGGCCGCACAGATCGGAAAGCGCCCTTTGAATGCGTCCGCTGTAGCCGATATCGAAGGCCGCACAGCGCCCCGCAAACTTTGGCGCATAATACGCGCGCGCCGTCTCTTTGGCCTGTGCCGCACGCGCTTTGTCAAAGGAGAGACGATTGAACAGGCGCACAAAACGCACAAATTTTTGCGGATCGCCGATCGGCTCTTCCAAATCCACCCCGTGGCGCGCATATTCGCGCTCGAGTGCAGGGGTCAACGGCCGCGCGATCGGCGTAAATAGGCGAAGAAACTTGCGGAACGTATAGTCCGGCGAAAAAATATTGACAAAATTATCGGCCAAATACAATTTCCACTCCGCATCGGTCACATAGGGCAGCACCGCTTTGCGCGTAGCGTGAACGTAATCGCTGGCCGTGGCCGCACCGACATGGCGAACAATTTGGTCGAACACCTGCTTGACCAAAAAACCGTCGCGCGCCAAAAATACGATCTTTTCATAACTTTCCGTGCGCGCGATCTCCGAGGCCCACTTCGCCAACCCCAGCACGTACGGCCCGAGCGCAAAATAGCCCATAAAATACGGATCCCCGTTGAAGCGCGATTCCGCCTGAAAGGGACGGAACGGATCGTCGAACATGTCGTTGGCAATGATGGCATACAGGGTGCGCACGGAAAGCTGCCCCGCAATGCGGCGCGTGTCGAACTGTGTGGACAGATTTTCTTTTAAAAACGAAGTACAATTTCCATTAAAAATGTCCCCCACATTTCCGGTAAATACGTCGATCGCCTTTGGCAAAAAAACCGCCTTCATCCCCAGCCCCCGCGGCACGATCACGTCGTTTTGCCAGGTATCCCCGATATGCAACACCCGTTCGGGCGAAACCCCGTACGACTCGCGCAGATCGCGCAAGACGATGCGGAACAAGTTGCCGGTATATTTGAGGCGGCGATAGTCGGAAGAGACATAAAGTTTTGCCGCGTCTTCATAGCCGCAGTTGCGGAGCATCGTTCGCAAACATTCGGCCGAAAGGTACATGTCGGACACGAGCACGACGGGCTTTTCCAAAAATGTCGCCAGCTCGTACAGCCCTTTCCCGGCCAACCGCGCCCGCAAAAATGCCTGCTCGACCTGGATCTCCGTCCGCTGCAGGGCTTCGACCGTCTCGCGCGGCAGCGCGTAGAGTTCACCCATGGTGCGATAGATCTCGTGCAGCGTCACATCTTCGCTCAGCTCGTTGCGCGCCCGATCCATGTCGCGGCATTTTTGTTCCGCATGCCGGCGCATCTTAAAAAACCGATTCTCCTCGCATCCCTCCAACACGTCGCGCGCCTCGTACTGCACAAAATACAAGATATCCTGCGGTACCCATACGGGTCTTTTCAGCAGCGTATCGAACACGTCAAAGCTGATCACTGCGTTGGCGGGATCTAAAATTTCCCGCTTGATTTGCTCCAAACGATCGTCCCACGCGGTGTTGAGCGAGTTGCAATGAAATTCATACTGCGTACAAAATGACAATTTTTCTTCGCCAAACCCGCGAAGCAACGTCTCTGTGACCTTTTTATCCCCGTCTAATCCCGCCGCGGTGACATTGTTGCACCAAATGCGGAAATACTTGGCGCGAAAAGCCAGATAATCCGCCTCGTACGCCGTGTAAATCCCCCGCTCTTGCAGGATCGTACGAAAAAACCGAAAGACGCGGATCACGTCGTTCAAATTTTTGACTACCTTTTCCGGCGGTTGCGAAAGACTCGTCGAGGCTGCGGCATGACGGCAATAGAAATAACAGTCGCTGTCCGACAATTCCACCCGCCGCGCATAGGAATACAGGACACTCGAAAATGCGATATCCTCCGTCATGACCAAGTGACCCTCGAGCTTGGCAAAATGCGGCACGCACTGCGCAAAAAATGAACGACGGTAGACCTTATTCCACATCACATGCCAATAATACAGACAACCGCGTTGTTCCAAAAAGGTACGGATCACGGCGTCTCCCTGCAGGGTACGGATCGCCTCGGGCAGACGGCGCGGAATATTGGCATAATGTCTCCACCCGTTTTCGTCCACCTCGACGATATTGCCCAGCACCATATCCGCCCCCGTCTCCTCCGCCCGCTGCACCAAGGGGCGGAACCAATCACAAGACACATAGTCGTCGCTGTCGACAAACGCTATGTATTTGCCGACCGCTTCCGCCGCGCCTGTCAAACGGGCGCGGAACAATCCTTCGTTCCGTTCGTGGTACAAGACGCGTATCCGCGCATCCTCGCGCGCCATTCGTTCCAGAATTTCACGCGTGCCATCATCGCTCGCATCCTCCACGCAGAGTATTTCGACATTCCTGTACGATTGTTCCAACAGGCTGCGCAGACATTTTTCGACAAATCGTTCGACGTTATAGCAAGGCACAACTACGGATAATCGCGGTGTTTTCATGGGTTTTTCCTCCTTTGGGTTGTTTGCCGCCCGTGCAACGCGGGCGCTATCCATTCATTTCGCGCAACAGCTTTCGCAGGGCAACGGGGCGACCGTTCGGTTCCGGGCTGGCGTTCAGATCGCCGTACAGAGCCAAATTGTAGCGGCGGTTGCGATTGATCTGCCGGATGGGCGCATACGCATCCTCCGCTGAAATTTGCAGCGGATACGGCAAACAGTTCCGCGCTTCGTGGAACAGCGCGCAAAAATCCGACATGCCCCGCCGCATTTCTTCAAACGCACCCTGCCGCGCGTTTTCCGGCCGGCCAAACACCGGCCGGGCAACCCCGTCTCCGTCCGTTCGATACCCGACCGTGCTCGCCTGTGCGGAAGAAAACAGCGTTTCTAACAACATCAATTCCCGTTCTCCTACTATGTTGCGCACGTTTTTTGTATGTGAAAACAAATAGCTGTCCAGCTGTTTGCTGTCAACGAGATAGTTAGACAGGGCGGAATTGGTCGTGCCCACCATGGCGCCGCGCACCTCCGTTTCCGGGTGCGTGCGCTCCACATACTTGGCCAACATGGTAAAAATCGTGCCCCTCCAACCCAAATCTACCACGCATACGCGCTTTTTCCCTCGAATCATCGGGGCAAAATATTCCTCAAACGCCGCCGTATCCGCCGCATAAATCTCTGCGATCTTTGAACGGATTTCGGACAAATACCGGCAAAGCGCTTCCGCTGCGCGCGCATCCAACCGATCCTCGCCCGCCACGTTTGCCCGCACCGGAAGCGGGAGCAATTCGCCCAACCCGACCTGTTCCAGCGCCTCGCGTACGGTCATGCTCGCCTTCTTCCGCGCTTTCGCGCGGACGGCCATTTCCCAAAAGACATGACTATACTGCGGAAAAACGACTTTCATCGACGCCAAACGGGAAATAGACAGATAATAACTCGGGACCGAGCCAAAATAGCGACGATAGATTTCGTACAAGATCTGCGCATCGCGCGCCAAAAACAATAGCCCGTCGTAACGCTTTCGCCGCGCCAGATCGTCCAGCCAGGAACAGAAGCCGTAGACAAGGATCCCACCATAGGCGAAGCCGTGTTCATAAAATCGGCTTGCAAACCGTTCTTCCGCATGCAGATGCACGGCCACGATGGACGCGTATACCGAAGAAACCGTCGACCCGCTGGATTCTGGGCGGTAAAGCGCACATGCCTGGAACAGATCCGGAAACAACTGCCCGCGCCGGCCGGCTGCCCGCACGGTTTCCGCATCACTTCCCACATACATTGCAGAATCGCCTTCCGCCGCTCGCACGCTCCTCCAAAGTTTTTGCCCGCCGGCGGCCGCATAGACCCGCTCGAGCGAAAGGCCGTTTTCCGCCAACAACTCTTCCCAAAAGGCGGCGGGCAAGCCCGTCTCGTCTACCGCCAAGACGCGTTGCCCCCGTGCGCGCAGGCATGGGAGGATTTTCAAAAAATACGGGTTTGGAATTAAAAAAGCGCGCAAAGATTCCTGCTCTTGCCGGCAAAGCTCCTCCGACGGGATCCCCAGCCACTCTTGAAGAACGGCACACACCTGTTCCTGCGTCGCCGCGCCTCCCGCACGGCGGCTCGCTTCCGCCGCCGCTTCCCGCCGCACCGAGGGATAGTCTGCCACGCGCAGACGATACCCCACCGCGTTCCACCGAGGAATCGGGTCGGCCGAACGCGCCAGCAACAAAGTTCCGACCACTTGAAACGCGACCGCCTTGGCCTGCGCGCATCGCCGCAGAAACCGCGCCGGAGCCGGGTATATGCGCATGCTCGATTCAGGATACGTCAGCCGCTCTTCCGCGCGGATGCGCAGGACCTTGCGGCAGACGGCGAGAAAAAGCAAATAGGCCCAGGACAAAAACGGAAAAGCGCGATGCAATCGCCAATGCCGCCGTTTGTACCGTTCATAACGGATGCGCACGGCAAAATCGGCGCAGGCGATCTGATAAACTCTGTGTAAAAAGCGCATCGTCGTTCCCTCTTTGGTCAGCCATCAAAACGAGCGCCTTTGCTCCGCTCTCGCCGGGCTTCGAGAGTTAGTATCCGCAATTTTATGCGAATTATGACAGATGCCTGCGCGCTATCGCTGATCCGCCTTGCGCCCAAAACGGCGAGCGAATGCGGCTCCCGTGTGACTTAAAGCCATCGGGGGCCGCATTCGCTCGCCGTATCTTCATTTCAAAGCGCACACATGCACGCGCGGCCCGGGAAAAACTGCCCGGGCCGCGCGAAACGCCGTTTATCGGATAAAATTTGTGGTGATCTTTTCGTTGTGCGGCGGAAAGATGCCTTGCTCTCGCCCTGCCTGAATGCAGCGCAACAGCCATGCCATGTTTTTGCCGATGTTATACATGGTCATTTTCCCTTCCAAGTCCTGCGCGACTTCTTCGGGCTGGTTTCCGTGGACCTGGTTCCAATAATTGGACGAGACCACCGGCATCGAGCTGATGGTAAAATATTTGTTGATCACGTCCATCGACGCCGTCGTACCGGCGCGGCGCGCGCTCAACACCGCCGCCGCGGGTTTAAATGCAAAATTTTCCTTTCCCGAATAAAACGCGCGATCCATCGCCGCAAGAAGGCGCGCGCTCGGGTGAGCATAATATACGGGCGAACCGAACACAAAGCCGTCCGCCTCGCGCGCTTTTTCCGCCAGGCGATTGGCTACATCGTCAAACACGCATTTGCCCAATTCGCGGCATTTTCGGCAGGCAACGCAGTCTGGCAGCGGCTGATTGCCGATCATCATGGACTCCGTTTGGATCCCCTCTTCTTGCAGGGCACGGGAAACTTCCGCCAAAGCGGCGCCGGTGCAGCCATTCTCGCGTGAACTGCCGTTCACCAAAAGAACTTTCATTGCAAATAACCTCCCTTTGCGGCGAACTGCCGTATGCTTTGCTTTCATTATAACGCAAGCGGCGGCGAGAAGTCAATTACTTGGTTCGATTTTCCAAAGGGAAGCGACCGTGCAAAAATTTTTAGATCCTGCCGTCAAACGGCTGACATTCCCACGCCTTTGTGCTATAATAAAAAGGATTTCGGCTTCGCGGCATCCTTCCGCGCCCCAAGCAAGGCGGGAAAGGCGAGGCAATTTTTCTTTCACGCCAGAAAAAATCTATAGGAGGCAGAAATTTTGAGCGGTTTTTTCGGAGTTGCTTCAAAACAAGATTGCGTGTTCGACCTCTTTTTCGGCACCGACTACCATTCGCACCTCGGCACCCGCCGCGGCGGGATGGCCGTTTACGGTAAAAACGGGTTCGATCGTGCCATTCACAATATCGAAAATTCACCCTTTCGGACCAAGTTCGAGCGGGATTTCCAAGAAATGCAGGGCAATATCGGCATCGGTTGCATTTCGGATAACGAGCCGCAGCCGCTGTTGGTCCGCTCGCATTTGGGCAACTTCGCCATTGCGACCGTCGGCCACATCAACAACACCGACGAACTCGTCCGCCAAGCGTTTGACTCGGGAAAAACACATTTTTTGGAAATGAGCGGCGGCAACATCAATGCGACCGAACTGGTGGCCGCACTCATCAACCGGCGTGACACCATTCCCGAAGGCATCCGTTTTGCACAGAGCGTCATCGACGGGTCCATGTCCATCCTCATTCTTGTTCCCGGAGGCATCTATGCGGCACGCGACATCGTGGGCCGTACGCCCGTCGTCGTCGGCAAAAAAGAAGACGCGCACTGCGTTTCTTTTGAATCCTTTGCCTATCTAAATCTCGGCTATGAACACTGCCGGGAACTCGGCCCCGGCGAGATCGTATTTTTGACGGCGGAGGGCGCCGAAACGGTGTGCGCCCCCTTCCCCTTAGACCAGACGAAGATCTGTACGTTTTTGTGGGTCTACTACGGATACCCCGCTTCCTCGTACGAGGGACTGAACGTCGAACAAATGCGCTATAATTGCGGCGCGGCGCTTGCCGCGCGGGAAAATGTATGCGCCGACAGCGTCGCCGGCCTGCCCGATTCGGGCACTGCGCATGCGGTCGGATATGCCAACCGTTCCAAACTTCCGCTCTCCCGTCCGTTCGTCAAATATACCCACACTTGGCCCCGCTCGTTCATGCCGCCCACGCAGTCGCGCCGCGATCTGATCGCGCACATGAAGCTCGTTCCCATCGACGCGCTCATCCGCGGCAAACGACTGGTCTTGATCGACGATTCGCTCGTCCGCGGCACCCAGTTGCGCGGCACCGCAGACTTCCTTTACAACAGCGGCGCCAAAGAGCTGCACATCCGACTCGCCTGCCCGCCCCTGCTCTACGGTTGCCCGTACCTGAATTTTTCTCGCTCCACCTCTGAAATGGAGCTGATCGCCCGCCGCAAAATTTCCGAACTGGAAGGCGAAAACGCAGCGGCGCATTTGGCTGCCTACGCCGATCCCGATTCTGCAGAATATGCGGCAATGGTGGAAAAGATCCGCAGCGAGCTGAAATTTACGACGCTCCGTTACCATCGTCTGGACGACATGCTCGCGTCGACGGGCTTGCCTGCCTGCCGTTTCTGTACGTATTGCTGGAATGGCAAAAAATAATTGATCTGCCATGTTTTTTGTTCCGCCCCCGGCGATCGGCTCGGGGGCGGCCTCTTTTGGTTTGACGCGCCCCTCCTTTGCGGGCGCAGACGCAAGAACCTTTTCAAAGAGGCAAAGACGGACGCCCCCCGATCGGGGGGCGTCCGTCTTTGCTGACAGCCTACCGTCTGCACAGCGCCGCGCAGTTACGAAAGCAAAGCCTCTTCCACCACAAAGTCATAGGAACCGGCCGACAGCGTTTGTTCCTCTCTGCCCAGCCGAACGCGCGCAAACGTCTGCGGCGGTATCTCGATATGTACAGCGATCCGGTCCTGTTCCCGCTTCCAGCACGAAACTACTGTCCCGCGAACGGTCTCCGTCTTGCAGTCCACCGAATCGAGCAACCGGGTGAAAATCGGTTCAATGCGGATCTTATCACAGGCGTACGCATCCTCTTCGACTGCGATCCCGCCCAAAAACCGATAGAAAAACGCGTCATAACTGCCGAACATTGGATGATTGAAGGAATGCATCTCGTTCTGCATTTCCGCTTCCCAGCGTTCCCAAACCGTTGTCGCGTCGTTGGCAAGCATATATCCCCATCCGGGATATTCCGGATTTTTGAGAATTCGAATCACTTCGTCCGCGTAGCCGTTTTCTGCCAAAACGTAAAAAATATGCCGATAGCCGATATTGCCGCCCGTACAATGATGGTTGCGCCCCACGGCATCCCGGTAGATATTTTCCGCGACGCGCGCCCGATACTTTGGCGGCACCACGCCCAGCGAAAGCGCCAACGCGTTCTCCGTCTGCGTTCCGCTGCCGTACTGACAGGACGCGGGATCGAAATATTGCTCGTTGATGGCGCAAATACAGTTGCTCGCATGCGTTGCGTAGAGCTTTGCGTCCTCGGCGTGCCCCGTGATCTGCGCCAGCCGGCTCATTTCCTGCAGATGCCAAAGGAGATACAGCGTGGAAACATACAGACTGTCGGCCTTTACGTCGGTATACGGCGGCACCCAATCGGCGTAGTAATAGTAGTCCATTCGATAATTGTGCGATCGAGAGAGCAAAAACTCGACCCAACGACGAATGGGTTCGTATTCCGTTTCCGCCGTCCGGCGGTCTCCGTAATACCGATACGCATAATTGGCCAACAGCGGATAAATGATGCAGACCGGATCCGCCGGCACGCCGCCCGTATAATACGGGGCGGTGTCGCCGATCCCGCCGTCGCTCTGCTGCGTGTGCGTAATATCGCGGATAAATTTGGGAATGAATCGCGCCAGATCGACGTTATACATCGTTTGATAAATGCGAGACCCGAGGTCGTTCAGCCAGCCGAAGCGCTCGTCACGCTGCGGGCAATCCGTCAAAATGGAATGTTCGTTGTTTTGTTCGGTCACGACGGCATTCCGATGCAAGCGACAAAGCTGTTCATCCGAACAGGCAAAGCTGCCCACCAGGCGTGCAGACGTGTGCACGTGTTCGCCGACGCAGGAAAGCAACTCCGCCCTGCCGCAGATCTCCGCCTGCACATAGCGGAACCCGTGATAGGTAAAGCGCGGCGCATATTCTTCCACGCCTTCTCCTTTTAAGACATACGTATCCGAACAGCGCGCAGAACGCAGATTCAACTGATTTACGTATCCTTCCGCCGTGAGCTGTTCCCCGAATTTTAAGCGCACGGAGGCGCCTCGTTCTCCGCGTACGCGAATACGCAGCCATCCTGCCAGATTTTGCCCCACATCGATGATCCACACGTTGCCGCCCCGATCGATGCGCGATTGCTCGGGATAGCGGGCACACACCTCGATCGGCTCGATCTGCTGTGCTTCCAGCTTGCCGCGCGGAGCAGACGTTGCGATGGTATACATCCATCCGTTTGCCCACGTGGGCTCAAACTCAACGGTGTTCCAGTTGCGAGGATACCGATCTTCTATGCGCGCATCGTAAATTTCGCCACCGTACACGCTGTTGTCGATCGTCGGACTTCCGCCTACCCACCAGCCGTTGCCCGGCCCGGAATGATCCTCCTCTACCCGCCCGTCTTCGTATTCCAAATATAGTTGCACCAACAGCTTGCGCGCCCCGTACCAACCGTATCCGACTTCCACGCCGATCACGTTGGAGCCGACGCACAGCTCGTCCATCGGATAAACACAGTAGAAAACCCTCTCGCTGTATTCGGTCACGCCGGGATTGAGCACGCTCTGCCCGATCTTTTTGCCATTGACAAAAAACTCATGATAGCCTATCCCGCACACATAGGCGCGAGCCCGCACGATCTTGCGGGAAGCATCCACCGCGATGACCTTGCGAAACAACAGGGTACCCCCGTTAAAATTGTTGGGGATGGAAACCCATTTCCCCTTCCAGTCGGCCGCGTCAAACAACGCCGTTTCAAAAACGGCGGTTTCCGAATAAAACACATGCCCTTCCGTATCCTCGGTAAAACAGCATACAAAATATCGGCTGTGCGAGCGCAGCGGCGCTCCGGCATATTCGATGCCGATGCTTTTTGCCGAAAACACCCTGCCGCTATCCCACATGTTTGCCTTCCCTTCTTGCAAAAGGGCCGGGTCCGTGGCCACCAAAATCCGATAGGACGCCTGCGTTCCGACAAAATCACCGGCATATTGCCAGGAAAACCGCGGTGTACGGGTTTCTACGGCAAGCGGCCGTTCCTGATATTCTGTTTTAAAATTGACAAGTTTCAACATTTTCGTTCCTCTGTTTTTTGCGAAAGAGCCGCTGCACGCGGCAACCGCCCGCCTCCGCGAAAGGGGGATGGATGTGTATTGCCCCGGACGCAACCATGCGTACCGGTATTTGCCGTGGGCGGCCGTTTCCTGCCGCGTTTCGCAACGCCAGGCGACGAAGCGGCAAAAAACGGCACCACGGGTTCTGAAAAATTAGCCTTCTCGTTTCTTAAAACGGATCCGCACGACGGCCGTTACGGCAACGCCCAGCAATGCGATCGCAGCCAGCATCAACCCCGCCGTTCCGGTGATCGAAGAGCTGCAGCCGCCGCCCTCCACCGTGACGGGAAGCTGCGCTTGATAGGTCTTTCCGTCCACCGTGATCTTGACGGTCACTTCAGTCTCCCCGACAGTATTCGGATCGAAACCGATAACTTCGGCGCTCGACAGATCTGCTTTTTCCTGCTTGCCGCTCGCCCAGACGAGATACGCCGTCAGCCCGCTCAGATCCAGTTCTTCACTGCCCTTTGAAACGGTCAGCGCGGATCCTTCCGCAAACTCCAATCCGACGATCCCGTCCGTCACGGTCACGGTGACCGTCTTGGTCTTTTCGCCCGCAACGCCCTCTTTCAGCGTGACGGTGATGGTCGCCGTCCCTTCTTTCACGCCCGTGATGCGGCCGTTGCTGTTGACGGTTACAACCGATGTGTCGCTGCTCGTATAGTAAATGTTGCCTTCTGTCGCGTTTTCAGGAACGCGCATCGCATTGAGGCTGACCGTTTCGCCCACCTGCACGGAAGCGGTGGATTCCACTTCGAGGTCGGTATACGGAATATAGATCATCCAGATGCTTCCGTCAAAGATGTAAGTCACTTCTTCGGCCAAACGGCATTCCGGCACGATCATGCCTGTTCCGGGCGCGATTGCCCCGTTGTCCTCTTGCGTCGGCGCCATTTCGCCCGTCCACATATATCCTTCCAGCCCCGCTTCCAAGGTGATGCGGTCGCCGACCTGCATATACGGTTCTTGATTCCAGTTGTCGATGTTCTGATTTCCGTCAAAAAAGGTCGGGATAATCGCAATGTTGCCGCCGCCAAGGTTGTAGGTGCCGCATGCGACCTCCGTGCCATCCGCCCGGGTGTAGGTGTATTTGGTCGCGTTCGGGATCTTCGTGCTGTCCGTCATGTTCGCCGAGTTGATCGTGCTGTTGGGGAACTGCACGAACGTGCTGAAATTGAACCATTCCACGACACCCAATTCCTTGATGACCATGGGAACGACCTCGTATACTTCGACGGATATGCCGTCCAGCGTGTATTCTTTTCCGCCGAACGAGATCGTTGCCTGCGTCGCGTATGTACCCGTCGCAGCGGTATCGACCGCGCTGAGCACGCAGTTTTCCGCCGTCAAAGCGAAGTCTTTGCCCGCAACCGGCGTTCCGTTATCGTCATAGACGGCGTGGGCCGTAAAATCAGCCGGGATTGAGACCGTGCCGCCCTTTTCGACGTATATTTTATAATAATTGCCCAGTTCGACGCCCTGCACGTCCGATCCCGGCATCACATACACCGTAAAGTCATCGCTCAGCGTTCCGGCTTTTGCCGTAATGACGGCGGAGCCTTCGGCCACGCCCGTTACCTGACCGCTCAGACGATCGACCGTCGCGATCGACTCATCGCTCGAAAAATATTGCACGGTCGTGGCGGCGCCGGCACTCACCGTTGCGGTGATTTGCAGCGTGCCGTTGACGGGAGTGCTGTTCTGTTCCGACGTATTATCGATGGACAGGCTGGTCGGTTCGTGGATCGCCGGATCGTACAGATCCAACGATCTGCTTGCGTCTGCATAGATGAACGAGATGTCCTCTTTCAGTTCATGGTCGGCAAACACAAACCCTTTTTGCAGGGTAAATACCGTTCCGATCCCCATAAATTCGGTAGAATTTAAGCAGAATGAATAGTACCCAAAAGATTGGACAAGCAAGTAGGAAACCAAGTATAATGAAATAGAGGTAAACCAGCTATGCCCAA
>CALVHT010000015.1 GCA_944328645.1 uncultured Clostridia bacterium
GGAATTTAGAAGGATGATCGGATGGAAAAAGGTGCAAGAATAGTACTGTGTCAGACATTTTGAGGGGATGCGGGGAACAAGGATCGAATGTGCTCCAAAACGGCGCGGTTTCCGTCTGTGCAGTCGCAGTCTTGCAGACGGCGATCCAATGCCGAGTCGCGCCGCAGGGCGTAGATTTCGTCCGTAAGGCGTTCGGGCGTGAGATCTCGTTCGCGCAAAACGCGGCAAAGTCCTTTGCGCGCAAAGTAGTTTGCATTTTCTGCTTGGTCGCCGCGCGAGCGTTTGTTTTCGAGCGGAACCAGGAGCGCTCGCTTGCGCAGGGCGAGCAATTCGAACAGGGTGTTTGCGCCGGCGCGGGCAAGTACGAGGTCGGCACAGGCATATGCGGATGCCATGTCCGTCTCGTAAGAGAGCGGGCAATACCGGCCGGGAATGCCGGGCGGCAGGGTTGGCGGCGTACCTTGCGGGCCGCGGATATGCAAAACGTCGAGGTCAAGCAACAGGCGCGGCAACGCATTTTCCAAAGCCTCGTTCAATGCGCGGCTGCCGCTTCCGCCGCCGAACGCGAGCAGGATCGTTCTTTTTCCCGAAAATCCATATTTGTGCAATGCGTTTTCGCGATCGCCGCGCAAGAGTTCTTCGCGGACGGGAGAGCCTGTATAGATGCCGTTTTTGAAGGCGCGTGCGGTTTCGGGAAAGCTGGTCAAAACGGCGTTGCAGCGGCGCGCGATCAGTTTGTTGGCGAGGCCGGGCGTGCGGTCGGATTCGTGCGTTAAGACGGGAAGGTGCAGGGCGCGCGCCGCCAAGACGACGGGCAAGGCCACGTACCCGCCTTTTGAGAAGACCGCGTCTGCTTTGGCGGCACGCAGGGCTCGTTTGGCGTCGTGTACGCTGCGGAGAAGTCGTGCCGGAAGCGTAAGGTTTGCGGTCACAGATCCGCGCACCAGTTTGGGGGCGCGGATGGAATAAAAGGGGATGCCCGTATTTTGCAACAGTTCACGTTCGATGCCGTCTGTGCCGATGTAGGCGAGGGCATAGTTGCGGCGCAGATCGGGAAGCAATGCCAAATTGGGCACGACATGCCCCGCGCTTCCGCCGCCCGTCAGAATCAAGGTCTTCATGGTTGATAGCCTCCTGGGATACGAATACCGCATCGGTATTTACTAATACTATATTGGACAATCCCAAAAAATATTATCGATCCCGCGGGATCCGTGAAAAGACTTTACAACGCCGGCGAATTGGATTACAATAAAAGAAAAGAGCATGAAAGATTGCCGCAAGGAGGGGGAAATGCAACTGACCGCTAAAGACGGAAAGATGATTTTTGTGCGCGAATGGACCGAGGTCGCGCACCCGGTCGGAGTCGTGCAGATCGCGCACGGAATGAACGAATATGCTGCGCGCTATGAGAAGTTTGCTCGCCGGCTGAACGAACAGGGGTATGTCGTCGTGGCGGATGATCATCGCGGCCACGGCGATACGGACGCGGATACGCCGGGGTATGCGCCGGGAGATATGTTTGCGGACACGCTGGAAGATATGGTGGACCTCGCCAATATGTTTCGGCAAAAATATCCGGGCATCCCGTATGTCCTGTTCGGTTTCTCGTACGGCTCGTTTTTGACGCAGGCATTCATCGAGCGATTCGCCGATCGGTTGGACGGCGCAATCATTGCGGGCAGCTCGCGTCAGAACGGCGCGGCGGTGCGTGCGGGGCGGTTGTTTGCGAACTGCGGCGGGATCTGTAAGGGCCCGGATGCGCCCGCGCGTTTGGTCAACCGCATGGTGTTCGGCGGATATGACAAGCGCTTCAAAGAAGGCCCGTGGCAATGGCTGAGTACGGATCGGGAGAACAACGAGCGATACCGTCAGGATCCGTACTGCAACTTTGTGTGCAGCAATGCCTTTTATTCGAGCTTTTTTCGCGGCCTCGCGGGGTTGTATTCGCGCAAAAATGCCGCGGGGCTGGATCCGGACCTGCCGCTGTTGTTGATTTCTGGCGCGGAGGACCCGGTCGGCGGAACGGCGGGCGTCGAACGGTTAAGCAAGTTTTATCAAAAACAGGGGATCCGGCGTGCGGAAGTGTGTCTTTTGCCGCATTCTCGCCACGAGTTTTTGAACGAACGCGAACACTTCGAGGAAGCCTTTGTTCGGATCGAACAGTTTTTAGAAAGCCTGTCCGTGCGAAAAAAATAGAGGGAAGCCGATGGGCATGAAAGCCGCGCAAGACGTCGTCTGTCTTGCGCGGCTTTCGTATATCTGCCGGCCGGCGGGCGAAAGGAAAAGCGTACGGAATTTGCCGGCAGTTGTCGCATTTCGATTGAAAAATGCTTTCGATTGTGGTATAATACCGAGTAGAATCGGGGGAAGTATTGCTTTGACGGCACCCGGTCGGCATCTTAAGTAAAACGGAGGAGAACCATGTCCGAAAAAAATTACAGCGCCGAGGATATAAAGATACTGGAAGGGTTGGACGCGGTACGCCTGCGTCCCGGCATGTACATCGGCTCGACGGGAACGAAGGGATTGCACCATATTTTGTGGGAAATCGTCGATAACGCGATCGACGAAGCGTCCAACGGATATGCCAGTCGCATCGAAGTAAAACTGTATAAGGACGGGAGCGCGTCTGTCGAAGACAACGGCCGCGGAATCCCGACGGACATTCACCCGCAGACGGGCGTTTCCGGCGTTGAGGTGGTCTTTACGCAATTGCATGCGGGGGGAAAATTTGACGAACACAATTATTCTTTTTCGGGCGGTCTGCACGGCGTCGGTGCATCCGTCACCAACGCATTGTCCGAGTGGCTGCGCGTTGAGGTATACCGCAAGACGGTGTATACGATGTCGTTTCGTTCTTACTATGACGAGAAGGCTGAAAAATTCCAGTGCGGCGTGCCGGACGAGCATTTGTGTGACACGGGTGTCGCGACAAACAAAACAGGTACGTTCATCCGTTTCAAGCCGGACGCGCAAGTGTTTGACAGTGTGAATTTTCATTTTGATACCGTTTCGAAACGGCTCAAGGAATTGGCTTTTTTAAACAAAGGGTTGGAGATCAACCTCGTGGACGAGAGGGTGCCGGAGGATAAGAAACCCATTGCGGTAAACTATAAATACGACGGCGGTCTGCACGACTTCGCGATGTATTTGAATGAGGGGAAAACGCCGCTGTATGCCGATCCTATCGGCTATAAGGCGGAGAAGGACGGGATCCTCATCGAATTTGCGATCCAGCATACGAGCGAGTTTACCGAAAGCCTGTTTTCGTTTGTCAACAACATTCCCACGCCGGAAGGCGGATTTCACGAGACCGGATTTCGTACGGGGCTGACCAAGAGCCTCAACGACATTGCCCGCGCGCTGGGAGCTTTGAAAGAAAAAGATGCGAATTTGCTGGGGGAAGATTTCCGCGAAGGGCTGACGGCGATTTTGTCGATTAAGATGAAAAACGTGCAGTTCGAGGGGCAGACCAAGACCAAACTGGGCAATGCGGAAGCGCGGCAGCCTGTCGAAACGGCGACTGTGGAGGGGATGGAAGCGCTGTTTCGTAAATCCGAACTGAAGGGCGTGTTCGACGAGATCGTGAAAAAGGCACAAGGTGCGGCGCGGGTACGCATTGCGGCGCGGCAGGCAAAGGAAGTTGCGCGCGCCAAAAACAGCATCGAAAATCTGACCCTGGTCGGAAAATTGGCGGCCTGTACCGGAAAAAAACCGGAACTGAACGAGTTGTTCATTGTCGAGGGCGATTCGGCGGGCGGCACGGCAAAACAAGCGCGCATTCGGCAGACGCAGGCGATCCTTCCCCTGCGCGGAAAGCCGTTGAATGTGGAAAAAAAGCGTATAGATCAGGTGTTGGCCAATGAAGAGATCCGTACGATCATCAGCGCGCTGGGTGCAGGTTACGGCAGCGATTTTGACATGGACGATCTCAAGTATCACAAAGTGATCATTCTTTCGGATGCCGACCAAGACGGCATGCACATCCGTTGCATTCTGCTTACCTTCTTTTTCCGGTATATGCGCGAGTTGATCAATAACGGAAACGTATACATCGGCATGCCCCCGCTGTACAAGATCTATAAAAAAGACATCGTCGAATATGCCTATGACGACGAGGAGCTGCAGCGAAAGATCGAGATCGTAGGGAAAGGATATCAACTGCAGCGATACAAAGGGCTGGGGGAGATGAGTGCCGAGCAGCTTTGGGAAACGACCATGGATCCCGCCCGCCGCAATTTGATCCGCGTCAATATCGAAGATGCCGCCGAGGCGGAACAAATGGTCACGGCGCTGATGGGAGACCGCGTCGAGGCGCGCAAAGAATTTTTGGCGCAAAACGCGAATTTTAATAAGATCGATACCTTTATGGATCGTGTCAATCTGTAAGGCAGGAGGCAAGGCATGGCAAAACGAAGCGACAAAGACAAACAGCAAGGGCTTGCGTCCCAACCGCAGAGTGGCGAAATATTTTTGACGCCGTTGGAAGAGGTGTTGCCCAACTCCATGCTTCCGTACGCCGAATTTGTCATTCTCGACCGCGCGTTGCCGCGGGTGGAAGATGGTTTAAAGCCGGTGCAGCGGCGCATCCTTTACACCATGTATGACATGGGGCTCACGCCCGACAAGCCGCACAAAAAGAGTGCGCGCATCGTCGGCGAGTGCATGGGTAAATACCATCCGCACGGCGATTCCTCCGTCTATGACGCGATGGTGCGCATGGCGCAGGATTTTAACATGCGTATGACGTTGGTCAACGGGCATGGCAATTTCGGCTCGGTTGACGGCGATCCCGCCGCGGCTATGCGTTATACCGAGGCGCGTTTGGAATCGCTCGCGCTTGAACTTTTGCGCGACATCGAAAAAGATACCGTCCGGTTCAGCCTCAATTTTGACGACAGCCTCAAAGAGCCGGAAACGCTTCCCGGCCGTTTTCCCAATTTGCTCGTCAACGGCGCCTCGGGGATTGCTGTCGGTTTGGCGACCAACATTCCGCCGCACAACTTGGGAGAGGTCATCGATGGCGTCGTCGCCTATATCGACAATCCGAAAATCAAACTCAAGGAAATGATGAAGTATATCAAGGCTCCGGATTTTCCGACGGGCGGATATATCATCGCGGGAGAGCTGGAACAGGCGTATGAGACGGGGCGCGGCAAAATTTCGCTGCGCGCGAAAGTCAGCGTCGAGGAGGGGGATAACGATAAAAAGCTGATCGTGATTTCCGAGTTGCCCTACCAAGTCAACAAGGCGAAATTGCTCGCCAAAATCGCGGACCTGCGCGAAGAAAAGAAGGATATTCTCGGTGGGATTTCCGATATCACCGATGAATCCGACCGCAACGGGATGCGCGCCGTCATTAAGATCAAAAAAGATGCAGACGTGGATAAGATTTTGACGGCGCTGTATAAATACACGGATCTGGAAACGACGTTCGGGATCAATATGGTTGCGATTGCAGACGGCAAGCCGCAGCAACTGGGCTTGCTGGACATCATCAAACATTACGTCGTCTACCAGCGTGAGGTGGTATTGCGCCGGACGAAGTACGATCTGAACCAGGCGAAAGAGCGCTGCCACATCTTAGAAGGTCTGATCATCGCGGTACGCAACATCGATGAAGTGATCGAGATCATCAAAAAGAGCGAGAGCGTTCCGGTAGCGCGGCAACGTTTGCGAGACCGGTTCAAACTGTCTGAACGGCAGGCACAGGCGATTTTGGATTTGCGGCTGGCGCGCCTGACCAAGCTGGAGATCTATAAGCTGGAGCAGGAGTTGGAAGAGTTGAAAAAACTCATTGCCCGTCTTACGGCGATCGTCGAAAACAAAAAATTGCAGATGCAGGTCGTGCAGGAAGAACTCAAAGAGATCAAGAAGCAGTATAAGAGCGAGCGCCGCAGTGCGCTGGTTCGCGACGCGGCGGACATCCAAGTAGAAAAGTTTGACGACGTGCGCCCGGCGATTCCCTGCGTGCTGTGCGTTACGGCGGGCGGCGAGATCAAGCTCGTGCAGGAAAAGAACTTCAACCAGTCCGATAAGACGTTGAGCGAGCGTTCGACGCTGAACGACGTGTTTACCTGCATTTTGCATACGTCGACGGACAAGACGGTTTATTCCTTTACGGATGCGGGCAACTGTTACAAGATCGACCTTTCGCAGTACGATCCGGGGCGCCTCAAAGACCGCGGCAGACAATACGCCGAGCTATGTCCCGAGGCGCAGGAAGGAGAGAAGCCGGTGGCCTTTTATGCGGTGGGCGAGACGATGCCCAAGGGTAGCCTTTTGTTCTATTCGCGGTTAGGGTATGTGAAAAAGAGTGATTGGAAAGAATACAACATCATTAAATCCGCTTTCCAGGCGGTCAAGGTCAACGACGGGGATCGGATCATTGGCGTAGAGGAGGATGATCCGGAACCGACGACGACGCTGTTTTTCGTTACCGCAGGAGGCATGTGCCTGAACGCGTACAAAAACGACATCCCTTCGCAGGGCCGTATTTCGGCCGGCGTCCGCGGCATCGCGCTCAATGAGGGGGATTTTGTGGTCTTTGCGAGCCAAATCGACGCGGAAGGAGAGATCATCGTCGCGACCGACGGGAATACGATCAAAAAGGTCATCGCATCGCAGATCGATCCGATGGCGCGCTATCGCAAGGGAGTCAAGATCGTAGACTTGGGCGGCAAACGGTGCGTGCTGTATGCGGACTACGTAACAGTTCCGTACAAGATAGCCGTGCAGATGGACGACGGCACGCTGGTGACGGCTGATACGGAAGAAGATATTTCCATCGAAGATCGCACGACCAAGGGCAAAGGCATTCGCTTGAAAAAGGGGTGCAAAGCTACGGGATTCTTGTCTATGAAATACTTGAAGTGACCCGCGCTTTGCCGGTTCCGAAATATGCAAAAGCAGCCGCGGGGCAGTTTGCCCCGCGGCTGCTTTTGCTTTTTGAAATTTCAAACAGCAGGCGGATGGTCCGTGCTTTTAAACGGTTGGCGCACTTTTTGGCGATTGATTTCGGCGATTCGTTCGCCGAAACGGACCTTGTCGCGGCGTCGAAGGTCCTCATTCACGCGCGCGGTGATCCAAACAAAGATACAGAACAGAGGAACGACTCCGAGATTGGTCTCCAGCAAAGAATTGACGAGCAAGGTCATAAGTTTGCTGCCGGCATCCGGCAGTTCGGCGCTGCGGATACCGCCGAGGAGCAGGGCGGCTTCCCAGGCAAACTGCACCAAAATTCCGATGGCGAGCAACCACAGCAGAGGGAAACGACGTTCCCGGCTGGGTTGTGCGAGATTGTATGCGATCGCGGCGGCATAGGAAAGGAAGAGGATGATCGCCATATAGCCGTGGTAGGCCCCGGTCGTGCGCTGGATCTTGATCGGTTCGAGCGCCCCGTCGAAGGTAGCGGCGATCAGAGGCGCGGCAAACCACCACACACAGATGAGCAAAGACCATTCCGTCAAATGTCTGTCTTTGGAGATCCAGAGCCAGATCCACGCAAAATTGGTGATGCCGTAGCTCATCGACATCCAAAGCAATACCCAAAACAGGTTCCCGCCTTGAATGGAACGTGTTCCGAGCAGCAGATGGAAAATTCCGTAGTCAACCAGCATATACAATACGCCGCCCGCCAAGGCGAACAACAGGGTCAGATACTTTTTTTGGCGCACAAGCAGGGCGCAGAAAAAAATCAAAAATGCGATGTCCAGCCAAATGTAGAGCGGGTTTAACACCCGCTGTGCAATGATTTCCATGCGAGCCTCGATTTGACAGGGATCAATATGATACTGTCATGGGATTATATTACATAAAGTATACGGCGGACGCGGAAATTTGTCAAGGGAAACGGCGGGCGTACGAGTCATGTTTTTTTGTTTGAAAGCAAAAACTCCCGTGAATCGGTTGACAGGGCAGGCAGGATGTTGTATAATTAAAAAAACTTGTTTAGGAGTATTTGCATGACTGGCGACGACGGCGACGGTTCCGCCGACAACCCAACCCAACCAAATACATAGCGAAAACAGAGGCATAACCGTATAGGCTATGTCTTTTTGTGTTATAATTTTTTTATAAGGAGGATTTTTCCGTTTTTTATGGAAAGTCAGCAACAAAGGCCGTGGCATTCTCTGTCCGTTTCGCAAACGGAGGAGGCGCTGCATACTGACGGTGATGGATTGAGCGACGCGGAGGCGGCGCGGCGACTCGCCGTTTACGGACCGAACAATCTGCGGCAGAAAAAGCCGAAGAGCGTCGGCAAAATGATTTGGGAACAGTTGACGGACGTGATGGTTTTGATCCTGATCGCGGCGGCGACGTTCTCGTTGGTCATGCATTTTATCGAAGGGGAAGGCCTGGCGGAGTGCATCGTGATCCTTGTCGTCGTGGCTTTGAATGCGACGATCGGTGTCATTCAAGAGAAAAAAGCCGCCAATGCGCTGGAAGCGTTAAAAAATATGACCGCTCCGACTGCGCGTGTTTTGCGGGAAGGAGAGGAAAGTGTCGTTCCCGCGCGCGAGCTGGTTCCGGGCGATATCGTATACTTAGAGGACGGATGCATTGTACCCGCCGACATTCGCATCATACAGGATTCGAATTTAAAGATCCAAGAAGCGGCGCTTACGGGCGAGAGCGTTCCTTCCGAAAAGGACGGGCCGACCGTTTTGCCGGAAGATGCGCCGTTGGGTGATCGTGTGAATATGGCGTACAGCTCGTCGATCGTCATGTATGGCAATGCGACGGGGATCGTCGTCGGTACGGGTATGAATACCGAGGTCGGCAAGATCGCGGGCCTGTTGGAAGAGCAGGACGAGACGGATACGCCAATGAAGCGCAAGCTTAATTCCGTCGGAAAAACGTTGAGTTTGGTCGGATTGATCGTCTGCGTCGCAATTTTTGCGATCGGGCTTTTGCGCGACGGGTGGGCGTCTTGGATCAATTATGTATTTATTGCCATTTCGTTGGCGATTTCCATTATCCCGGAGGGGCTGCCTGCCACGTCAACCATCATCATGGCGTTAGGCGTCCAGCGCATGGCCAAGAAAAACGCGCTTGTCAAGAGCTTGCCCTCCGTCGAAACGTTGGGCAGCGCGACGGTCGTATGCTGTGACAAAACGGGTACGCTGACGCTCAATCAGATGACGGTTACGCACGTCGCGATCGGGAATGATTTTTTGGATAACGCGACGACGAGCGCGGCGGATATCACATCCAAATACGGGCAGGAGACGTATGGCGATCTGTTGTCTGCCTGTGCGCTCTGCGTCAATGCCGCCAAGGATCCAGATCATCCCGGCAAGGTGTTGGGGGATCCGACGGAAGGGGCGCTGGTCCTGTTTGCGGAACGCTATGGGATCGAAAGCGAAGCCTTCGAAGAAGAAAATCCGCGCATGTTTGAGCAGCCGTTCGATTCAGACCGCAAGCGTATGACCGTGGTCAACCGTACCGCGAAAGGCTATATCGCATTCACAAAAGGCGCGGTGGACGAAATGTTGCCGCTATGCAGCATGTATCGCACTGCGGATGGGGAAAGGCCCATGACGGAGGAAGACCGTGCGCGCATCCTGGAAGTTTGCAACCGAATGAGCGGTGAAGCGTTGCGCGTTTTAGGGTTTGCGGTGCGCCGCATCGGAGAAGTCCCCGCAGACGAATCGGCAGACTTGGAAAAAGACATGACCTTTATCGGCGTGGTCGGCATGATTGATCCGCCGCGCAAGGAAGTCATCCGTGCGGTGGAGACCTGTCACGAGGCGGGGATCCGCGTCATTATGATCACGGGCGATCACAAGGTTACCGCGATGGCCATTGCCAAGCAGTTGCATATTTTCCGAAAAGGGAACACCGTCGTCTCCGGCCCGGAGTTGGACGATATGACGGACGAGCAGTTGGACGAGGCGGTCCGAACGGCTGCGGTGTTTGCGCGCGTATCGCCGTCAGACAAATTGCGCATTATACGCGCATTAAAGCGGACAGGCGAGGTCGCCGCCATGACGGGCGACGGCGTCAACGATTCGCCGGCGCTCAAAGAGGCGGATATCGGGGTCGCCATGGGCATTACCGGAACGGACGTAGCCAAGGATGCGGCCGATGTGATCTTATTGGATGACAATTTCACGACCATCGAATATGCAATTCGCGAAGGGCGGCGCGTCTATCGCAACATTCAAAAGGTCATCCAATTTTTGGTGGCCGGCAATATTGCCGAAATTTTGATCCTGTTTATTGCCGTATGCATCGGTCTGCCGGAGATGCCGATCGAGGCAGTGCATATTTTGTTGATCAATTTGGCGACCGATTCGCTGCCTGCCGTTGCATTGGGCGTGGATCCGGCCAGCGCCAACATCATGAAACACAAGCCCATCAAAAGCGGTACTTTATTCGAGCGGGGCATGATCATCCGCATCGCGTTCCATGGCCTGATCATTTCTATGGCGGCTTGGGCGGCGTACCTGATCGGAACGTTCTGTTTTGAGCACGATCATTTGCAGGCGATGACGATGACGTTCATCGTGTTGTCGGTGTCACAGTTGGCGCACGCGCTCAACCAGCGATCGAATACCGAATCCGTATTCAAGCGCGGGCAGGGGCACAATCCGTTCTTGCTGATTGCGCTGGTCGCTTCTGCGGCGATTGTCGCCGTTGTGGTATTCGTGCCGCCGTTGCAATCCTTCTTCCGTTTGACCAATCTGAACTGGCAGGAATGGCTGGTGAGCATTGCGCTCTCCGTATTCCCGTTGTTTGCCGTGGAAATTTCAAAAATTTGGATCCGCTGCCATCGTAAAAAGAAGATGCGTCGCGTATCCTAAAAATACTCGGGGGAGACGGTACCGTCTCCCCCGTTTTCTCGCAGACGCTCCTCGCATAAACGCATCGTCCGAAACATAAGATAGAGACATGAAAGGATTATTTGCGGAAGCACGGCATACCGTACGTCTTTCTGCCGCGCTGGTGGGAACTGTGGTCGGCGCTGGCTTTGTGTCCGGTGCCGAGCTTGTCCGGTTTTTTCCGGCGCAGGGGATTCTTCCCCATGCGGCGATTGCGGCTGGGCTGTTTTTTGGCTGTTTTTTGTTGCTGTATCGCTGCGGCGCGCGCTATGGAGGGTTCGAAGGCGTGTTGCGCCAGGTGTTCGGGCGAGTCGCTGCACTCTTTCGGCTGTTGATCTTGACCTGTTCGCTGATCATGTGCGGCAGTATGCTGGCCGGATTGGATGTGGGGGTGCGCGAGGGGTTTGGAATCGCCTATTCCGTTCCCGTCGCGGCGCTTTTAACACTGCCGCTCTTGTACGGCCTTTCGCACCGAGGCGTAAAAGGCATCTATACGGTCAATCTTTTGCTGGTGCCGCTGATTTTGGCGTTTGTCTCCTTGTACGCGGCGGGTGTGGGGCAGGCTTACGTGCCGGGAAAACCGGCCGAGGCATTCGGATCTTTGCTGGCGGTGTTGCTATATGTTGCCATGAATTGTTTTCTCGCCGCCCCTGTCGTCTGCGACGCGGGCGCGGCGAGAAAACCGGGCGGTGCCGGCTGTGCGCTGGCAGCCATGCTGATCGGGTTCTGCATTGCCGCTGTATTGGGCAGCGTCGTGCGTGCGGATGCGGCGAATGCGCCGTTCCCCTTTTTAGCGGTCGCGGGGCGAAGCGGCGCACTCGGAAAACTGTTTGCGCTGGTATGCATTTGCGGGATTGTGACGACGCTGTTTTCCTCCTACTATCCGCTGCACTGCAGCGTGGAAGGGAAAAAAGGCGCGCCGTTTTGGCGCGCCGGCCTGTGTGTCTGTGCGTTTGCGCTTTCAGCCATCGGACTTCAGGGGATCGTGCGGTGGATATATCCGCTTGTCGGGGCGGCGGGATTGGTCTTTTTTGTGATTGTCGCCGTCCGCGAGCGTCGTTTACTTTTTGACGAGCAGCCGCTCAGCCAAAGCGACCAGCGCGTACATGCCCGCAGCCAATACACACAGAATGGCGGTCGCCGCCATTACAAGGTCTAAGCGGAATACCTGCCCGCCATAGACGATCAAGTAACCCAGGCCCGCTTTCGATACGATGTATTCGCCCATGATCGATCCGATCCACGCCATGCCGACGCAAATTTTGAGCATGCCGATGAAATCGGGGAGGGCCGACGGGATGACAAGTTTTGTCAGGATCTGGCGTTTGCTCGCTCCCATCGATTCGAGCAGCAGAATCTTGTTCGGATCGGTGGCCAAAAACCCGCCGAGCATGTTCATGGTCGCGACGATGATGCCGACCAGCACCGTCATAAAAACGATAGCGGCGGAACCCGTTCCGAACCAAATGATGATGACGGGGCCGAGGGCGATTTTCGGCAAAGAATTGAGGACTACAATGTACGGTTCCAAAATTCGCCGCGCGCGTTCGCTCCACCACAGGGCCAGCGCGATTGCAGTGCCGAGGACGACGGCGATGGCAAAACCGAGAAGCGTCTCCCAAAGCGTCGTGCCGATATGGTAAAATAAGGATCCGTCGCTGGCCAAGCTCGCGATCATTTTGCCGATGCGCGAGGGGGAACTAAGGATAAATGGATCAACCCATTGCAGGGCTGCGATCAATTCCCAGATCCCGAGCAGGGCAAGCAACAGGCCGAATCGAGCGATTTGCACGATTGCGGTCTCTTTTTTTCGGTTTAGTAAGTACTTTTTGTGTTCGAGCGAACATGTCGTCATTTGTTTCATAAATTCAGCTCCTTCCAAAGCGTTTCGAACCAGCCGGAAAACTGGGGCGACTCTCGCCGCTTGAGCGGAACGGTTCCGCCAAAACCGAGGGTGTGCGAAGCGATCACCCGTGCGGGGCGCGCGCTGAGCACAAATACGCGGTCGGCGACCGAAATCGCTTCTGAAATATCGTGCGTGACGAGCAGCGCCGTCTTTTTTTCCTCGCGAATGATGTTGTACACGTCATCGCAAACGGTTAGGCGAGTTTGGTAGTCGAGCGCTGAAAATGGCTCGTCGAGCAGCAAAATGTTTGGCTGTGCAGCCAGGGTGCGAATGAGGGCGGCGCGCTGGCGCATCCCGCCCGAAAGCTGGTCGGGATAATGTTTTAAAAACCCGCCCAGTCCATATTTTTCGGCGAGAGAAAGCGCTTTGCTTGCGGCCTCGGGCGATCGATTGTGCTGGATCTCCAGCGGCAGAAAAATGTTTTCTTCGACCGTTCGCCAGGGGAACAGTTCATCTTTTTGCAGCATGTAACCGAAGCAGTCGGCGCCGCGCCGCGGCTTTTTACCGTAAACAAGGATCTCGCCTGCCGACGGTTTTAAGAGTCCGGCTGCTAGGGAAAGCACGGTGGTCTTGCCGCAGCCGGAGGGGCCGATGACGGCAATAAATTCCCCTTCGTAGACCGAAAAACTCATCGATTGGGCGGCGAGCGTTTCTCCCGTCTTTGTATGGTAAGTCAGGCAGACGTCCCGAAATTGCAAGACGGGCGTCCGGTTGGATTGTTCGTGCATAGGTTTTTCCTCTCGTGTGTCTTTGTGCCGCCGCGGCGGGCGCTGTGCATCCGCCGCGGCAGATCCGGCGATCAGGCGTTGAGCTCTGCGTAGATTTTCGATGAATAGGAAGTGTCGACCAGGTCGGCAAAATCGACGCGCTTTTCCAGTTCACCGGCATTGTCGATGATGTCTTGCAGCCGATTGAACGAATCCTCGGTCATCGTCATGTCCTCCTGCCAAGCGTCGATGCTCTTGTAGCTTTCCAACGAGGTCGCCAAAGAGGACAGTTCTGTTCCGTCAAAGTAAGGAGCCAACAACGCGGCGGCAGTATCGTTGTCTGTTCCGTTGATATAGGCAATCCCGCGCATCATGGCGCGCAAAAACCCTTCGATCAGTGTTTCGTTGGCAGAAATGTAATTTTCGCGGGCAATGTAACAAGTATAGGGGACCTCGCCGGAAGCCTCGCCTACGGAAGCGACCACATATCCTTTGCCGGCTTTCTCGTATTCGGAGGCAACCGGCTCGAACATGGTGCAATAATCGGCTGTACCGGATTCAAAGGCCGCGGTCATATAATTGAAATTTATGTCATAGTTCATAAAGACGTTCTGTCCGTCGTACAATCCGTGTTCGTTCAGGATCGTCTCAAAGGTCATGGCCGGCACGCCGCCTTTGCGGCCGGCCAAAATTTCTTTGCCGGCGAGGCTGGCGTTCCAGTCGAAGGTATCTGCCTCGTTGATGCGAGACACCAAAAAGGACCCGTCGCGCTTGGTCAGTTGCCCGAAAACCGTGGGAACGTTGTTGGAACCGCCGATGAGCACGTACAGGGCTGCTTCCGGCCCGCAAAAGCCAATGTCTGCGCCGCCCGAGAGGACGGAGGCCATCACCGCATCGGCACCGCCTGCATTGGTCAGTTCGATTTCGATTCCCTCTTCGGCAAAATAGCCCAGCGCGTCGGCCGCGTACATGGGCGCATAAAAAACTGAGTGCGTAACTTCGCTCAGCCGTATTTTGGTCGGCCCTTCTTCGTTCGGTTTGCACGCCGCCAGGGGCAATACGGCGAAGAGGGCACAGAAAATTGCGATTAAAAATTTTTTCATCATGTTCTCCGTTTTGGATTTATTCAATACTACATGGTATGCGACGTTCGTTCGTTTTGACAGGCTTTTGCCCCAGGCTTGTAAAAATTATGCGGCCGACCGGAGCGCTGTTCTTTTTGCGCCGCATTCGATTTCGCTTGCCCATTCTTCCTGGGGGCGGCCATTGAAGAATCTTTTTGGGATCGTTGCTTTTGTTTGACAATCTTTTGCCGATTGATTATAATAAGTAAAACAATGGGCGATTGCGTGCTTTGGCTCGCTCGGCGTGAAAGGAGACGCGGTCGGAAGACGGCCGATAAGAAGGTGGAATATGGAAATGCAAAAGACTTATAACCCCAAAGATTTTGAGGATCGGTTGTATCGCGAATGGATGGAACGGGGATACTTTCACGCGGAGGTCGATCCGGCGAAAGTACCGTTTACGATCGTGATTCCGCCGCCGAACATTACGGGGCAACTCCACCTCGGTCACGCGCTCGACAATACGATCATTGATGCCTTGATCCGGTTTAAGCGTATGCAGGGGTATTCCGCCCTGTATCTGCCCGGTTGCGATCACGCGTCCATCGCGACCGAAGTCAAGATCGTCGAGGAAATGAAAAAAGAAGGTCTGACCAAGAAAGATGTGGGCCGCGAGGGCTTTTTGGAACGCGCCTGGCAATGGAAAGAGAAATATGGCGGCCGCATCGTCGAGCAGATGAAAAAGATGGGCGTCTCTTGCGACTGGTCGCGCCTGGCTTTTACGATGGATGAAAACTGTTCCCGTGCGGTGCGAGAGGTGTTCGTCAATTTGTATCGAAAGGGCCTGATCTACCGAGGCGACCGCATCATCAACTGGTGTCCGGGCTGTAAAACGGCTCTGTCGGATGCGGAAGTGGAATACAGCGAAGATGCATCCTATTTTTGGCATTTGCAATATCCGGTCAAGGGCAGCGACGAGTTCATCGTCGTCGCCACGACTCGGCCCGAGACGATGTTGGGCGATACGGCGGTCGCGGTCAACCCGAACGACGCGCGTTATCGGGATATGGTCGGTAAAACGCTGATTTTGCCGCTGGTCGGGCGCGAAATCCCGATTATTGCCGACGAATATGTGGACCAAGAATTCGGCTCGGGCGCCGTGAAAATTACGCCTGCGCACGATCCGAACGATTTTGAAGTAGGGCTAAGGCATAATTTGCCCGTCATTCGTGTCATGAACGACGACGGAACCATGAACGAAAACGCCGGGGCGTATGTCGGGTTGGATCGGTATGTCGCGCGGGAACGGGTCGTGGAGGATTTGAAAGCGTGCGGGGCACTCGTCAAAATTGAGCCGCACACGCACAACGTGGGGCACTGCTACCGCTGCAAAAGCACCGTAGAACCCATCGTCTCCAAGCAATGGTTTGTACGCATGGAGCCGTTGGCCAAGCCGGCGATCGACGCGGTCGCCCGCAATAAAATCAAATTTACGCCCGAGCGGTTTTCAAAGATTTATTATAATTGGATGGAGGGAATCAAAGATTGGTGCATTTCCCGCCAACTTTGGTGGGGACATCGTATTCCGGTTTGGTACTGCCGCGACTGCGGAGAAATGATCGTATCCAAGACGGATCCGACCGATTGCCCGCGTTGCCACGGCCGCAATCTGCAACAGGACGAGGATGTGCTCGATACGTGGTTTTCTTCCGCGCTTTGGCCTTTTTCTACGCTCGGCTATCCCGACAAGACGGACGATTTCAATTACTTTTATCCGACGGACGTGCTTTCCTGCGGGTATGACATTATCTTTTTCTGGGTTGCCCGCATGATTTTTTCGGGTATCGAACACACCAAAAAAGTGCCCTTCCGCGACGTTCTTTTGCACGGCATCGTGCGCGACGAGCAGGGGCGCAAAATGTCGAAATCGCTGGGCAACGGAATCGATCCGTTGGAAGTGGTGGAAGAATACGGCGCCGATTCCCTGCGTTTTTCGCTGATCACGGGCGTGGCTCCCGGCAACGACAGCCGTTATAGCCGCGGCAAGGTGGAGGCGAGCCGTAATTTCATGAATAAGATTTGGAATGCGTCTCGCTTCGTGTTGATGAACGCGGAGGGCGTGCGCATCCCGCCGCTCGCCGAAATAAAACTGACCGCGCCCGACAAGTGGATCATCTCCAAACTGGAAAGTTGCATCAAAGAGGTGACCTTGAACATGGGCAAATTTGAGCTGGGGATCGCCGCCGGCGCATTGTACGATTTCCTTTGGAGCGATTTTTGCGACTGGTATATCGAGCTCTGTAAGAGTTCGCTTTATGGCGAGGATGCGGATCGGAAAGCCGCCACGCTGTCGGTTTTGTGTTTTGTATTGGAAAACGCACTCAAACTTCTGCACCCGTTCGTACCGTTCATCACCGAAGAGATTTACCGCAACATTCCCGGGGTGCAGGGCAGCATCATGGTCGCGGATTTTCCCCGATATAACGCGAAGCTGTCTTATAAAAAGGAGGCGAAAGCCTTCGAGGGAGTCATGGATATCATCAAGGCAGTCCGAAACATGAAGACTGCCGTCAACTGCCCTCCGGCCAAAAAGGTGAAGGTGTATCTATCCACGGCCAACCGCCGCCTGATTTCTGCCAACGCGAACGCGATCGCCAAACTGGCGGGCGCCAGCGCGGTCGATTTCGTCGAAAGCAGCGCCGAAATTGCCGAAAAGACCATGTCGCAGGTCACGGAAGGCAGCACCGTATTTGTGCCGTTGGGTGAGTTGGTGGATTTGGCGAAGGAGAAAGAACGCTTGGCCAAAGAATTGGAGCGTATCGTCGGTGAGATCGGACGCGCGGAAAGCAAGCTCAATAACCGCGGATTTACGGACAAAGCGCCCAAAAATTTGGTGGAAGCCGAGCGGGAGAAACTGGAAAAATTTTTGGAAATGAAAAAGAAAGTAGAAAATCAGATCCGAGAGCTTTAAGACTGGCAGCAAACCCCGCTTCGGCGGGGTTTTGGTTTGCCAAAATTTCCCGTTGGGCTTAGTTTGGTTCGCATGCCGCGGCCCGGTCAAAGTACACGTCGATTCTATTGCAGATCTATTAAAAAAACATAAAAGAGCATTTTTTTCGGGATGACTGTTGACGAGATTTGGTTGGCATGGTATAATATTGGCAGGCTGGGCAGGCATGGATGGACCAAGTTTTTGTCCGGATATCGTTTTGCTGCTTGCCGGGGAGAAACAAATGAATAAAAAGTTGGAACAATTTGCAGCAAAGTACAACTTCGCCTTGGAAAAAAACCGAATGCATGGCACTTTTAACGGATATGCGGTATCCGCCTATGGGTGGTCGGGAATGTCCACGATCTGTTTGGTCGGAATCCACGTGTTTTTAGGAACAAAGGCCGGGGAAGTCATGAATCAATTCACGCTTCGGCTGAAGAAACAGTTGCGCCTGCAACAGATCGGTTTAGACAGCAGCGGGGTTTATTTCGCTTTTGTGCCTATGACGATGGGAAGCATGCTGAAACGACTGGACGAGATCTTTTCGGCAGTGACGGAATGTCTGCGTTCATTGGAGATCGACGGTTCCGTTTGTCCCTATTGCGGACAGCCGATGGAGGAATCGATCGAGGTCGAAGACATGCATTGTCGATTCCGTGCGCACGAACAGTGTTTTGAAGGAAAAAGGTCGCAAGTGCAGGAAGCGGAAAAAGCGGAGGAAGAACTCCCGAACAATTACGGGCGGGGCATCCTCGGCGCTTTGGTCGGCGGGTTGTTGGGTTGTGTGATCTTTGTCATTTTATATATGCTCGGGTTTGTCGCTTCGATATCTTCTTTCGTGGGGATGGTGCTCGGCGCGGTGTTGTATTCCAAATTCGGCGGTAAAAATAACAAAGTTAAGATTCTTTTCGTTTGCATCGTTCCTTTTATTATGATCTTGCTGACCTTTTATTTTTGTAACGTATATACGGTGGCGCAGGCGATGGCGGAAGAAGGGATCATGGGGAGCGCCTCGTCCATGTTTTGGCTATTGGTTCAAGAAAACGAGGAGGTTCGCAGTGCCGTTATGTCCGATTTTGCGGTGACCCTCCTGTTTACGATCATCGGGATCGTCGTGAACATCGGTTGGATGATCGGGCAGCAGAAAAAAATATCGTCGGGAATGAAAAAAGTATAACCTGCATCGAGGCGTCTTCTGGCGAGGAGATCGTCGGGTCGGACTTGGATACAGTAGAAAATGGTTATCCGCCGCGCATATGCGCGGCGGATATGCGTCAAAAGAGGAAGGGGAAAATGCATAAGAGAGCAAAAAGGATTTCGTCGGCGGTTTTGGGCATGTTGCTTTTGGCGGCGGCCGCGCTGGCGGGTTGTTCGGAGCAACCGGAGGAGCCTGCTTCAAATTCTGGCGTGACAGCTGTTTTGATCGAGCCGACGAGCATCGAACTTGCCGTGGGCGAGACCGCGACCCTGACGGCGACGGTACGGCCATCGCAGGTGCAGGCGTCAATCGCTTGGAGAGCGGAAGATCCTTCTATTGCGGAGGTGACAGGCAGCGGGGTCGTCTCTGGGCTCGCTCCGGGAACGACAAAAGTTTTTGCTTCTGCTGGAGGATTGACCGCCCAATGTATCGTGACGGTTACGGGGGATCCTTCGCTTGATCCGGACGTGCCGGAAGATCCGGACGTGCCGGACGATCCGGAAGATCCGGAAGATCCGGAAGATCCGGAAGATCCGGATCCGCCGGAGGAGCCGGATCCGCCGGAAGTTTCAGAACCGGCGGTCGGGCCGATCGCAACGATTTCCGATCCGGCGTTGGCAGGCCTGTTTTGGGCGCTGTATCCGCTGGAAGATGTGCCGGAAGAAGGAGTGACGGCTGTGTCGGCGTTGGATCCGTATACGGGCGAGCCGATGCCGTTGTTTGCAGACGGTCGTACGTCCGATTTGGCGTTTTCGCAAAACAGCGTGCTCGTCGATGTTGCCGCGGACGGCATGGGAGGCTCGTGTGCGGCATATTTAACGGACTCGGGCGTGTTATATCCTGCCGCGCTGCCCGCCGATGCTTTTGCGCCGGCCGAAGATTTTGCGGGAATTTCTGTGCCGCGGGAAGGTTTTTCGCTTTCGTTTTGGGCGTATAACGCTCATGCGCTGGCGGGAAAAACGGAGACCGGGCTGGCGGCAGCTTGGTCGAACCTTTTGCGTTCGAACGGACTTTGCATCGGTTGGGGATATTTGCGCAATATATCCAATGGTTCCATGCCGCTTTATCCGCAGGGTATGGCGTTGTTGGGACGGGGCGCTTACCCTCAAGGCACCTATGAACAGGCGTTGGAAATTCTGACGGAAACGCAATTGTCTTCCATTCCGATGCTGGTTCCGGAAAATATTTATTATGCGGACAATGCGATCAGCGGCGGGTGTACGCAGGATGTCATGGAAGAGGCGCCGGACCCTGTCAAAAAGATGGATGCGCAGACGGCAAAAACCTGGCGATATATTACGCTCTGCGTACAGCGGGAGGAAGGGATCTCTTTTTATTCCAACGGAGAATTGGCTTACCGATACGCGCCCGATGTGCTCAATGCATCCTGTTTGGGGAGCGGAAAGGATTGGAACAGCCTGTTCGAAGAACTGTTGCAGGGAGTCATGGGAATCGGGAAGGGCGGCATTGAATTGTTCGGAGAGCCGGTCGGCATCTACGCGGACGACCTGCTTTGGGGAAAAGCGATCACCGAGCAAGAGGCGGCTTTGCTGTATAGAAATCTGACGGAAACGCCAAAAAAATGACAAAAAAAGTGTAAAAGCGACCGGAAAAATTTTTTTGGTTTTTTTCAAAAATTGCTTGACATATAATAGGAAAAGTGTTATCATAACTAAGCTGTCGATTGCGGCAGTACTTCTTCTGTTGAAGAAGTTTCGGAAGATTGACAACTGCATAGCAAACGAAGAAACAAAGTACAAAGGCAAGAAAAGTAAAGAGCTAATTAAGAAGGTTAATACGAAGACGTATAAAGAGCAAGGGAAGCCGAAAGGAGGTCCGAGCTGC
>CALVHT010000016.1 GCA_944328645.1 uncultured Clostridia bacterium
GAGTACATACAAAATCAATTGCAGGAAGATCAAGCGGCAGAACAGCTAACGATCAAAGAATATATCGATCCGTTCGGCGGAGAGGGCAAAAAATAAGGCTGCTTTAGCAGCAGCCTGAAGAAGTTTGCGGTTGGCAGCTCTTCGCCGCGCGAATAGCGCTGCCTGTACCATGCCCTTATAGGGCTTGTGCAAACTACGCGTTGAACGCGTAGTTATGATTTCTGAATGAGTTTGTATGCAGGGCTGCAGATGTTTTTGTTCTCTTGGGGGATGGGGGCGGGACTTTATCACCAGCGTCCGCTGCCGCCCCCGCCGAATCCGCCGCCCGAAAATCCGCCGCCCCCGCCGAATCCGCCGCCCGAATGCCCGCCGAATCCGCCGCCCGAACGAGAGGCGGGGCGAGAAGCGAGGTTGCGCGCGAGCATGCGCGACGTGTTCCAATACAGCGAATGGAAAAGCAAAATATCGAATGCCGTGGTGTTGTGTACCCAGCGCGGCGGTTCCAAGGTAAGGGTGCGGAATTTGTCCGTCCAAATATCCGAAACGCCGAGTACCTGCGCATAGGGCAAGATATGATAGTACAGGTCGGGGGTCTCGGCGAGCATGGCCTCCAATTTTTCTTTTTCAGCCAGGCGGATGAAGTCGCGAAAGCCGAGGATTTGCCCCAGGGTCTGCAGATACGAGGCAGTGCGGCGCAAACAATACGGCGCGGCGACGGGCAACAGCGCCAAACACAGGCCGAGCGGGATGCGCACAGCGGAAGTAAAGTACAAGGATTCCAGGCCCAGGCAAACGACAAGCAGATACGCCGCGGCGGCAAGCAGTTGCAACAGAAACATGCCGAACCGCTTGCCCTTCGACCACTTGAACGAATGCAATACGTTCTTCCGTCCGACGGCATAGGTCAAAAACGGCAGGCAAAAGAACAGGATCGAAGACAGGTTCACGACGGCAAAAAGCAAGTCTTCTCCGGTGCCGATCCAAACCGAAAAACGGGCGAGCAAAGTCGCAATCGGCAAAAACAAAGCGGTCACAATCGTCGCGCCCAGCGCGATTTTGCCGGTCGCGGAGCGGAAAAAGAGCTTTTTGTCCTTTGCTACGGCATGCCGTACCGCATCCGTAGTCGAGTACAGCCGATAGCTCAACGAGTGGACGGATACATTGTCTCCCAAAGAAAATATTTTGTCGAACAAGAGTTTTTGGTAGGAGGGCGCGTCATCCGGCAGCGGCTTGCGCTTGACCAACAGCGGGTCACTCTCGTTGGAAAAGTCAAGGTCAAGATAACCCTGGTCCGCCCAATAGAAAATCAGAGACGAAACGTCCTCGCTGTCCGCTTTCAGATCGATCAGATAGCCCATTTTCAGAGGATCCATCCCCGCGGGTGCGCTGAAATTGACAACGGGCAGCAGCGTTTCGCGCGGCAAGAACAGGCACAGCAGGATGCCGGCAAGCAAAAGCGCGGCGGCAAGGAAGATCAGCCAAATTTCCAGCGGCGGAAGCTCCGTGCCTTGCAGCGTTCCGGACGGAAAAACAAGGTCAAATGTGACCCCGTTGTAGGACGGGACATCCTGCCAGGTGTATTGCAGCCGGTAGCGCCCCTCCGACTGCGTCCAAAGCAGTTCCTTGGAATCGGTAGCCCCGTATTCTCCGAAATACGCAAAGGCGCTTTGCGGCTGATCGGAGAGGATCACCTCGCCGAAAAAGTGTTGGATTTGCGCTTCGTTGCCGGTGCCGAGCAAATTGATCTGAAAGCTGTCCCGCGCTTTGCCGACGGGCAGGATCAAATCGTACGAAAAGGAGTAGTCGGCGTCGGAATTGGGTTGGATGGTCATGGCGGTGCTTCCCAAATAGACGAGCAAAAATCGATTTTGCTGGCCGATCTTCGCCACGTTGCCACGGATGTTGCGGTAGGATTCGCCGCTGTTGAGAGGCATGTTGCGGACGATGCCGTGTCCGCCGCCGGCAATGTAGTGGACGCTTATGGTCTCGGTGATGCGGAAAGTCCGTCCGCCCGTAAATTCGGCGGTTACCCGATAGTCGGTATAGTAGTAATCCGCAAAATAGTTCAGCGGGGAATCGGCAGAAAGATCGGCAGAAAGATCGGCAGAAAGATCCTCCTTCGGCCCGTCAGCCGCGGCAACAGGGAGAAAGGAAAGGATCGATGCGAGGGCCGCCAGTAGCGCGAAAGCGAACAGGGCGGCGGTCAACCGCTTTTGAATACGGGCTGTCATGATCGCTCCGCTCAAAAGCGGACGGAAACGTTCTGTTTTTCCGCCTCTTCGATTTCATAATAGTCAAATTTTTCCAGTTTCATGCATTTGGCAATGAGGTTGGAAGGGAAGGACTGCATTTTGGTATTGATCTGCCGCACGGTCGCATTATAGTACTTGCGGGCGTTGGCCAGTTCGGATTCGATCAATTTCAGTTGGTTTTGCAGATCCAAAAAGTTTGCGTTTGCCTGCAACTGCGGATAGGCTTCCGCCACGGCAAACAGCGAGCGCAAGGTCCCGGTTAAAGCATTTTCTGCGGCGATTTTGTCTTTGGGCGCCGTAGCAGTCATGGCGGCATTGCGCGCCGCGATGACGTTTTCCAGCGTTTGGCTCTCATGTTTGGCAAACCCTTTGACCGTTTCCACCAAGTTCGGGATCAGATCGTATCGCTTTTTCAGATAGACGTCGATGGTTGCCCATGCCTCTTCGCAGGTGTTGCGCATGCGCACAAACTTGTTGTAGGTACCCACACAGCAGGCCACAAGAATGATGATTAGCAGGAGAATAACGGCGGCGACAGCGACGGGAACGACCCAATTCGCGAGCAAAAGATTCAACATACGGTTTCCTCCCCGGGAAAGAAATAAGATGTGCGTCGGTTTTTCCCGGCATTTGTTTGTATTATAGTATAAAAACAAGGGCTTTGTCAACCCGACGAAGAGAAAACATCCTGCTCGGCGTATTCAGTCATCGATTTTATGCAAAATGGCTGCGATCGTCTGTAAATGGTATAGGAGGCTGTCAAGGTCCTCTTCCGGAAGGAGTTCCAGCCGTTGTCCGACTTGTTGGCAGCTCTGTATATAGTATTGCTCTAACAGATTGAGCCCGGTGGGGGAAAGAGAAATATGAATCACTCGCCGATTTTCCGGATTCGGCTTTCGCAGAACATAGCCTTGCCGCTGCAAGTCGTTGACGATGCGCGTCAGTTGTTGGCTTGAAACGCAGAGTTTTTCGGCCAAAGCGCTCATGCGCAGGTCTCCGTTTTGCCGCAAAATGACCAAACAAAAGATATGGTGATGCGGCAGGCGCGGCTGTAGCGCAACATGCGGCTGTCGATAATTTTTCCGAAACGCGGGCGCCGTTTGAAACAGCAATCGGGTCAGTTCACGAATTTTTTCTTCCTTCATATACAACCCCCAAACAGTGTGCATGTGCCTGTATTATACTCTTTCGAGAAAGAGCTGTCAATAATTTTATTATTTTTTCACAAATATGAACTATTAAGCAAGAGGAATAATTTGACAGCGGATGCGCTACATGCTATAATGACATATAAGCGGCCGATTGGCCGAATTTGCGAGGAAAGAGATGTTGCGGATATTAAAAACGCTGAAGTGGAAAGAGTGGATCTATGCGCTTGTGGCGGTAGGATTTATCGTGGCGCAGGTATGGTTGGATCTGAAAATGCCCGATTATATGGGAACGATCACGGCGCTGGTCACTTCCGCCGCACAGCCCTCCATGCGTGAGGTTTTGTATAACGGCGGAATGATGCTGGCTTGTGCTTTGGGAAGCGCGATCAGTTCGGTGGTCGTCGGCTTTTTTGCCGCGCGCATCGCCGCGGCGGTGTCTTTCCGCCTGCGCAGTCGCGTGTATAACAAGGTCGAAAGTTTTTCGATGGAGGAGATCAATCGGTTTTCGACCGCCTCTTTGATCACGCGCACCACCAATGACATCACCCAGGTGCAGATGGTCCTTTCCATGGGGTTGCAGGTCATCATCAAGGCGCCGATTTTGGCGGGCTGGGCGATCGTCAAGATCACGGCCACCCAATGGCAATGGTCGGTGACGACGGCGATCGCCGTCGTGATCATGATCTCGATGATGTTGTTTATTTTGATTGCGGTATTTCCCAAATTCAAACGCATCCAAAAACTTACGGACAATCTCAACAGCGTCACGCGCGAAAATCTGACGGGGGTGCGGGTGGTACGCGCATACAATGCCGAAGAATACCAGGAAAAGAAATTTGCGAAAGCAAACGAAGATCTGACCAAGACGCATTTGTTTGCTTCTCGCGCAATGGCGGTCATGTCGCCGGTCATGACCATGCTCATGAGCGGTATGACCCTGGCCATCTACTGGATCGGCGCTTATTTGATGGACGGGGCGGAGCTTGCGGATCGTGCGGTTATTTTTCAGCAGATGATCCCGTTTTCTTCCTATGCCATCCAGGTAGTCATGGCGTTCATGATGCTCGCGATCGTCTTTATTATCTTGCCGCGTGCCATGGTCTCCGTCCGCCGGATCGGCGAAGTGCTGGACACGGAGGCCTCCGTTCAAGACGGCGCGCTGAACGCCGCGCCCGCCGGATCGCCGACGGGTACGGTCGAGTTTCGGCACGTCTCTTTCCGTTATCCCGACGCGAACGAATATGTCTTGCACGATATGAATTTTTCGGCGCAGAAGGGGCAAACGATCGCGTTCATCGGCTCGACGGGCAGCGGCAAGTCTACGGCGATCAACCTGATCCCTCGTTTTTATGACGCGTCGGAGGGAGAAGTTCTCGTGGGTGGGGTGAACGTCAAAGACTATACGCTGCGCGCCCTGCATGACAAGATCGGGTATGTTTCCCAGCGTGCCGTGATGTTCAGCGGAACGGTGGAAAGCAACGTCGCTTACGGGGAAAAAGAGGGCCTGGAATTTACCGAAGAAAAGGTCCGCCGTGCCGTACGCATCGCGCAAGGGCAGGATTTCATTGAGCAAAAAGATGAGCAATATCGTGCGTTTGTCGCCCAGGGCGGAACCAACTTTTCGGGCGGGCAAAAACAGCGCCTTTCCATCGCGCGCGCCGTCTGCCGCGAACCGGAGATCTTTATTTTCGACGATTCGTTTTCTGCGCTGGACTACAAGACAGACAAATTGCTCCGGCAGGCGCTCAAGCGCGAACTGCAAGACGTCACCTGCATTCTCGTCGCCCAGCGCATCGGCACCATTCGCGACGCCGATCAGATCCTGGTTTTGGACGAAGGCAACGTGGTCGGGCAGGGTACGCACGACGAACTGATGCGCTCGTGCGAAGTGTACCGCGAGATCGCCTATTCGCAGCTCTCCAAAGAAGAGCTGGAGAACGAATTCGGAAGGGGGGCGGAAGGAAATGAATAACGCACCTCGTCGCAGACCGATGGGCGGGCATGGCCCGGGCGGCGGAAGGATCGCCGAAAAACCTAAAAATTTCAAGCAGGCGATGGGCAAACTTCTCCTGTTTATCAAACCGTTTTTGGTTCTGATCGTCGTTGCGCTGGCGTTCGCCGTCGCAGGGACCGTGCTGAATGTATTGGGCCCGAACTATTTGGGCGATCTGACCGACGCCATACGCTTGGCGCTGCAGCAACCCGATCTGCCGGATATGCAGCGCATCACCGCGCTTTGTACGCTGCTGGTCGTCCTGTATGCAACCGGGCTGCTGTGCTCGTACATCCAGGGTCTGATCATGGCGACGGTCACGCAGAAAAACGCACGGAACATGCGCGCGGCCATTTCTCGCAAGATTAATTGCCTGCCGCTGAAATATTTTGATTCGCACAGCATTGGTGACGTCCTTTCGCGCGTGACAAACGACGTGGATATGATCGGTCAAACGCTCAACCAGTCGGTCGTGACTTTCGTAACGGCGGTCGTCATGCTGATCGGCAGCGTGATCATGATGTTCGTTACCAACTGGATCATGGCGCTGACGGCGGTATTTTCCAGTTTGCTCGGCTTCGTGTTCATGTTTCTGATCATGGGAAAATCGCAAAAATATTTCGCGCGGCAGCAGCGGTATTTGGGCGAGATCGACGGGCATATCGAAGAAGTATATGCGGGGCATAACGTCGTCAAGGCATATAATGCGGAGCGCATTGTCAAAAATCAATTCAATGAGATCAACTATAAGCTGTACACGAGCGCCTGGAAATCTCAGTTTCTTTCCGGTATGATGATGCCGCTGATGACGTTTGTCGGGAACTTGGGGTATGTGGCCGTGTGTGTCGTCGGTGCGTTGCTGACCATCTATACGGATATGTCGTTCGGCGTCATAGTCGCCTTTACGATGTATGTGCGCCAGTTTACCTCGCCATTGTCTCAGTTGGCGCAGGCGTTTACGAACATGCAGTCGGCGGCGGCGGCGAGCGAACGCGTCTTTGAATTTTTGGAGGAGACGCCGCTGTCGGACGAAAGCGGAAAGACGACGCGGTTGCTGCCCTCGGCGGTGCGCGGAGACGTCGCGTTCGAACATGTGCGTTTCGGCTATGATCCCGCCATTCCGATCATCCATGACTTCTCCGCATCGGCCAAAGCCGGGCAAAAAATCGCGATCGTCGGCCCGACGGGCGCCGGGAAAACGACGATGGTCAACCTATTGATGCGATTTTACGAGATCGACGGCGGACAAATTCGGATCGACGGCATCCCGATCTCGGAACTTACCCGTGAAAACGTACACGATCTGTTCTGCATGGTCCTGCAAGATACTTGGCTGTTTGAAGGTACCATTCGAGAAAATATCGTCTATAGTAAGGAAAATGTTTCGGACGAAGACGTCGTGCGCGCTTGCAAGGCGGTTGGCCTGCACCATTTTATCCAAACGCTTCCCAAGGGATACGATACGGTGCTGGACGACAAGGCAAATCTGTCTGCCGGGCAAAAGCAACTCGTCACCATTGCGCGCGCAATGATTGAAAACGCACCCATGCTGATCCTGGATGAAGCGACCAGTTCGGTGGATACGCGTACGGAGGAACTCATCCAAAAAGCGATGGACCGCCTGACGGTGGGCCGAACTTCGTTCATCATCGCGCATCGGCTTTCGACCATCAAAAATGCGGATCTGATCCTGGTCATGAACGGGGGAGATATTGTGGAAAGCGGCAACCATGCGCAGTTGCTGGCAAAAGGCGGCTTTTACGCGGATCTGTACAACTCACAGTTTGAAAGTGCATAACATGCAAGGGAAAAACGCCCCGCGAATATTCGCGGGGCGTTTTTTTGACGTTTTGCATTGCCGCAGACAGGGTGCCGGGCGAGCAAACAACGTGAATAGGTCGGGTTATGTGACCAAATTTATAAAAAATTGCGCGAAAAACCTTTCGTTTGGGCAGCTTTTGTGGCAGGCAAAAAAATATTGATAAATTTTTTCAAATTTTCTAAAAAACCTATTGACAACAAATAGGTTACATGATATACTTTAATTGACAACAAAAATAAAAAATGTAGTCAACATTATTTTTAAAATTAAAGGTGCATAAAATGGCAAAACGAGTAAAGAGAGCAGACGTTGCAAAGCTGGCAGGGGTTTCGGAGGCGACGGTTTCCTATGTGCTGAATGGATCGCGCAAGGTATCCGATGAGCTGGAAAAGCGCGTTCGTGACGCTTCGAATGCTTTAAGCTATGTTTCGACCAAAAAGGATGCTTCGCGGGCGAGCGCGTCTTCGCGGGCGATCTATTATTTGACCGAAGATATCTTCAACGTCTATCAACTGGAAGCGATCGACGGCATGCGTCGTGCGGCGCTGGAAAAAGATTACTTTTTGCATATTTTTGACACGCGTGACGATTCGAAAAAATACATTCGGCACATTTTGGATTGCGCTCCTGAGGCGGTCTATGTCTTGACGGCGCCCAATTCTTTGACGGATGAGGACCTCGTGCAGATTCGCGATGCGGGGATCTGTGTTTTGGCAGACTTTGCCAGAAACACTTATATTCCGGGCGTTTCCTACATCATGTCGGATATGTTCAACGGATTTGAACAGGCGGTGCGCTACCTTTGCGAGAACGGGCATCGGCAGATCGGGTATGTCAGCGCGTTCGACGAGACCTGTTATTATGATTTTCGGCTGGCGGCGTTTAAAACGGCGATGCGCCGGATCGTGGGAACATACCAACCGATCGTCGAATATGGCAGTTCCGATTGTTTCCAAACGACGGAGGAGAGCGGAGGCGAGATCATGCGGGTCATGCTGAACAATCATCCCGAAGTCACCGCCGTCATCTGTACGAACGACCTGATGGCGATGGGGGCGATCAAGGAGCTGCACAAACGCGGCCTGCGCGTGCCGGAGGACATCTCCGTGATCGGCGTGGATGACATCAAAGCGAGCGCCGAGTTCGATCCGCCGTTGACGACGATTGCGCAAGACGGCAAAAGTTATGGCCGAAAGGCGTTTGAGGCGCTGTGCAAGGACATTGAAGGAGGAGAGACGGGAAAGTATATCATCCCGATGCAGTTGGTTGTTCGGGCCTCGAGCGGGCCGGTCAGAAAGTAAAGGGCTGAAAAGCACAGGATTTCCTGTCGCCGTAGAACAGATCGCGCGACGAGACGGAGCAAAAGATCTCTTTAAAAATTAAAATCAAGAGCAGGAGGAATTGTATGAGAGCAAAAATTGTAACAATACTGGCAATATTGTTGCTTGCCGTGATGTCGATCAGCTTCGGGATCGCGTTTGCGGCGGACAGGAGCGGAGAGGATGCGGGCGATGCGCTCGAAGTTGTCTCTGTCGGGTGGGCCGGAAATGCCGAAGACGCAAAACATACGGGTTTTAGCGGTATCGACGCTGCGGATATGGGCTTTCAGATCTGGTTCTCCGAACCGATCCGTTCGGGAAATACGACCCATTTGTTGCGGGTCGGTCTATCGGAAGAAATAACGTCGGCTGTGTTGGATTATGTGATGATCAATGACAAGACGATGGGTGAACTGTTTGAAGAGATCAAGGCGGCAAACGGCGAAGCGGCAGACGTAGACGACATCTTGCAGATTCATGTGCAAGGGGAATCGAACAATTTGCAGTTCAGCATCCGAAAAGACAACACGCAGGTCGGCGATGGGAAATATGCATCTTTGGATGCCTGTTTCTTTTATCTCGACGCGACGAGCAAACGCCCGACCGAGCAAAACACCGTAACGGTCAAAGCGGGCTTTACGGCCATGGACAAGACCGTGGCGGAAGACATTCGGTTTGTGTTTTTGCCGGATACGGGCAACGGAACCTGGGTGGTAGACAATGCCTCTGCGCCGGCTGTCAATATCACGTCGATCTATGCGGACGATTCAAAAGACAACGAGGTTTCGATCACGATCAATTTTGACGGTCCGATCAATCGTGAGACGGTCAACCACATGGCGCGCGAGAACGAAGGGACCGTCATCGCGGTGAACGGCGGCGGCGCGACCGGGCAGGCAAAACTGGACAACATCAAGTCAAACGGCTTGCGTAATTCCGTTTGGAACAAGATCGTCATCAATGATGTCACCATTTTGCAATGGATGGAAGAGGCCAAAGTAGATCCTCCGGCAGGCGGAGATACAGCCGGTGCCGTCGATGTGCATGTCAAAGGCGGGGCAGACGGCAATTACATGGAAATCAAGATCAAAAACGGGTTCCACAGTTCTATCGAATTGACAGACGGCCTTCGGGTAGGCATTTTGGAAGGATTCCGTTCCGATCTTTGCGTATTCCAAGAAGATGTCGTTTATACATATACGGGCGGCGTATGGACGCGAGAAGGGGTCGTCCGCGACCAGCTCGCCGTTGTCAATGTCGCCGACGGAAGCAATGATGACACCTATATTATCGAAGTTACCTTTGCGCAGGACATCAATCAAGAATCCGTCCTGCATATGGCGCGCGAAAACGAAGGCACGGTCGTCGCGGTAAACGGCGGCGGCGCGGCCGGCCAGGCAAAACTGGACAATATCAAGGCGAACGGCTTGCGCGACTCGGTTTGGAACAAAATCCGAGTGGGCAACATGACCGTTTGGGAGATGATGGAAGCGGCAAAAGCGGGCGACGCGGGCGACACGACGGCATCGGTGGATCTGCATCTGCGTGAACCGAACTTTCTGACCATCGAAATCAAGAAAAATTCCGTAGCGATGCCCGATCTGGCGCAGGATGTGCAGCTGACCTTCTTGTCCGGCTTCCAATCCGATCTCGTCACCGCGGCGAGCGATATTTGTTACACCCAAATTGACGGCGTTTGGTATGCGGAAGGGGAGGAACCCAAAGAACAGGTAGAAGTAATGCTGACCAGCATCGTCCATAAAGACAGCAGTGACATCGAGTTCACGCTGACCTTTGATCATCCGATCAGCAGCGCGGCCGCGATCCACATGGCGCGCGCGGACGAGAATACGGTCAGCGCACTGAACGGCGCAGGCGTGTTGGCCACGCTCAAGTCGGGCGGTTTGCGCGATTCCGTTTGGAACAAAGTATGGATTGGCGATAGCACGATCAAGCAGCTCATGGATCAGGCGTTGGAAATCAAAGACGAAGTCGGCGTGACCGGCGGCGGCGAGGATGCCATCGACGTGCATATCGAAGGAGCAACGGTCAATTCGATGCGGATTGTCGTCAAAAATATATATCAATTTATCGATTTTACCAAAGACTTTACCATTACGATCGGGCAGGGATTCCATAGCGATGTGGCGAAGGTCTCTGCAGACATCGTTTTCACGTACAGTGCCGCGTTCAATTTTTGGCTTGCGCCCGGCGAACAGCCGCCTTCCTTTGACGCCGTGGAACTCATTGGCCTTGACGCGCCCATCATGAAGTCGGCGGCCGAGAATAGGAATGTCGAGTTCGTGTTGCGATTCGACGAGGAGATTGCCAACCGTCAGCACGCATACATTTCTATGCCGGCGGACTTTGTCGGAACGTTTGTCGGTTCGAGCGGCGACTACAGCGCGACGGAATTGGAGTCCTTTACCAAGTACGGCGTCTTTGATTCGATGGCAAAGTGCATTTTGCTGAACGGAAAATCCGTATACGATATGATGATGGATTCCGGCTACGAATACACGCAGCGTCCGAATGTGGCGGTCGTCCATGCGGCGCAAGGTTCAACGGGCAACAATACGTTGCGTTTGGTCATCGGCGGCGAATACACCGAGGACGGGCAAATCAAACCCCGGCCGTACCAGATCACCGATCTGAACCAAAATTTTGTCATTACCGTCAAGGCGGGGCTGCGCACGCCGCTCGGCCAGGAAGTGAAAGAGGATATCAGTTTCATCTTTGACCCCGTCAGCCAGAAATGGTACGAGGGAGACACCGTGGACGCGATTCCGGCGTATGTGACGGTCACCTTTATGGACGGCGATACGGTGCTCAATACGATGAGCTGTCAAAAGGGCGAAACGGTGGTTGCCGGTATCGCGCGCAAAGACGGCTATACGTTTGCGGGCTGGTATACGGATGCGGCATGCACGGTAGCATGGGACGCGGATGCGGCGGTCAACGAGGATATCACGGTCTATGCCAAGTTTACCGCCAACCAAGACGGCCAAGACCCGGGCAGCGATTCGGGAGAAACGGAAAAAGGCGGGTGCAATTCTGCTTTGTTCGGCGGAATGGCTGCGTTGGCAATCGGGATGATCACGGTTGCAGGGGCGCTCATGAAGCGTCGCGAGCGCTGAAAAGGGAGTCATAGGAAAAGAATGAAAAAATTTATGAGCATTCTTTTCGCGGTTGTTTTGGGAGCATGCGCTTTGTTGAGCGGATGCTCTCCCGACGACGGCGAAACGGGCGAACAGGGGCTTCGCAACGAATATAATTTTGAAGAAAACGTGAAAGAGAGCGAAGATTTTGTCAATTTCGTGAGTACGCAGGCGGACTTTGACAGTTTTATCAATGATTATTTGCATCGGCATCTGCGTTACGACGATCAGAGGATCGGACCGCTTTCGTTGGGCGACTCGGTCATGTTCAACAAGGAATGGGAATCCCTTGCGCTGATGTGGTTTGACTCGACAACGTCTTCGGGGGCGATCACCGATGACCGATTTGAAAAGATCAATACCTGGATTTCAAACGTCAACATCGATAAATTTGGATATGTTTGGGCGATCACAGGCGGCGGTTTAGACGGCACCACCACGGCTGCCGGCGCGTTTTTCCAGCAGGGCTGGCCGTTCCCGGCATATAATACCAACAACAACGGCGGTAAAGGCTATGAATTCAACCGCAATGAGCAAGGATGGGTCACCAACGCCGATACAGCCGTGGTGGAGGGCGGTTTGTGGCAGACCTCGTACAGCGGGGCCGGCGAGCTGACCTTCACATCGCCGGACAACATGATCCTCAATACCCTCAAATCGCCTTTTTTGGAATTGGATGTTCGCCTTGCGGACCAGAATGCATTCGGAAAGGATTCCAGCATCGGAGACATTGTGATCCGTTGGAGAACGGCACAAGACGACGAAGCGGGCGTACAAGGATACCCCCATTCGGTCACGCAAAGTGCGTTTGCCACCATTCCGGCCGAACAGATCGGCGCATCCTTTGCCCAGCATCTGTATTTCCCGATGTATCTCCATGAAAACTGGGGATGGGACAACGGCAACAACATTACGTCCGTACAGATCGCGATCATTCCCAAAGAAGGGGAAACCATGAACATCAAAGCGGACGTCAACTATGTTCGTTTCAACTACGATACCCGTCAATCCAACAATGCCGTGCTGATGCTGACGGCGGCCAAAAATTATCAGGAATTTACGGGTGACCTCGCCACGCTGGAACAAAACCTCACGCGGTATCGGCAGGCGATGCAGTTCATGCTCGGAACGTTGGGCGGAAAGGAAAACAAACTGATCGACGTGAGCTATTTTGCCGGACACGACGGCCTCGTGCTCGATGAACGCGGACGTGCGACCAACGGCCACGGCATCGGCAACGGCTATTGGGATCTGCTTGCGCTTCCCAGCATCGATTTTTACTCCAATGTCTATTATTATAAAGCGCTCAAGGCGATGGCCTATTTGGAGAGCGTTGCCGAGGCAAACGGCATCGACACGGGCGTCGCGCAGGTCTATTCGGGCAAAAACGACGGAACCATGGAGACGTATACGGAAACATCCGAATCGTTGAATGCGCTGGCGGAAGAGACCAAGGCGGCGATTCAGGAATATTTTTGGAACGAGGAGACGGGGCGTTTCCATATGGGGTACAACAACGACGATCCGAACCATGAAAACCCCGTCGATTACGGCTACGTGATCTTTAACCAAGAGGCGATCGTGGCGGGGATCCCCACGGCGCAGCAGGAAGCGTCCATCATGTCCTGGATCAACGGCGACCGGATCGTTTCGGGAGACACTTCGCAGGGCGATGACATTTATAAATTCCGCTTTGCCCCTCGCACGTCTACGCTGCGCAACGAAAAGCAGTATTTCTGGGGCTGGAACGCGACCAACGTCGATTTTGGCATGCAGGTGCAGGACGGCGGCGCGGTGCTGTATACTTCTTTCTATGATCTTCTTTCGCGCATCAAGGTGCTGGGCGTCGAAAATGCGTGGGAACGATTTGAAGAGATCCGCGCGTGGTATGAAGACGTGCAGGCTGTCGGCGGCGAGGGGACGCGTTTCTATCGCGAATATTACGATCTTTTGGGCGACGAGACCCAGACGCTTCAGGGCGACAATACGGCTGGCGGACTCGGCTTAGACGCCGAATTTTTGGAAAATGCCATCCTGTATGCGACCATTCCGTACGGATTTTTCGGTTTGGGCAGCGATGCCGTCGGCTCCTTGCGCGTAGCTCCCAATCTGCCGCAGGCGCAAGAATTTTGGGAAATTGAAAATTTGATGTTCAACGATGCGAAATATGACCTTCGCATTACGGACAGCTCCGTTGAATTGTGGGCGGTGCGCGGCGCGAAATCCGGGATGACCCTGACCGCGCAGTTGAAAAAACCGGAGGGCAGTTTCACCGTCTATGTAAACGGAAAAGCGACGAGTGATTACACGGAAAAGGACGGATATCTGTATGTGACGATGCCCTTTGCGGACGGATACATCGATATACGCTGATGTGCAAGGAGAATGAAAGATGAAAAAATTGATTTCGATGCTGATGGCGCTGCTCTGCTGCGCCACGATGAGCGCAACGTTTGCCGCCTGCGCGCCGGAAGATCTTCCGGAGGAAGGGCGCGACGTGCTGATCACGGTCGCCGTGCTCAACGATGCGAGCGAAAAGGAGACTATTTCCAAATTCATCAACGCCTTTAAGGCCGCACAGTCCACCATTGACGTGAAAGCAAAATACATCGACGCGGCGTATTATTCGCCCGTCTTGACCGACTGGACGTCGGGGACGCTTGCCGATATCGTTTGGACGGCCGGGGATAAACACGCGCCGCTCAGCGCCGCGGGCGTGTTTGAGCCGCTCAACGACTATTTTGCGCGGAGCCCCGAGCTGCTCGAGGATCTGTATCCCTCGCTGGTCCAAACGACCAAATTGAATCCCGAAGACGACACCATGTACTTTGTGCCGCGCGATTACAATAAATTGGCGATCGCCTACAACAAAGACATGTTTGATGATGCCGGCCTCGCTTATCCAGAAAACGATTGGACCTGGCAGGACTTTATGGACACCTGTGCCGCACTCCGGCAGGCGATGGACGAAGGGAAAGGTTCGCTGGACGTATCGTACTATCCGATGGACGGATATCTGTCCTGGACGCCCGTGGCGTACTCGATCATCCGCGGGTTTGGCGGGGAATACATGGATGAGAACGGACAGTCCGCGCTTGTTCAGGGCGAAAATGATACGACGGCTGTCGAGGCAGGGTTGCAGGAGATCTACAAATTGGTCAGCAACTACTATGCGGGCAGCGACGTGATGGGCGAATCCGGCTTGTTTGAGGCCGGGCAGGCGGCAATGCGATTCCTGTCTCGTCCCGGCGTTGCAGAAATCCGCGCCGCGCAGATCGAAAACTATGATTTTGTCGCGTTCCCGACGATGCCCGTCGAAAACGTGGTCGGCGTCGGCTGTTCCGGTTACGGCATCAACGCAAATTCCAGCCATAAAGAGGAAGCGTGGGAATTTTTAAAATTCGTCATCAGCCAGGAAGGCCAAAAGGCTTTTTGCGAGACGGGCAACGGCGTTCCCGTGCTGCAATCCATGCGCGACGATGATTCTTGGCGCAACGAGCCCAAAGAAGGGCTGAACCAGGAAGCGTTCGTCTATGAAGGGACGGGGGATTTGTTCCTCAATTATTTCTGCTATGCGGATACGGAACTGTACACGGACTTGGATACGCGTTATATCCAGTTGGTCCAGGGCGCGGAACAATGGGATCCCCAGGATGGGTATGACGGATATACGAGCTTTCACGACTACGTCATGGATCGGCACGCCGACATCCAGGACCTGATTTCCAGAGGTTGAGAAAATGGTGGAAAAAGCAGGAATTGCGCCCCAGAACGACGCGGCGGGCGGCCGAGCAAAGCCGCCCGTGGCGAGGCGTTTTATCAAGGCGATCAAAAACAACTATACTGGATGGCTTTTCATTATGCCGACGGTTTTGGGCATACTGCTCTTCACGCTCTACCCGATGCTCGCTTCGCTGTTTTATAGCTTTTTTGACTATAATATCGTCAGCCCGCCCCAAAGTTTCGGCTTGCAAAATTACATCAAACCGTTCACGGACGGCTGGCCCGAATTTGGCAAATCGTTGCAAGTGACATTCGTATTTAGCCTTATCTCCATTCCGTTGAACATGGTTTTGTCCTTTGCGCTGGCGCTGATGCTCAACCAAAAGGCGAAGGGAATGCGCTTTTTTCGATTGCTCTATTATTTGCCCGTCATCATTCCGGGGGTCGTCAGCGGGCTGTTATGGAAGGATATCATGCAGCCGTCCGGGGGCATTATGAATGCTTTGTTCGAGCTGGTCGGTTTGCCCAAAAGCAATTTCTTCCTAGACAAAAACACGGCGTTGCCTACGCTGATCTTTACCGGGCTGTTTGGCTTGGGCGGCGGCATGATCTTGTGGATCGCCGCGCTGAAAAACATCTCGCCGGATCTGTACGAGGCGGCAGATATCGAGGGGGCGAACCCGTTTGTCAAACTGTTTGCCATCACGATCCCGATGTGTTCGCCGGTGATCTTTTATAACCTGATCACGGGCGTGATCGGCGCTTTGCAGACATTCGGCGGGGTATATGTTTTGACGGGTGGCGGCGGCGGTGTCGACAATTCGCTGTTGTTCTATGTCATGAACATCTATAACCAGGCGTTTTCCAGTCGGCTCGCCATGGGGTATGCCTCGGCCTTATCTTGGATCCTGTTTTTCATTATCGGCATTTTGACGTTTATCATGTTTAAAACGAGCCGATGGGTTTATTACGGAGGGGAATAATGCGAGAGCTTGCCATTTCGGTCGATGCGTCGGCGATTCGCCGCCGCGCGCGCATCCGAAAAAGGATCGCGGCGACGGTCAAATACTTTTTTCTGATCCTTTTTTCTTTATTTTTTCTCTTTCCGTTTTTTGTTATGTTGACGCGAGCGGTCATGACCAACGCAGACGTGTTGCATCGCAATCCGGTCTATATTTTCCCGCATGAGATCCATTGGCAGAATTTTGTGCGGGCGTGGGATGCGCAAATGATCAGCAATTTGGTCAATACCCTGATCATCGAAGCCTGCCAGGTTATCGGCGTCCCGTTTACGGCGGCGCTGTGTGCGTTCGGTTTTTCGAAGGTGCGCTTTCGTTTCCGGGAAACGCTGTTCGCATTCGTGCTCAGTACCATGATGTTGCCGGGCATCTGCACGCAGATCCCCCTGTATGTGACCTATGTCAAGATCCAATGGATCAACACGCTGCTGCCATTCACGGTCACGGCTTTCTTCGGGGGCGGGGCGGTCAACATTTTTTTGATCCGTCAATTTATGCGCGGCATTCCGCACGAAATGGACGAAGCGGCAAAAATCGACGGGGCAAATACGTTCATGATTTTTTGGCGCATTGTGCTGCCCATGTGTTTGCCCGTCATCGTACTGATTATGGTACAGACTTTCATGGGGACCTGGAACGACTTTATGGGACCGTTGCTGTATTTGCGCGACGACCGTGTGGAGACGTTGGCTCTCGGCGTATACAATCGTTTTTCGGGTGCCGCATCCGTGGATTCGTATGCCAATGTACAGATGGCGGTCGGACTGTATATGATGTTGCCGTGCGCGGTGATTTTCTTTATTTTTCAAAAACAGCTCATCGACGGCATCCAGTTGGGCGCAGTCAAGGGCTAAAATTTTAAGACGGCGGGACCTGTGGCTCCCGCCGTCTTTGGCGGATTGCCCCCTATGCATACGGCCGAACGCAACGCGTTCGGCCGTATGCATAGGAAAGTGAAAATCAGGGCAAAAAAATACGCCCCTTTTTCGCGCCGCAAGTGTTCAAGGCTTTTCGGGGAAAAGGGACGGAAACGGGGGAACAAAAATGATCCGACGCAGCCAGACCCGCCGAACGGCTGTTTGCGGCGCATTTTGCCGGGTCGGTGGCGTTTTTCGGATTTCGCACGAATAGCCGACGCAAAAAATACAAAAAACAATCGGGGAAGCGGCTTCAAAGCTCGCGCAGATTTTTCAAGCAAAACGGGATGCGTAAAACTTTACGCATCCCGTCCGCATGGAATTATTCGCGCGGTTTATTCGGATCATCATTCTTGTCGGTCGGAGCGCTTTGCTCGGCCTTGCTGAGAGTATTGGTCGGAGAAGATTGCGCATTCATCATTTGCATCATCATAGCCTGCATCAGCTGTTGCTGTTTTGCCTGTTCAATTTTTTCCTCTTCTAAACGACGTTTCCGATCCTGTTCTTCCAGTTCTTTTTGCCGGCGCTCTTCCTGGTTGATCGCCGTATTGATGTCTTGCAGTGCGGCGACGACTTTTTGCAGATGCAAGCCGTTGGTGGCCTCACAGACGGAGATGTTTTTAAATAAAATCGCGACGAGGATCAAAAAGGGGCCCGTAAGCAGGAACAAAAGACCGATTTGCCAGGAGATTAAGATGGTCAGAATGCCAAAAATGCTGGTGAGTGTTCCGAAGAGGATTGCCAGCACGATGGGGGATTTTTGCGCTGTGTTGTATTTTTCCGAGGCGATTGCGTTGCGGAGAAAGTTAAAGTGCTTTGTCGTCTTGGAAAAGGTCATCGTATAGCAGATAAAAAATGCCATCAACAGAGCCGCGGCGAGTAAGAGCAGTACAGTGATCACGGTCGAGCCTTCGGAAATTGCGTTGGCAAGGTCGGGCAGGTTTTCTTCCTGCGCGGCCTGCTGAAGAATGTTGTAAAGTTCGGAGGTGCTTTGCCCGGCTTCACTGACCGTCGTTGCCAAAATGACGAGCAGGATCGCAACAAAACCGGCCAAAATGCAGGAGAGGACCCCGATGATGGTCATGTAGATCGTGTATGCGTTTACGCCCTTGAGCTTCTCAGCCGTCAATTCGTTTTTGGCGGTATACGTTTTCCAAAGCGCGCAGGCCGAGGCGATCGCACAGGCGACGACGGGAGCGCTCAACAACAGATTCCACACGAGCGAACCGCCTTTTTGCGTGAGAGACAGGGCCATCAGCACAGCGGATACTGCGGCGATCGCCGTCATCAGGATTGTGAGGACCAAAAACAACGGGGAGTGAAATTTTTCAGCAATGATCAGTTTTACGTTTTTTTGAAACATCGTATACTCTTTTGCCAAGCGTTCCCGTTCTTCATAGAGAGAGGGAAGAGGACTTTCCTTTGCCATGGTGGCTGCGATCGGTGTTTCCATAGTATTCTCCTTTCGATCAGATGAAGTTAATAATTAAATTATATAAGAAGATTTCTTCATTGTCAAACAAAACAAGAAGAAATCTGCTAAAATTTTCCTATGATCGGCAATACAATTCGGACTTTAAGAACGGAAAACAATCTCTCGCAAAAGGCTTTGGCAGATAAAATCGGCGTCAGCCAAAAGGCGATCGACTATTGGGAGCGTGGCGTCAACGAGCCAAAGGCAAGTTATATCATCAAACTTGCTGATTTTTTTCAAGTTTCGGCGGATTATTTATTAGGACGGGAGGATTGAATCGTTCGAGGGAAAGCGGTGTGCAAAAAGCCAAACTTTTTGGCAACAAGCCGCTGAACAGTAGCGCGGAGAGGCCATGGTAAACATTCCCCGCGAAATCCATTCGATTTTTTCGTGGGGATTTTTGTGGAGCTCTTTTGGGCGAAGGGCGACTGGATCGCTTGGGATCTTTCGGATGGAAAAGCGTCAACCGCAGCGTCGTTTTGTTCGTTTGGCGGGCCGGCAAAGCGCGGCGTTTTATACAAGATTTTCGATTTTTCCCAGCCCGCGCGGGAAAAAATCGGTTCAAAAAACCGGCACCCTTTAATCGGGTGCCGGTTGGCGTATCCGCATGCAAAGAGCGGAAGGTCGATTGAAAAACCATGCCGAAACAAAGTTTATTCCGAAGTTTTGGACCCATGTTCCTGTACGAAAGAAGCAAACGTTGTATAGAACCCGAAAATGATTCCGACAAAAAAGCCGCTTGCATGCCCCAAGTTGTGGAGCAGATCGTAAGGATATCCACATAGGTCAGGCTTTTGGGCAGGGTGATCGTTTTCAGACTGTCGTCAAAGGCGAAGGTGCCGATCCGCTCCACCCCTTCGGGGATCACGACGGACGTCAGCGATGTACAGCCGTCAAAGGCATATTGGGGAATCTGCTTGATGCCTGCGCTTAAGCGCAACTCTTTCAGCGACGCGCAGTCCGAAAAAGCATATTCGCCCAGTTTCGTCACGCTGTCGGGAAGGCTCACCGTCTTGAGCTGCTTGCAGCCTTCGAACGCACCGGAACCGATGGTTTCAAGCCCCGCGGGGAAGTTGATCTCTTTGAGCGCCGAGCAGTTGTAAAAACTGTACATGCCAATGAATTTCAGGCTTTGGGG
>CALVHT010000017.1 GCA_944328645.1 uncultured Clostridia bacterium
GAGCATCTCCGCCGAGCCGAGCAGTTTTTTTCGTGCTTCCCGAAAAATCTGCGCGAGCAGAAAGCTCTGTTCGCCCGTCGGAACGCGCACGTTTTCAAACAGCGTGCGGGCAGGGCGGTCAAAATATCGCGCGGCCCGGCGGATCCGTCCCGTATAGTCGGGCACGAAGAAGGGACGCGGCCGTCCCTTTTCGAACAGGCAGACGTAACGCTGCGCAAAATAAGCGAGCAACGCCGCCTCCCGTCCACGCAACAAACGAGCCGCTCCCAAACAGCCGAACCGCGGCAATTTGCGCCGTTCCAGACAAAAAAGAGCGGACGCGCCCAAAAGCTCCTCTCGACCATGCGCGTCAAACGCGCACGCTTCGGCCGCCCGCTTTGCGGCGGTCCGCAGCCCGCGCGCATCCCCGCGCCCGCCCGCAAATACCCGATCCAGTTCCAGCTCCTCCGCGCACAGCGCGGCGAGCGAAGTTTCCGCCAATACCTGCGGCGCCCCCCGCATCGCGTCTCCGTCTGCCAGCACCAAATCCGGTTCCCGCAGCGGATATCCTTCCCAAGGAACGGGCGCGGCAGGACAAAAAAGTTCGTCCGCCCGCGGAGTCATGGGAATGGCCACCGCATACCCGCCGCGCAGCGTGCAAAAAAAACGCGCCGCCAGGATGCTCCGCGGTCCCATGCCGACCACCGCGCGTATGTCGTCCGGAAAGGAAAACAACGCCGTAAACGCATCCTTGGTTCCGATGGCCGCGCACACCGGACGATAATTTTTGAGTGAAACGCGCACCGCCTCGGCGGCATGGGGCGCGATGCCCTCGTCGAACACGAGCGCCGCCTTGCCATACGGCAACAGCTGCCCCACGGCCTCTCCCGCCGCACAAAACGGGGCGCGCCGCACTCGCGTGCGCAGCCCGAACTGCTGGAGCGCATCATTCAGCCAATCTTTTTCCACCGAAACAATCCTCCGCCCGTTCTCTTCTTCCGGTCGATCCCGTCTCTTCTTCGGTGGTCCTTGCGGCGCTGCGAATTATGTTCGCAAAATATCGTCCAGCGCCGCCAACAACGCGTCGTTTTGTGCGCACGAGCCGACGGTGATTCGGCAAAAATCGGCGATGCGCGGCTTTGCAAAATGCCGAACCAGCACTCCGCGCGCGCGCAATTCTTCGTATACCGTGCGCCCTGCCAAAGCGGCGTGCTTGGCAAACACAAAATTTGACTTAGACGGCAGAACGGTAAAGCCCCGCCGCGAAAGCGCGGCGTGCAACCGCTCTCGTTCGGCCACGACCGCGGCATTTTTTTCGGCGTAATATGCCCCGTCCGCGATGGCGGCAGCGCAAACGACCTGGCATACGCGATCGACGGGATAAGAGTTAAAGCAATCGCGGCATCGCTCCAACCCCTCGATCAGCGCGCGATTGCCGATCGCATAACCGCATCGCATGCCAGCCAACGAATAGCCCTTTGAAAAAGTCTTGACCACGAGCAGATTGTCGTATTCTTCCGTCAGCGGCACCGCGCTCTGGTTAAAAAAAGGCATATACGCCTCGTCTAAAATGACGATGCGCCCTTTGTTCTGCGCCACGAACGGCCGTATCTCGTCCAACGGAATCCCGATGCCTGTGGGCGCATTGGGATTTGCTACCAATATCCCCTGCGCCGGCAAAGCCGTCAGCTTGGCAAGATCCAGCGAAAAATCTTCTTCCAACGGCAAAAGCGTATACGGGATGTGAAAAAAAGAACAAAACACCGAATAAAAGCTGTAGGTAATGTCGGCAAAAGCCGCACCCTGGCCGTCCGCATCAAAAAAAGCGGGAAAGCAGAGCGCCAATATTTCGTCGCTGCCGTTGCCGCAAAAGACGTTTTGCGGCGCAACGCCCTCCGCCGCCGCGATCGCCTCGCGCAGCGCCCGCATTTCCAAAGGCGGATACAGTTTCAGCGAATCCGCCGGAAAAGAATGCAGCGCCTCGATCGCTTTCGGGCTGGGCGCATACGGATTTTCGTTGGTGTTGAGTTTGACGTATCGCTTATCGTTCAACTGCTCCCCTGCCGTATACGGCGCGATCGTTCGGACCAGCTTGCTTCGAAAATCGTTCATCCCAAAAATTCTCCTCTCGTTTCCGCCGCGCGTTCGGCGGGCATGCCGCGCCGCACGTTCGGCAATTCTTATGATAGTATTTTTTTTGCCGAATGTCAAGAAAAAGGCATTCTTCCCGCCCTTCGCCGCCGCGATCCGACAAAAAAAGTGGACGTTCGCAAAAAACGCCATGTCTGCCGCCCGCGGGAAACGACCGCGGGCGGCAGACATGGCGCGCGAAAATCTTTTATTCTGCCTGTTCGGGCAGGCGGCACACGTCCACCCAGCCGCCAAAACAAGCGGCGTAGCGTTCCAATTCCGGCAATGTCAGTTCGATCGCACTGTTGGAACTGCCGCAGGCCGGAAACACCGTCGCGAAACGGCGCAGAGACGCATCCAAAAACACCTCCGTTCCCGCGTTTACCGCGAACGGACAGACCCCGCCCGCCGCGTGGCCGGTCAGCGGTTCGATCTCCTCTGCCGCCAACATTTTGGCTTTGGTGCCGAAACAAGCCTTGTATTTGTGATTGTCGATCTTCGCGTCGCCCGCGGCAACGATGAGCACGATCCGCTCCCCCGCACGAAACGAGAGCGTTTTTGCAATTCGGCAAGGCTCGCATCCCAATGCTGCGGCCGCCAATTCCACCGTAGCGGAACTGACGGGCAACTCCAAGATCTTCTCTTCCGCGCCCAGGCGGCGCAAATATTCTTTTACCCGTTCGATCGCCATACGTCTGTCCTTTTCGCTTTCAAAGGTTTCGGCTGCCCGGCGCTGACGCACACATTCGGCGAAGCGCCGCAAACACGCCGTGCGCGCTGCACGTTTCCGCCTCGATCCAATGCACCGCGTCCGCAATGTCCCAAAGATAATGCGCGTCGGAATCGACGATGCGCGGCAACTCGGTTACGCCCTCGGCCGCACACTCCGCCATCCGAAACCCGAGACCTGGATCCAAAGCACCCAAGATCGCCAAAACCGAGTTGGCGGGCTTGTCGATATGCGCGGGAACGGCGATGCCGCCGTACCCTTCGACCAATGCCGCGACTTCCTCCACAGAAATGCCCGACGAAACGATCAGCAAGTCCGGCTCCTCGCCGATGACTTCGTCCTTTTCGTTCATGATCCGCTGATGTCCGAAAATTTCCGGCCTGTTGCGCACGCGCTGGCGCGTCTTTTGCACGTGCGCTTCCCAGCGCGCCGCTTGCGAATACTGTTCGAACAGGCACAAGACGTGAATGTCTTCGCTGGTCGTCAACTCCATGGCCGGCAAAACGACCAGTCCGTTCTTTTGCCCGACTGCCATCGCCGCCGGACAGTTTCGCGCCGTATTATGATCGGCCAGTGCGATGACGTTCAGACCCTGCAACAGCGCCATATTGACGATGTTGTTGGGCGTATTGTCCTCGTCTCCGCAGGGGCTGAGGCAGGAATGGATGTGAAAGTCGTAATACAGTTTCATGCCCGCTGCCGCCTCAAACGCCGCAAACCCGCGCCACTGTTTTGGCCGTCTCGTATACGTTTTCGTTGGCCCCCAAGATCCAAAGGCCCAGCTGTTTGCCGCGCTCGTACAGCGGGGTGTCCGGTTCGACGCCCTCGCACAGAACGATGCACGCGCAATCGATGAGCGAGGCGACCGCCGCCACGTTCACGTTGTTCATGACCGTCAGCCAAACGCAGGCATCGGGCGCACGTGAAATGATGTTGCTCAAAAAGTCGCCGCAATACCCTGATTCGATCGCGCGGTCCTCTCCCTTTGTAAATACAGCAAATCCCGCCTGTTTGACTAGTTCGGATACGTTCATTCCACTTCCCTCAATTTTACGCAGTTGAGCGTGCCACCTCCGGTAACGACGTCCTCCGCATGGCAGCGGCAGGTCGGCGCGCCGCACGCGCCGCAGTCGATCCCCGGTAATTTTTTGAGATATTCCTCCACCTGCATCAATTTCTGCATGGCGGCAAAGCGATCGGTATCCAGCTGAAAGGAGGTGGAAGGCTCGGGCGCCTTGTCCCAGAGAAAGAAACTTTCATCCAGCCCGTAATCTTCCAGCGTGACGGGCGGGATCTTCATGTTCTCTGCCAACTGCCGCATGCGGTTGCGCGCAATGAACGGGTTTTCCACATTCAAGACCCCGCCCACGCAGCCGCCGGGACACATGTTCAGCTCGACAAAATCGGCGCCGTCCAGCTTCCCGTCGCTCATCTCCTTCAACAGTCCCAAAACATTGCGAACGCCCGAGCAATGGATGTAATTTCCCAATCCGAGCGAGTTGCTTTCTCCGCCGGACGAACCCCAACCCAATCCCGAATAACCGCACTTTCCCAGCTTGCGCGGATTCGTGATCTTGTTCATTTTGTCGACCAGGCGGAAATATACGTCGCTCTGTGACAAAACGCCGGATATGTACTTTTCATTGGAGACCTCTTCTTTGTGCAGGGAATACACTTTCGCGGGGCAGGGCGAGATAAAAAAGATCCCGATCTCGTCGGCGGGAATCCCCTTTTCCAAAGCCTGCTTGCGAGCCAACTTGGCTGCGATCTTTGCGGGCGCGTATACGTTGAGCATTTGGTCGGCCAGCTCGTGAAACTTTAGCAGTATCAGCTCGGCGACCGCCGGGCAAGCCGTGCTGATGACCGGCCGCGGCAGACTTTGCCGCTGCATCAGACGTTTGGTGCAGTCGGTGACCAATTCGGCCGCCAACCCCACTTCGAACACTTCGTCAAAGCCGAGCGCCAGCAACCCTTCGATGACATAATTCGGGTCGTTCAGGTTACTGAACTGCCCGAATAGCGAGGGCGAGGGCAAGGCGATCTTATAACCGTAGCTTGCGACCAAATCAAAGCTGTCGTATACGGGGCGCTTTGCGCCTCCCTTGCAACTGCGCACGCATTCGCCGCAGTTGATGCATTTATCGTAGATTATTTTTGCTTTCCCGTTCTCGATGCGAATTGCTTCGGTCGGACATCGGCGCATGCATGTAATGCAACCGATGCACTTTTCGCTGTCGAGGACGACTGTTTTCAGCGTAGGCATACGCTTTCCTCCCGTGCGCCGTACCGCCGCGCACATGTTTGTCCGGCCGCGTTGCCGCGCGCCCGACTCCCCGAATGTTTTGCCGTTCGTCTTTGCCTAAAAATTCACCCGTAAAAAGACCGTCGTTCCGACCCCTACCGTCGAATCGATCTTCATTTCGTCGCTGTATTGCTTCATGTTGGGAAGTCCCATTCCCGCGCCGAACCCCAAACTCCGGATATTTTCCGTGGCCGTCGAATAGCCCGCCTTCATCGCAAGATCGATGTCTGCGATACCGGGTCCGCTGTCTTTGAGATAAATGTCGATGCGGTCCGGATAAATTTCCGCCTCCGCCTTGCCGCCGTGCGCATGAATGACCATATTGATCTCCCCTTCGTACATGGCAATCGCGACGCGCCGCACCGAAGCGGGCGAAACACCCATCTGCTTGAGGGTACGCTTCACGCTCTCGCTGGCATGTCCTGCCGAGGCAAAATTTTCGCCGTCTACGTCGTATTCCAGTTTAATGCACTGCATGATCAACCGCCTAACCCGTTGGTATACAAGATCCCGCAAGCGACAAACAGGCGCTTATCCGTGGAAAGCAGAACGATCCCTTTGGACTTTGCCAGATCGACCACCGCCTGTTCCGGGCGTTTCCCGCGCACGAAAACGATGCAAAGCATATCCATCATCTCCGCCGTGCGCACGACCTGCGGATTCAACAGTCCCGTCAGCAAGACCGACTGATCCTTCACGTAGGCGAGAACGTCGCTCATCATATCCGAACCGCAGGCGGTATGGATCGGGGTATCGAGATGCTCCTCCCCGCACAAAATTTCGGCGTCGAGTAATTGGACCACTTCTCGGATTGTCATACAAATCTCTCCCGAATACAAATTTCTCTGCCCGGTGCGCCGATCGCGCATCGAGCGCCGTCCGGCACGGCTATACGCCGCAACCGTTCGAATTGTATTTATCATACCACACAGCCGCAATTTTTTCAATCCCTTTTTCGGAATTTTGCCCCACTTGCGCAAAAAAAGCACGGACCCTCTCCGTGCTTACTCTTTGCCCGCCGGCCGAAATCACCAGCCGAACACAGCGGATAAACTCAGAACCGCATAGCCGACGGCCACACTGACCGCATACATCACGCCCATCAGGGCAAGCGCCCTCCCGAGTTTTTTGGTGTTTCGAAACAAGATAACAAACCCCAGCCCTGCGTTCGCGCAAATCCCCGCCACAAAACCGCCGAACGAAAGCCCGCCCAATACATACGTCTGCGCGACGACTACGCTGGAAGCGCAATTCGGGATCAGTCCGACCGCCGCGGCGATCAGCGGCTGCAACCATTTTCCGCTGCGCAAAAAATGGTCGATCGCCCCCGCCGCATAATGCATCACGAACCCAAAGGCAATGTTTACCGCGAAGATATACAAAAATATTTCCAGCGAGTGCAACAGCGGATGTATCAGATACTGCCGCAAGGCGCTGTCCTTTTCATGGTCGTGCCCGCATCTCGCACCGCAAATTTCTTCGTTTTCGCCCAGTTCGGCAAGCGATTCTCGCCGAAACAGGGCGTTGCACAAATATCCCGCGGCTGCGGCGACCGCAAATAAAATTGCGACCAACGGCATGACCGAAAACGCCTTTTCCCCGTTTCCGCTGGACAACAGCAAGACCAGCGCCTCGTCGCTCGTCGCAAAAAAAACAGCCAGCACCGTTCCCGTTCGGATCAGCCGTTTGTCATACAACTTTGCCGCCATGACCGAAAAACCGCATTGCGGAACAATGCCCGCCGCCGCACCCAACAGCGGCGCCAGTCCACCGCGCAAGATATTTTTATTTTTGGAGATATTCGTGCGATGTTCCAGCAATTCGATCAGAACATACATCAAAAACAAAAACGGAAGCACTTTCAAGCTGTCGAAAAGCGCATCGACAATCACTTCCAAGATCACCCTGCCCATAGTTCTCTCCTCGTCTCGATTTTTTCATTATAACGCGAAACGCTTACCCAGGCAAGTATTTTCCACTGCCTGCGCGCAAGTTTGTGTAAATCTCCGCACTTTCCCGTCCCCGTGACGCGCGATCCCCTCGAACGGACGCGCCCGCAAACCGCTTCGCGCTTTTGGCCCCTTTCCCCCTCCCGATCCTTTCTTTTCCAAAGCAAACGCCGCCGATCGCAGGCATCGGCCCGCGGTACTGAAAAAGCTCCCCGGAGTCCCCGAGGAGCTTTTCGCGTCCAGACAAAAGTTATTCGCCTTTGTTCTCTTGATTTTCTTCTTTGGCCTTTTTGGCAGCGGCACGCGCTTCGCGGCGCATAGCAGCCTTCTCTTCCTTCGTGACAACTTTGTTCTTTTCGATGATCGCACGCATTTCCTGCGGAGTCAAAGGAACAAACGCCGAGGATGCCTCATTTTCCGGCGTAATCTCGTAGCCCTCGTCGCGCGCCAACAACGACATTTCGGTCGCACCGTCGAACAGGTGGATATGCCGCGCGTCGATCGCCAACTCCACGACCTCGCCCTTGTTGACGATGCTGCGGGAGTCGATCTTTGCGATCATGTTGGAGGAGTCGCCGATAACGGACGTCGCTTCCTCGCCCTCTTTGAAGTCGAGTTTGCAATAGATCTGCGTCTCTGCGCCGAGCTTTTCGACGACTTCGACAAACGCATTGATCACGGTATCCGGCGAAGCCGCAATGAAGTTCCCCTCATCGTGGATGTCTTCGGGACGGACGCCCAGCGTGACGGCCTTGTCCGTGTTCAGATAATCTTCGATATTGCGGATCCTTGCTTCGACCGCTTTGGGAAGCATGATCTTGTTGTTGACAAATTCAACGCAGACGCGATCCTTTTCTTTGACCAGTTTGGCCGGAAAGAAGTTCATCTGCGGCGTGCCGATGAAGCCCGCAACGAACTGGTTGATCGGATAGTCGTACAGGTTCTGCGGGGTATCGACCTGCTGCATGAAGCCGTCTTTCATAACGACGATACGCGTACCCATCGTCATAGCCTCGATCTGGTCGTGCGTAACGTAAATAAAGGTGGTCGCCAAGCGGGCATGCAGTTTGGAAATTTCCGTTCTCATCTGTGCACGGAGCTTCGCGTCGAGGTTGGACAACGGCTCGTCGAGCAAGAATACTTTCGGCTCACGGACGATCGCACGGCCGAGCGCGACACGTTGACGCTGACCACCGGACAAAGCCTTCGGCTTACGGGTCAGGTAATCGGTGATACCCAAGATCGCGGCGGCTTCTTTCACGCGCTCGTCGATGATCTGTTTGGGAACCTTTCTCAATTTCAGACCGAACGCCATGTTGTCGTAAACGGTCATGTGCGGATACAGCGCGTAGTTCTGGAACACCATTGCGATATCCCTGTCCTTCGGAACAACGTCGTTAACGAGCTTGCCGTCGATGTACAGTTCGCCCTTCGAAATCTCCTCCAGGCCTGCGATCATACGGAGCGTCGTAGACTTTCCGCAACCGGAAGGGCCGACGAACACGATAAACTCTTTATCCTTAATATCCAAGTTAAAGTCCGTAACGGCGGTGACGCCGGACGGATAAACCTTGTAAATACCTTTCAATAAAAGGCTTGCCATGGTAAAATCCTCCCTACGATAGTTTTATTTTACAACCATACTTATTATAAATCATTCTGCTCAAAAACGCAATAGGCAATAATCACAAATAATTTCAGCGAATCTGTTAATTCTGCCCAACAAATCCGGCCCTTTTTTACATTGCGCCCCTTTGCCGCTTGTTTTTTTTTCGCCGATTTGTTATAATAAGGACAGAAATAAGATTGCGCCGCCGCGGCGAGGCAAAAGCCCGCAAAATCGGCGCTCAAAAAGGTCTGAATCTATGGATATTAACAAGTATGAGCCGAAGTACCGCGTCAAGCAAGAAAACCTGTTGCGCCTTACCGACTTGACGGCAGAGGAAATTTTTGAATTTTTGTACGCGGCCAAGGCAATGAAAAAGAAATTCCGCGTGCGCGAATCCAGCAACGTTTTGCACGGCAAAACCGTTGCCTTGTTGTTCGGCAACGCCTCGACCCGCACGCGTGTTTCCTTCGAAATGGGCATCCGGCAATTAGGCGGAGACTATCTGTTCTTGCCCAAAAACGAAACGCAGCTGGCCCGCGGCGAAAGCATTCGCGACACGGCCGTCATGCTCGGAAGATACGGCCTTTCCGCCGTCGTTTTGCGCGCTTTTACCGACGAACAGCTCCACGAGTTTGCCTCCTACAGCGAAATCCCCGTCATCAACGGAATTTCCGACCAGGCCCATCCTCTGCAGATCCTCTCCGATCTATTCACCATTTGGGAGGTGAAAGGTCGGTTAGACAATCTCAAGCTCGCCTACATCGGGGACGGGAACAACATTGCCAATTCCCTGATCATGGGCTGTTCGAAAGTGAATATGGACGTCGCCATCGCCAGCCCGCACGGATACAGCCCCGCCCAGCAGGTCGTCGAGCGCGGCATGCAGTACGGCGACGTACTGATTACCGATGACATTGCGGAAGCGGTCATGGGCGCCGATATCGTGTATACGGACGTTTTCATCTCCATGAACGATGAGGACGACGAGGAAAAAAAGCGCAAACTTTCGCGCTATCGGGTAACGCCGGAGATGCTGGCGCTCGCCAAAGAAGACGCCGTATTCATGCACTGTATGCCCGCCCGCCGCGGCGAAGAAGTAGCCGCAGAAGTCATCGACGGCAAACAGTCGATCGTATATGATCAGGCGGAAAACCGACTGCACCTCAACAAAGCGGCGCTGACCATGCTGATCAAATGATTGTCCGCGGCTTCGTTTCGTCGAAGCCGCGTCATTTTTCCGCCCGCAGGGGCGGCAAATTTTCGGAGGAATCGAACCATGAACACAAAACCGTATTGGCAGGACTGCGTGCAGAGCATTGCCCGGCTTGTCCGCATCGACAGCTCGCAGGCCGACCCCCTTCCCGGCATGCCCTTCGGCAAGGGCGCGGCAGACGCACTGGCTCTTTTTTTGGAGCTGGCACAGTCGATGGGTTTTGAAACGCACAATTACGACAATTATATCGGCGAAGTATGCTTCGGCGACGGCGAAGAATTTGCTATCCTTTGCCATCTCGACGTGGTGCCGGCAGGAAACGGTTGGACGCATGCGCCCTTCGGCGGCGAGATCGCGAACGGAAAACTCTACGGCCGCGGCACGACGGACGACAAAGGTCCGGCAATCATCTGCCTGTATTGTCTCAAAGCGCTCCGCGACAGCGGCTTTGTTCCGGCCAAACGCATCAAACTCATCGTCGGCTGCAACGAGGAAAGCGGCTGGGAATGCATCGCGCACTACAACCGTTGCGCCCGCATGCCCGCGATCGGTTTTTCCCCGGACGCCGATTTTCCCGCCATCTATGCCGAAAAAGGGATCCTGCACGTTTGCATGCATTTCCCGCTCGAAAACCCGCCGTTTGCGACGTTGGACGGCGGCGAGCGCGCCAACATGGTTTGTGCGTTCGCGCGCGCCACAGGCGTTGCGCCGGATGCCGCGGCAGACGCGGCACGATTCGGGCTGACATACCGAGACGGCGCATTGGAATCGCAAGGGCGCTCCGCGCATGCCTCCACCCCCGAAGAAGGAGCGAACGCACTGGAACCGCTGCTGCGCTATTTTGCACAAACCGACGCACGCATCGCGCGCGCGGTCTCCCTCCTGTTTGACGACGTGCAGGGGCTGCGAACCCTTTCAGACGAGACGGGCGTCCTGACTCTCTCGCCCGACGTCGCAACATTTCAGGACGGAACGTTGCATATCACGGCAGACATCCGCTACCCTGCCACCTATCGGCAAGAACAGATCTGCGCACGTTTCGACACGTTCGGCGTTCCCTACGACCTTCTTCATTGCCAGGCTCCCCTCTGCAACGATCCGAACGGCTTTTTGCTGTCTACCCTGCGCCGCGTCTATGAACAATGCACCGGACAGTGCGGGGCCCCCGTCGCCATCGGCGGCGGAACGTATGCGCGCGCCCTGCAAAACGGGGCAGGATTCGGGCCACAGTTCCCGGGAGAGCCGTCCACCATTCACCAAAAAGACGAATACATTTCCCTCGAAAACGTTCAAAGGCTGTTGGACATCTATTGCACGGCCATCCATGAACTGACGAAATAATACGCACGGGCAGAAAACGACCGCCGGCCGCCGATCGAATCGGCGGCCGGCGGTTTTCATTCGCTTAAATTCTATCCGTTTTCGGGTTGCGGTTCCGACTCTTGCGCCGAAGAAAACAGCGCTGCCGCCGGACCTTTGCCCGGATCTTTTGCCGGCGCGGCGGACATGCTTTGCGGCGCAAGCTCTTCCGGCACCGCCGCCCGGGCGCTCGTTTCTCGCCCGTACAAACGGTTTCCTTCCTGCCGCATGGCCTCGAACACCGCCGCTGCGAGCCGCTGCGAACGCTCCCGTTCCGTACCCTCCGCCGAAGGATACACGGCGGGCAAAATGTGCACGATCACCTTTTTCTTGCGGTGCAACAGGCGGCGCAGCCGCGTTTGCCGGAATTCGATGAACAGCGGAAGAATGGGCACGTTGAACTTGACCGCATAACGAAACGCTCCCGGTTTGAACGGCCGCAGCTTTTCATACCGCGGCCACAACGCATGCTCGGGATAAAAATTGACGATTTTCCCCTGCCGGATCAACTCGCCCACCGCCGCCTGCAAATTCTTGATGTCTTGCAAGTTCCCGCCGACGGGCAAAAAGCCGCCGGCTTTGAATATGCGCCCTGCCCAGCCCCGCTTCAGCAAATAGTAGGAACCGGTATGAAAAGTCCGAAAAAATCCGAGCGCATTTTTTACGTACAGGGTATCCAACGGATGCACGTGATTGCAGACGGAAATGGCACCGCCTTGTACGGCGCGCAAATTTTTACGTCCGTAAAAGCGCGCCCCCTGCCCGAAATACGTCACCACGGGGCCGATCAGGCGCACGACAGACACGACCACCGCCCGCCGCAGTTTTTCCGATCTCTTTTTCGGAAGATATTCGTATTCGCCGTCAATGTCCATTGCGTCAAAGGTGCGATGCTGCTCGTTCATGTCCACGTCAAACTTGCCCGCCCGTTCCAATTCCGCTTGCCTTGCGCGATTGTCGATTTTTGTCATAAAAAATTCCTGATGTACTAAATTTATATTACAAGTATAGCATACTTATGATAGTTTCGCAACCATCGCAACCGCTTTTTCCAGAAAAATTTACAGAGAATCCATCTCGTCCAACGTCAGCAAAAACGCGGGGATAAATTGTTCGAGAAAATACTGCAGACAGGGAAGTTCTTTGGCGCGCAATTCCGCTTCAATGCTCTCCTTCGCCTTATTGAACTCATCGTTTCCGCTCTTGATCTCTTCCAGGCACTTGACGTAGGCAGACAATTTATCCGCGGCCTTGACCAAGCGATATTCGTAACTGTCCGTATCCGCTTTCACATACGGAGCGAAGCATTCCGTCAGCGCAGGCGGGAGCATCCCCAACAATTTTTCGCAGGCGCGATCCTCCAGCTGCTTGTATGCGACCCGAATCTCGCTGTTAAAATATTTGATCGGCGTGGGGAGATCGCCCGTCATCACCTCGCCGGATTCATGGTAGATCGCATAGAGCACGGTCTTAGACACGTCGGGCGTGTTACCATAGATCTGCGTGTCGATCACGGCGAGCGCATGTGCGAACATAGCCACCTGTTGAGAATGTTCCATGATATTCTCATCCCGCGAAGAGCGCATCAATGCCCAACGGCGAATAAATTTCATGCGATCCAAAAAAGCAAAAAAATTATACCCCATCGTCGTAAAAACCTCCCTCGTTTGCCCGCCCCGGCAAAGCAAAAAATATTGTACCATAAAAAAAATATTTTTTCAATGTTTCCGATTGACTTTCCTGCCCGTTTGTTCTATAATTTTAGGCGAAAAACGAAGAGCGAGCGGACCCGCCCGCCGCGTTTTTTGCAACTTGCGCCGCTGTTGCGCAAGAACACACAACAATTTTATATCCGCCGGGGGTGCCGTAAAAAGCTGAGATCATACCCTTTGAACCGGACAAGATAATCCTTGAACGGAAGTTGCAAAGACGCTGTATCGGCACGCCCTTTCGGGGGCGTGTTTTTTTGACCGTCGTCGGCGGAAAACAAAGGAGGTTTTTATGTTTCCCAATCTGCTGAGTGCGTATGTCAACACTGCCGAGACGTCGGAGGGAGACCCTCTGTACGTCTACGACGACGTATGGACGGCCTTCGCCAAAAACGCGCTGGCGAATGTCTTTTTGTATTTTGCGATCGCCGCACTGGCGATCCTGCTCGTCGTCGGAATATTTATCCGCCTGAAGCGCCCGGATGCTTTCCGCACATACATCCGCTACGCCGTTACGTTCGCCGTCGGCGCCGCCGCCGTGATCTTGACGTCCATGTTGGCGATCGAATTCTATGACATGTATGAAAACGGCTATGTGTTCGATCTTGTGCTTTGGCCCGCCGTTGCGACGGCTGCGGCCGTCATCTTGAGCGTCGCGGTCTGCTACGTTGCCGGAATCTATTCCCGCAAAGCCTTCCGCGTGGCTCTGATCGTGTGCGGATGCCTGTGTGCTGCGGCCTTCATCGCCCTGTTTGTCTGCCTCTCCGTGTATTTCTCTTCGGGAGACGCGGCAAACAACAACGGCGTTTCCAGCGAGTCCGTCAATCAACTGGCTCTGTATCTTTGCTCGGCCGGTCTGGTTGCGGCGATCCTGCTGCTGACTTTCCTGCTCGGCCGCAACGAAAAGAAGGGATTCGACTCTCACGTCATCGCCTACGCATCCATCTGCATTGCCCTCAGCTTCGCGCTTTCCTACCTGAAACTTTGGGACATGCCGCAGGGAGGAGCGGTGACCTTTGCCAGTTTGCTTCCCTTGATGATCTTTTCTCACCTGTTTGGGGTGAAAAAAGGCGTATTTGCGGGGCTGATCTACGGGATTTTGCAGACCGTGCAGGACCCTTGGCTCATTCATCCGGCACAATTTTTGTTGGACTACCCCATCGCCTTTGCAGCCATCGGCCTCTCCGGAATGTTCCGTTCTGTGCGCGTTTTTCAAAACAAACCGCAAATCCGCTTCGCGCTGGGCGCCGTGATCGCGGCGATTTTCCGCTATACCGCGCACATCCTCTCCGGAGTGTTCGCCTTTTCGGAATACGCCGGCGGTCAAAATCCTTGGGTCTACAGCCTCGGTTACAACGCCTTTGTGTTCGTCGATATCGCCATTGTCATCATCGCCGGCGTGTTGTTGTTCTCGTCTGCGTCTTTTCAAGTGATTTTGAAACGCTACTCTGTACCCGCCGCCGCGAAACAGCCCGCGGCCGAGTCCGCCGACGATCAATCCACGGTCCAACCCCGCTCGCTCTGATCTTCTTTGCACGGCCGTGCATTTACGAAAGCTCCACCCGCTGTCTGCGGGTGGAGCTTTCTTTCGGCCAAAACTGCCGCGGCCTTCTATTTGTGCGGATCGCTTTCGTATCCGTACTCCCTGAGCAAATTCGCTTTGTCTCGCCAGTCGTCCTTGACCTTGACATAAGCGGTCAAAAAGACCTTGCAACCCAAAAAGGACTCCATGCCCTGGCGTGCAAACGACAGCGTTTCCTTCAGTGCCTTTCCCTGTTTGCCGATCAAAATGGCCTTGTGATTGGCCTTTTCGCACACGATGTCCAGATCGATATCGCAGACGGCGCCGTCCGGCCGCCGCCGGAAGGTATTGACCAGTACGGCCACGCCGTGCGGGATCTCTTGGTCGTAACGAAGCAGGATCTTTTCGCGCATGATCTCCGCGATCATGAATTTCTCGCTCTTGTCCGAAAGCACGTCCGCCGGGAACAGCCGGTCTCCTTCGGGCAATTTTTGGATGATCGCCTCTTTCAGCTTGGCTATATTCTTGCCGCGACGGGCAGAAACCGGGATCACCTCGCATTCGATTCCGGCTTCATAAAGCGCTTTTGCGTCGGCGGGGATCTGCGCTTCGGGCATGATATCCGTCTTGGTATATGCGATCATCAGCGGGATGCCGAACCCCAGATAATGCTTCATCAGATCTGTGTCCGACTCGCTGATCCCTTTATGCCCGTCGTGCACATATAAGATCAGATCGACGTCTTTGGCCGAATCCTCCGCGGTGCGCAGCATCCAGTCGGAAAGAGCCGTCTTTGACCTGTAGATGCCGGGCGTATCTACAAAGGCGATCTGCGCCGATTCGGTGTTCAAGACTCCCAAAATACGATCGCGCGTGGTTTGCGGTTTGGGCGAGACGATCGCGACCTTTTCACCTACCAACACATTCACCAGCGTGCTCTTGCCGGCATTTGCCTTGCCGATCACGGCAACAAACCCGCTCTTCATTCCGCCTCCCGACGGATTTGCATCGCGGTGAGAATGGCTTCCTCCCGCGCGCGCATCTCCGCCTTATCCGCTTCCGTTTCGTGGTCATACCCGAGCAAATGGCACAGCCCGTGTACCGCCAAATAGTAAATCTCCCGCCGCAACGAATGCCCGTATTCCGCCGCCTGCTGCGCCGCGCGTTCGCGGCAGATCACGACGCTGCCCAAAAACAAATTCCCGTCCTCGTCCGTATCGAACGGAAATGCGGCTCGGCGGAGCGCTTTTCCGCGGATATTTTCCAAATTCGGAAAGCTCAAAACGTCGGTCACGGCGTCCTTTCCGCGCATCTGCGCGTTGAGTTTGCGGATCCCCTCTTCATCGGTGAAGAGCAGCTCTGCCGCGAGCGGAACATCGCTTTCCACGTCCGCCGCGGCGCAACGTTCGAGCAGTTCTCCCTCGAAATTTGTTTCCTCGCACTCGATGATCAACTTTGCCATCGTTATTTCGTCTCCTTCCCGTCTTTGGAGTCCTCTTCCTGCCGTTTTAATTTGAGTTTGGGATATTTCACGCGGTTGTGATAAACGCCCGAGAGACAGCTTACGATCGCCCCTTTAATGGTCGTCAGATCCCGCATCGTGATGTTGCATTCGTCGAATTGTCCCAAATCCATGCGTTCTTCGATGATCTCGCGCACGGCACTCTCCACCTTTTCCGGCGAACGGGCGGGCAGAGTGCGCGAAATCGCCTCGCTCGCGTCCGCGATCATGATGATCGCCGCGATCTTCGTTTGCGGCTTCGGCCCCCCGTACGAAAATTCCTCGATATTCACGCCCCCGTCCGACATTTTCAATGCCTTGGCATAAAAATATTTGACGGGCAGCGTACCGTGATGCTGCACCGCAATATCCGCCAAAATTTTCGGCAGGTGTTTGGAGCGAATCAGATCGTACCCGTCTTTGGCGTGAGAACGGATAATATCTACGGAAAGTTCGGGCGTCAGCTCGCTGTGCGGATTAAACCCCGTTTGATTTTCGGTAAAATATTCGGGCTGGCGCAATTTTCCCACATCATGGTAGTACGCGGCGGCCCGAGCGAGCGCCGTATCCTCGTTCAACGCAATGGCACAGGCTTCGGCCAGGTGCGCGACCACGATCGAATGGTTGAACGTTCCGAACGCGCGCTCCTTCAGCTCGCGCATGAGCGGCGCGTCGTGATCGGTCAATTCGCGCAGGCGATAGTCGGTGATGCAGTTAAACAGCACCTCGAACACGGGCAGCAACGCCATGAACAGCGCCGCCGACAAGACGCCCGCCTCCAACCCGTACAGCATCAGATAAAGCAGTTCCATCCCCTGGTTGTATTCCAAGCAGGCGATCATGACCAGGATGGGGATGCAGATCGCAAACCCCGTCAAAAACGAGCGGATACGCGTTTTGACGCGGCTGCCCACAAAGATCGCGACCAGCCCCGCGGCAAACGTCATCAAGGGGGTGCTGACCAACGCGTTCTCGTATTCGATCATGCTCCCGAAGTTTGTGAAATTGTCGATGGAAAACATGGTCAGCGCAAAGATGACGTTCAAAAAGATCGCATCCCGCCGACCGATGAGCAATAAAGACAAGAGCGCCAACAACGCGATCGGACGGGCATAAATATTGAAAAATAAGCCGAAAAAGTAGCAAATAAGTATGCACGCATCCAGCATAATAAAAATCAGCCAAATGCTCTTGGGGGTCGCCAGCATGCTTTTGTCTTCAAAAATATAATAGAAATAGACGGCGACAAACAACATAAAGATGCTCGCCGACAGATAAATGAGCGTGCTGGAGTTACTGCGGATGTAGCCGAGAAAATCGCCGCTCTCGGCGCGCGTCGTGTTCATCCAGATAAACAGTCCGATCATCAACAATGCGATGATATAGTTTCCCAAAAAGATAAACACGCTTTTGATGCATTCATTTTTGCCGAACGTATCCTTGATATCGGCAGGGTCTGCGTATCTCATCGTTTTTTCCTTTCCTCTCTCGAATTTTCGCGGCGGCTTCCGTCGCGCTCGTATGCGCGTACGATCTCCGTCACGAGGGGATGCCGCACGACGTCTTTGGCCGTCAGGGTGACCGTTTCGATCCCTTCAATGTTTTTTAATACAGACACCGCGTGTTTGAGCCCGCTCCGCTTCCCGTCGGGCAGGTCGATCTGGGTCACGTCTCCGGTAACGACCACCTTGCTTCCCTCGCCCATCCGCGTCAGAAACATCTTCATCTGCTCGCAGGTCGTGTTCTGCGCCTCGTCGAGAATGATGAAAGCGTTGGAAAGCGTCCTTCCGCGCATGTAGGCGAGCGGCGCCACTTCGATGAGCCCTTTTTCCATGAGCTTCGCGTAGGCTTCCAGACCGAACATTTCCTGCAAAGCGTCGTACAGCGGGCGCAGATAGGGATCGACCTTGGTTTGCAGATCCCCGGGCAAAAACCCCAGTTTTTCGCCCGCTTCCACAGCCGGACGGGTCAGGATGATCTTTTCCACCTGCTTTCCCTTAAAGGCACTCACTGCCAGGCACACCGCCAAATACGTTTTGCCCGTACCCGCCGGCCCGATGCCGAACACGACGGTGTTGTTCTTGATCGCGTCCACATACTTCTTTTGTCCGACCGTCTTGCACTTGATTTGTTTGCCGCGCGAAGAAATGGCGACCACGTTGCTCATCACTTGCTCGATGCCGTCCAAATTCCCTTCCCGTGCCAGCTCGATGCAATAGGCGATGCGAGACTTGTCCACGCCCTCTCCCCCGCGGATCAGCTTTAAAATCCCCTCCAAAACGCGTGCCGCCAAGGCGACGTTTTCTTCCTCGCCCGTGATCTTGAGACGAACTCCCTCCACGGCCGCGGAGATATCCAGTTCGCGGGCAATAATATTCAAATTCTCGTCAAACGTACCGAGCAGCTTTTGCATATCGTCGAGGCTGCCCGCATCGATCACAGTTTTCGTTTGCATTTACTTTTCTCCTCTCGCGTACAGCAAAACGCTCACGCCATGTTGACAGAGATGCGCACGCGGACGCACACGGTGACCACGTACACCACGCCCGTTTGCTCCGGCCGGGTCTGCACCGCGGCCGAGACCGGTTCGCCCCCCGCGCGCAAGTATGCCGCGGCAACTGCCCGGCGGTACGCAGTCTCGTCCTCCGTTTCGCTCGCATATTCGGCCGTAAACTCGCACAGCAGGCTGCACCGGGCGATGGCCGGCGTCTCGCGCCGTTCCCCGCTTTCCGTCAAAAAATATCCGCCGACGATGGTTTGGCCGCCCTCGACGCGCTCGCCTTCGCGCACCTGCGCCGTACCGCGCAACACGGTCAGCTCCTCGATGCTTCCCCCCCGCGGCGCGATCAGCGAATCCGCCCGCGCGGGCGCGGGCGCCTGCGCGCTCTCCTCCAGCGCGACAGTCAGCACGCAGCCGCTCTTGTCAACGGAGGCAAATACCACGCAGGGGAGATTCAGCAACGCGGCGCGCGCGGCATCGGCAGCCTCCGCGTCAAACGTCGCTCCGATCTCCAACCCCGTTTCTTCCAAAATCACAAGCGCCTGTTCGCGATACCGGGCAGCACTGCCCGTCACCTCGATGCGCAAGATGCGCTGGTTTCCGACGCAAGCAACCAACAAAAACAGGGCCGCGCCGATGAGTATGCCCGGCCGACGGAGCGCGGTTTCGACCCATCGTTTGGCCCCGACGGCGCCTATCTTGGTTACAGTATAACACGAACCGTCGAAAATTGCAAAAATTTTTTTGGTTTCTTTCGATTTTACGCAGAAATTCAGCCGCGTGATCCCGCATTTATGCACGTCGTATGCGCGGATCCCCTGTTTTGCCATTTTGTCCAATGCGCGCATCGGCGCAATCCCGCATAGTTCCAGCCGGTCACAAAAAAGCGGTCTCACCCCTCCCCTCCGACAAATTCGATTTTTTGTATATCGCCGCGCAACAACAGGTCGCCCGCCCCGTAATGCGCCACGACAAACTGTTTTCCTTCCACGCGCACCTCTCCCGTGCGCACCCGCAAGACCAGCGCTTCCGGAGAAAAAGCGGCGATGCTCAGCACGTTTTCAAAATATGCGCACGTTCCCGCATACAATACCACCTTCGCACCCGAAAACAAGATCTCCTCTTCGATCCCGAGCCGTGACAGGATCTCGTCGGTCAGCCGCATACTTACCTCCGCGCGTTTGGTTCGGGAGCGGTCTCCCTCTTTTTAGTGTATGCCGCACGGGCTTTTTTTATGAAGCGCATCTGCTTGCAGTTTTTTTTGAAATCTGTTATACTGATGAGCGAAGAAACCGCCGCGGCGGTCTCTCCGGCGCACCCGAACGGGTGCAAAAATCCAATCCATTTTTCGGAGAAATGCATATGCACCTTGCCCAAACTGCCGGCACGCGGCGTTTGC
>CALVHT010000018.1 GCA_944328645.1 uncultured Clostridia bacterium
ATGTTGGGTAAGATTCCGCTCTTTCCTTCCGAAAAATAGCCTTTGGCGAAGTCACGGAGATTCGTCACGCAGACCTGTCCTGTTTTTTGCGCCTCGGAAGAGAGAACTTTGCTGATCGCGTTGGCGGTCAAATCCTCGACGGGGGATTTCGCCTGAAGTGTTTGGGCCGCGGTAGAGTTGCAAACAGCCACCAAGCAGGAATCCTCGACCGACTCACTGCGCAAAAAGTAGTCGAGGGCGCAAAACACATCCGTTTCAGCGACCGCGTTGCCCAACAAAATAAGCCGGCAATGCACGAGGGTAGGATACCAGCCCGTCTTTTGGTTCAGTTCGGCGATCGCGTCTCCGACCGTTTGAGCTCCCTGTACGGTGACATTGCTTGCCATGTCGGAACCGCTGGCGTTGGGCAAAGCGATCTGGGCCGTGACGTCAAACGCACCTTCGGAGGAGCGGTCGATGCCGATGGCCGTAACGATGGCGGTCTTTTGAATGTCGATCAACCCGAAATCGTTGGTAAAAAACAGGATCAACAGCAGGGCAGAAGAAATAATAAAGATCCTTGTCCAAAACTTATTCATGCATTTTCCTCCCGCGAGGCGAGTTGCGCGCCGCTCTTTGCGGGTGCGTGCTTCCGTGGCTGCGGTGTGCGCGCCGCGTTCGATTTTTGCCGGCGACGTGTATTTTCAGAAGAATCGGCCGAAGGTCCCCTGGCGGAAGCGGGCGAATCGACGGTTTTTGCTCGGCTGCGCCCGGGGGATCCGCCCGATTCGCCGCGCGGTCCGATTTGAGACAAAAACAGGCACAAAAAGGGAAGCAGGTAAGCGAACAGGCCGAACAAAAACCAAAGGCGCTCGGTAAACAGGGTTTGTAATTCGCGAAAGGAATTGTTCAGCAGGACAGTCAGCGTCAAAAGGAATGCGTTTACGATCACGGCAGGAAGCAAGGGATTCTTGCCGAAAACGCTGTGCAGGCAGTGGACGCACATTTGGACGGGGATGCAAAGGTAAAAGACGGATACCAGCGTCAGGGCAAAGACGAACAGGAGATCGATGCGGCCCAACGAGGTGAAGGCCGTCGTATACTTGGAGATTTGCGCGAGCGAATTTTGTTGTAAAATGGCGATGTCGGCAAAGATCGCATAAAACAAAGCCAAAAACAGCAGAGTGGCAGCCGCGCCGATCGCATAAGCGAGTATAACTTTGCCCGTCGCATGCCGTTCGTAGCGGAAATGTCCTAAAAAGAACAGAAGAAACAGGCTGTCCGTGAACCAAGGAATGCTGCAAAGCGAGCCGCGCAAGACGGCTCGGCCGCCCGTGCCGCCGATGGGCAGCAGGGCAGAAAAATCCGCATCCGGCAGGGCGAGGAGTAAGATCGCCGTCAGGCAGACGGCAAAGACGGGCATGGCGATATCCGCGACCCTGCCGATACTTTTGAATCCTTTGACGCATGCAAACAGACACACGGCGAAGAAGGGGGCGAAGGAAAGGACGGAAGGGGTGTTTTCGTACAGGATTTGGCTCACGAAGCCCTTCAATTCGAGCAGCGGCAAGAGTGTTGCCCCTGCAAAAAAGAGGGCGAACAACAAGTAGATCCCTTTGGTGAGCGTCGGACCGACGGCATTTTGCAGCCGTTCGAACAAAGTTTTGTCAGAGTTTTTGGCAAAAAGCAAGATCAATGCGATGACCAGGCCTTCCGCAAAAAAATTAGCGAGGGCGGAAAAGAGCAGGTCGTTGTGCGCATGGTAGGCGATGGTTGCCGGATAAACGATCATTTTGCCGACGGGGAGCACAGCCGCGAGTATAAAGCAAATTTGTCGCAGTTTGATTTTATCCATTGTCCGCCTCCTTGCGATTGCGCACGCGCAGCCGCGTTTGATTTTTTCCTTGAAATACGGCCGGGCGCGTGTCAAGGGAATAGATGTCCGTCTTATAAAGTGCGTCACGCAGATCCTTGCGGATGAGCGGCGAAAAAGGCGCGAGCAGCGGCGTTCCGTAGCTGTCGGCTGTGACCAAATAGTATACCAACAGTGCCGTCAAGAGCAAGATCCCGAACGGTCCGATGCTGCCCGCGACGACCACAAAGGCGATGCGTATGATCGACAAGGTGCCCGTCAAATCCGGCACGGTATAGGCAGAAATGCCCGAAAGCGCGACGATGATGATGGCGGGGGAGGAGACCAGCCCCGCTTTGACGGCGGTGTCTCCCAGGACCAGCGCGCCGATGACGGAAAGAGCGAGCGCGACATATTTGGGCATACGGACGCTCGCCTCGATGAGGATTTCCAATACGATCAGCAAAAAAAACAGTTCCAGACTGGGCGAAAGGGGGATGCTGCGGATCCCGCCGGAAATGGTCATCAGCAAGCCAAAGGGGAGCAGTCGCAGCCGAAAAAGCTGCGCTGCCACATAGAAGGCGGGAACAAACAGCGAGATGCAGATGGCGAGCATGCGCAACAAGCGGCTGATCGTGGCGCGGTACGGGGACACAAAATAGTCCTGCGAGCTTTGAAAGTCCTCGCTGAGCATATACGGCAGGGTCAGCGCGATGGGAGAGCCGTCGGAGAGTATGGCGATGCGGCCTTCCAGCATCTTCGCGCACAGGATGTCTGGTTTTTCGGTGGTTCCGACCTGCTTAAAAAGAGAATAGGGTTTTTTGGCGAGGAATTTTCCGATGTAGGAGGAATCGGGAACCCCGTCGATGTCTGCCGCGCGGATGCGTTGGCGCACGGCCTCTACGATTTTCGGGTCGGCAATGCCCTGTAGGTAGACGATCGCGACGGCGGTACGGCTGCGCCGGCCGACCGTCAAGAGGTCAAATCGCAAATCGGGCGTCTGCAAGCGACGTCGGATCAGGCTCATATTCGTCTTGATGTCTTCGATCAACCCTTCCCGCGGACCTTTGACGGTGACGGCCGTCTGCGGCTCCATGATGGCGCGCACGGAGATTTTTTTTGTTCCGAGGATGACGGCTCCCGGGACGGCATCGATGAACAGGGCAGGATTTCCCGCCAAGATCTCCTCGCAAGCGGCGGGCAAATCGTCCGCGTCGCGTGTTTCGGGAAAGAGCAGGGTGCGTTTGACTTCCGCGCGCGCATGCGGCGCATTCGTCTGCGCGAGAGGCCGGACAACCAAGTCGCCCAGCGATTCTTTGTCGGTGATCCCGTCCGCGTAGATGATCGCACAGGGCGTTCCGTCTTTCGTTGAAAATTCATGCACGAGAATGTCCGACGCGGCCAAAACTTTTTTGACGGCGCATACGTTATCTCGGACCGCCGCAGACAAAGGCGGCGCTTTACGGTTCTTATCCACGATGGCAGTTTGTACGAAAAGCGGAAAAAGTATGCAATGCCGCCGAAGGGAAACCGGGCAAAGAAAGACAGCCGCACCGAGCGGGTGCGGCTGTCTGCAAAAGAAGGAAAAGAACAGGAAGAAAGCGTCATTGTGCGAACAGCCGTACCGCGACGGCCGTCATGTCGTCGGCGGCGATTCCGCCCGTGCGCCGCAGCGCTTCCGCCAGCAGATCGTCGACGAGCGTTTGCGGGTTGGAAAGCGGCTGAACCGCCAGATGATCGGCAATGTCGGCGCTGGAACCGAATGCCGCCGTGATGCCGTCGCTGAGGAACAGCAGCACGTTTCCGTCCGAGAGGGTACGCGTCAGCGCGGTCGGGCGAACGCCGTCCAGCAGTCCGAGCGGGAGCGAGTCGCTCTCCAAGATCTCGATGCTCTGTTCGGCGAGCAAAAAGCCGAGGGGCGAGCCGATCTTCACAATATCGGCGCGACCGGTGTCTAAGTTGACCGTCGCCATGTCGATGCAGGCGAAACTTTCCTCGCGATTGAATGAAAGCAGGCGATTGACGGTCGAAAGGACCGTTTCGCCGGACATGCCGGCGCGATAAAAACTTTCCAGCAAAGAGACGGCGCTGTCCGAGATGCGCCGCGCGTATTCGCCGCTGCCCATTCCGTCGGAGAGCGCGCACAAGAAGGTGCGTTCGTCGATGCGGATGATCGAATAGGTGTCGCCGCAGGCGTTTTCGCCGGCCTTGGTCATGCTGGCCACGCCGAACGCGGCGTCAAAGTGAGGAGTGCGTTTGAGCAGCCAGCAGTTTTTGCTCGCCGTCAGACTTCGCTTGGCGGCGACGGTCGTGCGAAAACCGAGCGCGCCTTCCGCCACCGCGCGGATTTTTTCTCCCGTTGCATTGGTGGCGGTGGTCAGATAGATCTCCGGTTCGGCCCCGCACACGAGCGCTTCCTCGCACAGGATCCCCGCACGCGAAAGGGCGAGTTTGAGTTTGCGTTCGGCGTCCGCTTGGATGCCGACGGGCGCGCTCTGTTGCAGCGCCAAGTTTTTCAACATCTCGGAGAGCCCGCGCGCTTGATCCGCGAACAGCCTTCGCCCCTGCACGACGTTTTCGTCCTCCACCGAGCGGCGGCGGTAATCGGCCAGCATCTTGTTGAGCGAGAAGAGCAGCGCCGAAGGGTTGCGGCACTGCGCGGTCAGGGCGGAGGGGAGGTCGATGAGATTGACCTTGCCGCGTGCGCAGCCGACCAGAATGAGTTTATAGAGGCTCTCGTCAACGGCATTTCCGCAGACGCTGCGTTTTTCGCAGTCTGCGCACACTTCTTCGCGCAGGGTACGGAGCATGAACGACTGCGCATCCTCCGTCTGTTGGGCATCGCTGTCCAAGCTGAGAAAAACGGTCTCGATCTCCTTGAAAGCGGCGGAGATTTCAAACAGCCGTTCGCCGACGCGCGCACGGTTTCGGTTGATGCTGGCGCGCGTGAGCTGCGGTTCGCCCGCTTTTTGAAAGTTGGTATACAGGTGTTGCAACCATTTTTCGGGCAGAAGCGAAAAGAGCAGGCAGGGCAGGAAGGGCACCAGCATGCGCAGGTAAAAAGCCGCGTCGGTAAAAGCAGAAATCGCTGCGCCGGTCACAAAGTAATCGGTAAAATAACGCATGAAGGTATTGGCCAAAAACAAAATGACGGCGGCGGGGATCTTTCCCGCGCGCAGAGCCGCCAGCACGAGCGCGGCATAGAGGACGAACGCGGCTGTTTGGGTCAAGACGGGCGCCGCGGCGCTTGCGCTTTCGCATACGGAGATGGGCAAAGAAAAGACCAAAGAGCACAGCACGGCATCGCTGCTGCGCAGGAGCGCGCAGCAGAGCAGCAGTGCCAGCAGGGCGACGGCCTCGTACACGTACCCGCCCAGGCAGTGGTACATACCGATCCCGATGGCGGCGACGGCGGCGCCGCAGAATACGATTTCTTCGGGGGAGAGCCGGCATTTTCCTGCGCGGAACATCGCGCAGCGCAGGGCGACGATGAGAACAAAGCACAGGCAGAACAAGACCGCTGAAACGAGGGCGGAACGTATGTAATCGCTATAGACGAAGCGTCCGAACAGGAACAGATAGGGGATCAGTGCCGCGACCAGCAGCAGGGCAAGTTCGAATTTAACCGTGCGTCCTCGTCGTTCAAACACGAAAAAAGCGCCGCCGAGCAAGACGCCTTGCAGGGCGATCACCAAAAAGGGGACGCCTCCCCCCAAAAAGGCCGCTCCGCCCGCCAATAGGAACAGGCCGGTCATTGCCAGCGGCGGCAGGCCGCAGACCAAAGCCGCCACAAACAGCGCCAGCGAAAAGGGTTCGAACCGATCCATCGTAAAATTTAAAAACAGCATCCCGAGAAAGAAAGCTAAATAAAACAGCACCGTCTCGTACCCGTATTTCAGCCTGAATTTCTGCGTCATACAAACTCCGTGTGCGGAAAATCCGCGCGTCATGGTTTTTGTTCATCATAACACGCGTGCATACGAACAATTTGGTATTTCTTGCCGAAAAATCACCTTTTCGCGCGGGAATGAAAAAATATATCCGTCTGCCAGGCTGAGCGGCGGCCGAAGCCGCGGCGTAAAATTCTTTACTTTTGGAAGGGAATGTGTTACCATAAAAAAACAAGGCGCCGGCCGGTCCTCCGCTCGCAGCGGCAAGGTCGGCATTTTTAGGCATCGGAGCAAAGGATTCATGCGCGCACAGGGAAAAACCTTTTTAAAATATGTCAGTCTGAACGTTTTGGGCATGATCGGGCTGTCCTGTTATATCCTGGCGGATACTTTTTTTATTGCGCAGGCAGAAGGGGAGGCCGGGTTGGCCGCCCTGAATTACTGCATCGTAGTATTCAGTCTCATGCAGGGCACGGGGCTGATGTTGGGCATTGGCGGCGCTACCCGCTATGCGGTGCGGCGGGAACAGGAGCCGCACGAGCGCTGTGCGGCGTTTATGCACACGCTCTTTGCCGGGGCTGTGTGCGGCGCGCTTTTCGGAATCGTCGGCGTGTTTTTCTCCGCACCGATCGCCGCGGCGCTGGGTGCAGATGCGCAAACTTTGCCGCTGGCAAAAGTGTATCTGACGACCGTCCTGTGCTTTGCGCCCGTCTTTTTGGCGAACAACATTTTGCTCGCATTCGTGCGCAACGACGGGGATCCGCGGCTGTCTATGTTTGCGCTTTTGACGAGCAGTTTGTCAAACGTTTTGCTCGATTATTTGTTTTTGTTTCCGGGCGGCATGGGGATGTTCGGGGCAGCGTTTGCCACGGGCCTGTCTCCGCTGTTGAGCATGGCGGTGCTGGCGACGCATTTTTTGCGCCGCAAAAACGGCTTTGCAGCGGGAAAGTGCCGCCTGCATGTGCGCGTGATCGGTAATATTTTTTCGCTCGGTTTTTCGGCTTTTGTGGGCGAGGCGGCGGCGGCGATCTCATTGGCCGTGTTCAACGGAATCGTCGGCGGGCTGGCGGGAAACACCGGCGTTGCGGCCTATGGGATCGTCGCGAACGTATCCATCGTCGTTGCGTCCGTATTCACGGGCGTGGGGCAGGGCGTACAGCCGCTCGCGAGCCGTCTTTACGGGGCGGGCGCACGCGCTCCGCTGCGGCAGATCTGTCGCTACGCCTGCGTCTGTACGGGATTGGCGGCTGCGATCTTGTATGCGGCCGTTTTTTTGCTGACCGGGCCGATCGTGGCGGCGTTCAACGCCGAGCAGAGCGAGTATCTTCGACAGATCGCCGAACCCGCCGTGCGGATTTATTTCGTCGGGTATTTTTTTGCGGGGTTCAACCTGGTGGCGGCGGCGCTGCTGAGCGCGGTTTCGCGGCCGGGCCGGGCCATGATTGTGGCGCTGCTGCGCAGCTGCGTTTTGTCGGTGCCCCTCGTCTTTTTGTTGAGCAGCGCGGGGGGATTGCCGGGAGTGTGGCTCTCTTTTCCGGTCACGGAAGGGGCGGTGCTGTGCGTGTCCGCAGTTTTTTTGGGGCAAAGTTTTCGCCGCGATGTGCGCGGCGTACGCGGCGGCCCTATGAGCCGCTCGGGCCGTGAGGCCGGGCAAAGCTGACGGGCGCAAAGGGATGCGGCTGTCAAAAACCGCCCGCCGAACATGTTCGGCGGGCGGTTTTTCGTTCGATTTTTGATTGTGCGCGATTATTTTTGCAGGCTCAAATAGACCATGAGCACCGCGATGTCGGCGGGGTTAACGCCGGAAATGCGCCCCGCCTGTCCGAGATTTTCGGGGCGGATCTTATTCAGCTTTTGCCGCGCTTCCAGGCGCAGGCCGTCGATGTTCGAATAATCCAGATCTGGCGGAAGTTTTTTATCCTCCAGTTTTTTGGCTTTTTCGATCTGTTCCAGCCCGCGTTTGAGGTACCCTTCGTACTTGATGTCGATGACCGCCGTCTCCACGTCCTCTCGCCGTTCGTCTCGTAAGATCCCGAACGTTTCGGCGATTTCGGGCAGCGGAATGCCTCGGCGCAGCATGTCGGCAAAGGTTACGCCGCCGCCGGGGGCGGGGAATCCGTGTGTTTGCAAAAAGGCGGCGCAGAGTTTGGGCGAAACGCGTTCGTTCAGCGCTTGGCCGATGCGTGCGATCGCTTCCTGTCGCCGCAAAAAGCGCTCGTAGCGGGCGGGCGTGACCAACCCGGCTTCATACCCTCGTTGGGTCAGGCGCAGATCGGCGTTGTCCTGCCGCAGATGAATGCGGTGTTCCGCGCGCGAAGTCATCATGCGGTAGGGTTCGTTGGTCCCCTTGGTCACCAAATCGTCGATCAGAACGCCGATATACGCCTCGTCTCGCCGCAGGATGAGCGGCGGCTTGCCGCGCAGGCGCAAAGAGGCGTTCAGGCCCGCGATCAATCCTTGGGCAGCCGCTTCTTCGTAGCCGCTGGTGCCGTTGATTTGGCCGGCCGTATACAGTCCCTCCACTTTTTTAAACTCTAAAGTCGGGAGGATGTCTAAGGTATCGATGCAGTCGTATTCGATGGCGTAGGCGTAGCGCATGATTTTGACGTGCTCCAATCCCGCGACCGTGCGGTACATGGCCCGCTGTACGTCGTGCGGCAAGGAGGAAGACATGCCCTGTACATACACCTCATGCGAGCCGGCGCACTCCGGTTCCAAAAAGATCTGGTGGCGCTCCTTGTCGGCAAACCGAACGACCTTCTCTTCGATGGAGGGACAATAACGAGGCCCGGTGCCCTTGATCACGCCCGCGTACAGCGGAGAGCGGTGCAGATTGGCGCGAATGATCGCGTGCGTTTGTTCGTTGGTATACGTGAGGTAACAGGGCGTCTGTTCCTGCGGCACCCCGTCCGACAGGTAAGAAAAGGGATAGATGTCGCGATCGCCCTCTTGTTTTTCGCAGCGCGAATAGTCGATGGTCCGTCCGTCCACGCGCGCGGGAGTGCCCGTCTTGAAACGGCGTACCTGAAATCCCAGCTCGATCAGATTGGCGGTCAGCTCGTTGGCGGGCGCAAATCCGTTCGGCCCGGACTTTTGCCAAAATTCGCCCGCGATGACAGCGCCGTTGAGGTATACGCCCGTGGCTAAAATGACGGCCTTGGCGTCGATAACTTCGCCGAACGTCGTCTTAACGCCGCAAACTTTTCCCTCCCGAACCAAAACCTGACAAACTTCCCCCTGCATCACCGTCAAATTTTCGGTGCGTTCGAGCGTCTGTTTCATTTGGGCGTGGTAGGCGTGTTTGTCTGCCTGCGAGCGCAGGCTCTGTACGGCGGCGCCCTTGCCGACATTCAGCATGCGGATCTGGAGCGCGGTCTTGTCGGCATTGACGCCCATCTCGCCGCCGAGCGCGTCGATCTCGCGCACAAGATGGCCCTTGGCCGTGCCGCCGATGGACGGATTGCAGGCCATGAACGCGATGCTGTCGAGATTGAGCGAGAGCAACAGGGTCGAAATCCCCGTGCGGGCGAGTGCGAGCGCGGCTTCGCAGCCGGCGTGTCCCGCGCCCACGACCACGGCGTCGTAGCCTTCGGTGTGAAATTCGTTGGTCACATTCATAAAAATTCCTCAAAAAAAGGCAGAGCCGGAATGCGGAGTATGCTGGCGAATCGCCCGTGCATTCGGGATCTGCCCGGCCGGCGCGGCTTTGGCAAAGCCGCGCGTTTGGCGGACAATGCGTTTTGCAAGCTCTGCGTCACTGTTTCAGGATCATGTTGCGGATGTCCTCGACCTCCTTGGCGATGCGGTCGTTGACTTTGACCAGATTGGAGATCTTTTCGCGCGAGTGAATGACGGTGGTATGGTCGCGGCCGCCCAACGCTTCGCCGATGGAGACGAGCGGGATATTCATGATCTCGCACATTAAATAAGCACAGATCTGCCGCGGCTGGACCAGTTCCTTTTTTTTGCTTTTGCCCAGCAGTTTGTCTTTGGTGATCTTGTAGAAGGCGCACACGCTGCCGATGATTTTGTCGGAAGTGACCGTCTCATGTTCTTCGCTGACCGCCTCGTTGAGCGCCGTCGCCGCCAGTTCCAGCGTGATCGGCTTTTCATGCAATTTGCTGGCGAAAACGACTTTGGTCAGCCGGCCTTCCAGCGTTCGCACGTCCGTTCCCGAATCGCGAGCCAAAAATTCCAGCACGTCCGGAGGGATGACCGCCTTGCGTTCGAAGGCTTTCTGTTTGAGAATGGCGATCTTTGTTTCGGCGTCGGGCGGCTGAATGTCTGCGATCAGCCCGCCTTCGAAGCGGGTCCGCAGTCGTTCTTCGAGCGTGGCGATTTCTTTGGGCGGAACGTCGGATGTAAGTACGATCTGTTTATTGTCCGCCTGCAACGCGTTGAAGGTATGGAACAATTCTTCCTGGACCGCCTGTTTTTTTGCCAAGAACTGCACGTCGTCGATGAGCAAAACGTCCACGCCGCGGTAACGGTTGCGGAATTTTGCCTGGCGGTCGCGGTTGTTGCCCTTATTGAGATAGATCGAGTCGATCAATTCGTTGATGAATTTTTCGCAGGTCGTATAGAGGACGCGCAGCGAGGGCTTATGTATGGCGATAAAATTCGCGATGGATTGCAGCAGGTGCGTTTTGCCCAGTCCGGATGCGCCGTAAATATAGAGCGGGTTGAAGTTGGCGCCGGGATTTTTTGCGACCGCTTTAGCCGCGGCAAAAACAAACTCGTTGCTTTTGCCCGCCACGAACGATTCGAAGGTAAAGCGCGGGTCAACGGACGCGGCGGCATAGTCCTCTTCCGCTTCCTCTTCGATGCTGGAAAAGAACACATCGTCGCTTCCCTCGACGACCAGCTCAAAGTCGGTAATGCCCGTATCTGCCTTTTTGAAGGCCTCCTTCATCTTTTCCGTCAGGTTTTTGCCGATGAAGTTCGCAAAAAATTCGGTATCGGTGCGCAGGACGATCTTGGTATCCTGGATATCGACGGCCTCGAGTTTGGAAATATAGGTGTTGTAGGTGATGGGGGAAAGCGTATCGCTGAGGACCTCGCGGATACGTTTCCATAAAAATTCATACTGATTGTTTTCGGACATAAAAAACCTCGCAACACTTTGTCTTTTTGTGGAAAATGTGCTATACTGTAGATAAGAGCCTCGTCGGTCGAGCGCCTGTACAGGGGTACGCCGCGCGCGGGACCGAAATTCGAAAGGGAAACAAGATCCAGCTTCCCTATTATAATATAAATCGGCAAGAAAAACAAGCTAAAACGACGGCAATTCGCGCGAAAAAAAAGGAAACGGGCGGCAGAGAAGATGCATATTCAGACACTGACTCTTCAAAATTTTAGAAATTACGAGAACGAGACCTTTGCTTTTTCGGACGGGATCAACGTGCTGTACGGAAAAAATGCGCAGGGGAAGACCAACTGCGCCGAGGCGGTGTTTTATCTTTGCACGGGCACTTCTCCGCGCGCGCACAAGGATCGGCAGATGATCCGGTCGGGGCAGGAATGCGCGCGCATCGCGGCCGTCGCGCAGACGCGGTTCGGCTCGGTGCGCATCGAAGCGGACATCTATGAGACCAAGCGCGAGGTGCGCGTGAACGGCGGAAAGATCAGCCGCAACGCCGATCTTTTGGGAAACATCGACGGCGTGTTTTTCAGCCCGAGCGAATTGCGCATGATCCAAGACGGGCCGGAGGAACGGCGGCGGTTTTTAAACGTTTCCATTTCGCAGATTTCCAAAAGTTACTATACAGCGCTCGTGCGCTACAATAAAATCCTCGAACAGCGCAACGCTTTGTTGAAAAACCGAGACCTTTCCCTTGTTCTCGAAACGCTGCCCGTGTGGGACGTGCAGTTTTGCCGCTATGCCGCCGAACTCATTTGCTGGCGCAAGGAATACGTGAACATGCTCGCGCCGTTGGCGGCGGAAAAACATGCGCGGCTGACGGACGGGGCGGAGCGGTTAGAGATCGAGGCAGACCGGCGCTACGGGTCCGACAAAGAGGAAGTCGCCGCGGCGTTGCTGCGCGAACTTTCGGTAAATTACGAGCGAGACGTACGCCTCGGCTTTACCGCGTCCGGTCCGCACCGCGACGATTTGAAAATTTTGATCGGCGGCAAGGAGGCGCGCGTTTATGGTTCGCAAGGACAGACGCGCACGGCCGCGCTTTCTCTCAAACTTGCCGAAGTGGACATCTTTCGCAAGCTGACCGGCGAAGATCCGGTGCTGATCTTGGACGATGTGATGAGCGAACTGGACCTGGCCCGCCGCCGCAAGCTGCTCGCCGAGATCGACGGCATCCAGGCGATCTTGACCTGTACGCATACCGAAAAAGTGCTGTTCGGCAAAACGGTCCGAAAGATCCGCATCGTCGATGGAAAGATCAAGAACCGGCCCGCGCCCGCCGTTTAACCGCGCCCGGCCGGGCCGTGCGGCGGGTCACAAATTTTGTCAATCATGATCGGCTTCGTTCGGCACATACTATCGGCGAGAGGCGGGGTATGGGCAAGACGTATAAAAGATTTGCAAAAATACTTATGCTCGCGGCGCTTGTCGCGGGCTTTTTTGGCGTCGCCTGCGGTTTTCTGCCCGCGCGGCTGCCGCGCGGCTGTCAGATCGAGGGGATCGATGTTTCGGGGATGCGGCGCGAGGAGGCGGCGGCATGCCTAAGGGAAAAATTGCGCGCAGAACTGGAAGGCCGCACGTTTACCATCGTGGTGGAGGCGCGCGCGTATGTGTTCCGCCCGCCGGAGCTGTTCTATCGGACAGACCTTGAAAGTGTGCTCGCGCACGCGCACCGCGGCGTGTATTGGCTGGAAAAACAGTTGTGCCTGGCCGAGGAAGAGGCGGTGCTTCGCGGCATCTGCGATGATTTTTATGTGCGAAGCGCGCCGGCGCGGCGGCGGTTCGATCCGTCTTCGGATCCTCCCTTTTCGTTCGAGGCGGAGCGCGTGGGCATGCTGCTCGACGGGGCGGCGCTCAAGGCGCAGGTTGACGAAGCGCTGGCCTGCGGGGCAAGAGAAGTGCGGGCAAAGCCGGAACGGCACGTGCCCGGCTTCACGTTAAAACAGGCAAAGGAATCCGCCGTTTTGCTTTCCTCGTTTACCACATATTACAGCGAGGACAATCAAAACCGCGCGCACAACATTCAATTGGCGGCGCAAAAGTTAAACGGCTGCACCGTGGGACCGGGCGAGGGTTTTTCTTTTAACGCGCGGGTGGGCGCGCGTACGCGCGCCAACGGCTTTTTGGAGGCGCCCGTCATTTTGGAAGGAGAATTTGTTTCCGGCGTGGGCGGCGGGGTATGCCAGGTGAGCACGACGGTGTACAATGCGGCTCTGCTGGCGGGCCTTTCCGTCACCGAATATCACCCGCACAGCCTGGCGGTGGGGTACGTCGAGCCTTCGCGCGACGCGATGGTCAACGGGGCAAAGTGCGATCTGCAGTGGAAAAACCGGCTGGGCGGCCGCGTTTGGATGGTTTGTCGCGCGGACGGCGGGGCTTTAAATGTGCGCATCTATGGGGCGCGTTCGGGCGTGACGTATGCGGTGGAAAGTGCGGTGACGGGCAGTATCGAACCGCCGGCGCCGGAACTGCGCGTCGGAACGGAGGAGCGAGAAATTCGCGCCGCCAAGAGCGGGATCTGCAGCGAGGCGTATTTGGTGCGGCGAAACGCGGACGGAACGCAGGTGCGCGAGCGGCTGCGGCGCGATCGGTATGCGCCTGTTCGCGCCGTTCGGATGGTTTTGCCCGACCCGGAGCCGAGCGCTTCTCCCGCGCCCGCCCTTGTATTTTCAGCCGCATACCGAGCGGAAAAAATGCGGCAAAGCCTTGCGGAAATTTGTTAAGTGTGCTAAAATATAGGCGATAAAAGGAGCGTTCGCCGATAAGGCGAGCGCATACGACGGAGGAAGGATCAAAAGTGATTGTCATACGAACGGTAAAGACAAAGGCGCAAAAGCGCGCCTTCGCACGGTTTCCTTTGCGCCTGTATCGAGACTGTCCGCACTATGTGCCGCCGCTGTTTGCAGACGAGTTGCACATTTTGGATCCGAACAAGAACGCGTCTTTGGCGGAGTGCGAGGTGCGTTGCTTTCTCGCCGAGCAGGACGGCGAGGTCGTCGGACGCGTGGCGGGGATTATCCAAAAAAAGTACAACCAGATCGCCAAACGCAAATGCATACGCTTTTCCAGGTTCGACTGCATTGACGATCCGGCCGTGGCTAAGGCGCTGATCGATGCGGTGGCAGCATTCGGCCGCGAGCGGGGAATGGATACCATTCACGGGCCTTGGGGATTCAACGATCAGGACCGCGAAGGGTTGCTGACGGAAGGGTTCGATCGCCGGGCGACGTACGTGACCAATTATAATTATCCGTACTATGAAAAGCGCATTCGCGAGCTCGGCTTTGCGGACGAAAGCGAATGGGTAGAGTACGATTTTCGCATGCCGACGGAAGTAGATCCCCGCATTTTGCACGTCGCGGAGTTTGTGCAGCGCAAACTGGGCATCCGGGAAGCGGCGGAAAGCATGCCGATGCGCCGGTTGATCCGTCAATACGGCTACAAAGCGCTGGAGATGGTCAACCAGGCATACGCCGCGTTGGATTGTTATGTTCCGATTGACGGCAAGGTGATGGACACGGTTTTAAGGCAGTTTGCCACCGTCATCAATCCGCGCTATTTTTCTCTGTTGCTGGACAAGAACGACGAGGTCGTTGCGATGGCGGTCGTGTTGCCCTCCATCTGTCAGCCTTTGCAAAAGAGCGGCGGCCGCATGACGCCGCTGACGGCGCTGCGCCTTCTGCGCGCCATCGCGCGGCCGAAAGAGATGGAGATGGTCCTGATAGCCGTTCGTCCCGATTATCAAAAAAAGGGTCTCAACTCCGTCATGATGGCGCGGATTATCCGCAACGTGATCCAAGACGGCGTTCAAAAGGTGGAGTCCAACCCCGAGCTCGTTTCGAATACAGCGGTGCAGGAACAATGGAACTCGCTCGATCGAGAGATCGTCAAGCGGCGCAAATGTTTCAGCCGCCCGATCGAATTTTAGAAACAGTACGCGAAAAACGCCCCACTCTGTCAGCAGAGTGGGGCGTTTGCTTGCGGAAAAAAGCGAAAAACGTTTGACGAGCCAGAAAAAAACCGTTACAATAGAAGGGAAAGAGTACCGCGATCATCGGTGCCCGCCCGCATCGATTCGGCGGGAAAGGAGGAAAACAATGCCCACACGTCCGGGAGGGATTCATTCGACGGATATCAAGGAAACCTACCGCGAAATGCGCCGCCGCGGCAAACGCGTGCTCATCTTTAACTATGTTTTGCAGGCGCTGACCTTGTTGACGGCGGTCGCGTCGCTGTTGCTGTATTTTTTGGACGATTCGCGCGGATTGGATATTACGATCAACCACATGTTTCAGTGTTTCGGGGCGCTGGTCGTCCTGAACATTCCGCTCTTTATTTCCAAAAAGTTCCGTTGCTATATTCCGAATTTTATTTCGATCTCTCTATATGTGTTTGCCTTTGCGCATTTTGTGCTGGGCGAGATCTTCCGCGCGTATGACAAGTTGGGCCCTTACGATAAAATTCTGCATACCACGGGCGGGATTATTTTTGCGATCCTGAGTTTCTCGGTCGTTTGGCTTTTAAACAATTCGGAGGACGGGAAGGTCCGGCTGTCTCCGTTTTTTATCGTGCTGTTTACATTCTGTTTTACCATGGCGGTCGAATATGTCTGGGAGCTGATCGAATTTGGCATGGACCGACTGTTTGGCCTGAATATGCAGCGCTGGCAGGACAGCATCCTGCAGAATGCGCAGATCGTGCAGGATGGCGAGATCGTGGATGGAACGCCGCACTCCATTCCGTACGGGAACGGGTTGAAGGATACCATGACCGATATGATCGTCAACATTCTCGGCTGTCTGGTCGTCTGTGTTTCGGCGTATGTGGGCATGAAGCGCAAGCCCAACTGGTTTGTCAATAAAGTGATCCTCACGGAAAAACAGTTGCGCCAGCTTTTGGTCGAAAACGAGAGCGAAGAGGCGAGCTCCGTTGCGGCCGATGCGGCTGCAGCGGATGCCGCTTTGGCGGAAGAATGCGCCCCCGCGAAGGAGCAGACGTCCCAAGAAGGAGAGGAGCGGCCATGAAATTTATTGAATTGACGGTACACACCACCACGGAGGGGAGCGAGCTTATCTCCGATCTGTTTTGGGACTATACCAACTACGGCGTGACGATCTGCGACGTCAATGACATTCTTGCCCTGCAAAACGACAAGCGAACCTTTTGGGACTATATGGAGGATGATTTGGCCGCGCAGGCGAGCGACGTATTGGTCAAATGTTATCTCCCCGAGGACATAGCCGCGGAAACGATTCCAAGCATCCGCGCGGAGCTGGAAGCCCTGCGTGAACGCAGTGCGGGATTCGTCCGGCTGGGAACCTTGGAAACCGCGAGCCGTACCATCGAGGGGGACGACTGGATCGATGTTTGGAAAAAGCACTTTCGTCCCTTGCACATCGGCGGGCGGGTCGTCGTCTGTCCGGAATGGATCCCGTATGAGCCTGCGCCGGCGGAAGTCGTCGTGCGGCTGGACTCGAACATGGCGTTCGGCACGGGCGAACACGAAACGACGTCCATGTGCCTGGAACTGCTGCAAGAATACCTGCACCCCGGGGATACGGCGATCGACGTCGGGTGCGGCAGCGGCATCTTGGGGATCGCCGCGGTGAAACTTGGCGCGCAGTTTGCGTATCTGACCGACATAGATTACGTAGCCGTGCGCAGCGCCGAACATAACGCCGCTCTCAACGGCGTTTCGAGCCGTGTTCGCATCGCGCTGTCGGACCTGTTGGAGAACGCAAACGTGCGCGGCGAAATTTTAACGGCGAATATCACGGCGGATATTTTGTGCCGCCTGGCCCAAAGCATCCCGCAAAATTTGAAGGAGGGCGGAACGCTCATTCTGAGCGGCATCATTGCGTCCAAATTGGCGCAGGTGATCGACGCATACGAAAAGATCGGCCTGCGGTTGTTGCAAACAAAACAACAGGGCGAATGGTTCGCGCTGGCTTTTTGTAAAAAACAGCCCGCGAGCGACGTCTGAGGAGGAAGGACGATGGGAGTTTTCGGAAAGATTATCGGCGCACTGAAGAAGACCAAAGACAATATTTCGGGCAAATTGTCTGCGCTGTTTGCCAAGGGCCTGAGCGAAGATTTTTACGACGAGTTGGAGGAGATCCTGATCTCGGCCGATATTTCCGTGATCACGGCCGAGGAGATCGTGGAACAGATCCGCGACGAGGCAAAAAAAGAAAAGCTCAAAGATAAGGAATACGTCGTCGATTTGCTCAAAGACGTCATTGAAGACATCCTCTGCGAAGCGGAGGTCCCTGCGATCGAGTACCCGGCCGTCATCATGTTGGTGGGGGTAAACGGCGTCGGCAAGACGACCACCATCGGAAAGCTGGCCAATTATTTTGTGCGGCAGGGGAAAAGCGTCACGCTGGCGGCGGCGGATACTTTTCGCGCGGCCGCGGCCGATCAGCTCTCCGTTTGGGCGGAACGCGCCAAAGTACGCATCGTCAAGCATGAGGAGGGGAGCGACCCGTCCGCCGTCGTCTACGATGCCGTCTCTTCCGCCAAAGCCAAAAAGACGGATGTGGTCATCGTTGACACGGCAGGACGCCTGCACGTCAAGGCTAACCTGATGGAAGAATTGAAAAAGATGGACCGCGTGGTTTCGCGCGATTATCCCGAAGCGCATTTTTATAAATTGTTGGTTTTGGATGCGACGACGGGGCAAAACGCGCTCTCGCAAGCAAAGCTGTTTGACGAAGCGGTCGATCTGGACGGCATCGTTTTGACCAAATTGGACGGAACGGCCAAGGGTGGGTTCGTGGTCTCGCTGTGCGGCGAACTGCATATTCCCGTCATGTTCGTTGGCACAGGCGAAAAGCTGGAAGATTTAGAATATTTTGACGCGGAAGAGTTTACCGAGGGCATTATTTGACGGCGTTTGCGGCCGCGAACGGAGGCTTCGTGCGATTTGCTTGACGAGCGGCGCCGTTTTTCGATATAATAGCGAAAGAAGAGGCGGGCGTCCTATGAAAGATTGGAAGTATTTACAGCTGTTTGACGTATATGGCGCGCTGTTGACCGAACATCAGCGCGACGTTTGCGAGTTGTACTATCTATGCGATCTGTCGCTGACGGAAATCGCAGAGGAAAAGGGCGTTTCCAAGCAGGGCGTTTCCGATATGCTCGCCAAGAGTCGGTCTCTTTTGGACGACTACGAGTCAAAATTGCACTTTTGCTACACCGCCCGAGAAACCGCCCAGGCAACGGCGCGCCGATTCGCGCGCGTGCGTTCGCTCGCCGCGGCATTCAAGGCAGAACATCCCGCCTACGTTGCGGAAATGGATGCGATCGTCGCCGCGTGCGATAGCGAGGAGAACGAGTCGGCGGCCCGGCCGGACGGCGGTTAAACGGCGGAACAAGGAGGAGTTATGGCATTGTTTTCTTCTCTCTCCGAGAGATTGAATCATATTTTTTCAAAACTGACCAAACACGGGCGGTTGACCGAGTTGGAGATCAAGGGTGCGATGCGCGAGGTGCGCATCGCACTGTTGGAGGCAGACGTCAATATCTTTGTCGCGAAAAAATTCATCGCAGACGTCTCCGAAAAGGCGATCGGGCAGGAAATTTTGCAAAGTCTCAATCCCGCCCAACAGGTCATCAAGATCGTCAACGAAGAGTTGATTGCGTTGATGGGCTCATCCAACGCCAAATTGGAAGTCGCCGATAAGCCGCCCACGGTCATCATGATGTGCGGTCTGCAGGGCGCGGGCAAGACGACCCTGTGCGGAAAACTGGCGCTTCTTTTAAAAAAGCAAAACAAAAAACCGTTGCTGGTCGCCTGCGACGTATATCGTCCCGCGGCGATCCACCAGTTACAGATCGTTGGACAAAAGGCGGGGGCGGAAGTGTTCGAAAAGGGTACGCAAAACCCCGTTAAGACGGCGAAACAGGCGATCGAATACGCGCGGTCCATGGGCTTTGATCCCGTGATCATCGATACGGCGGGGCGATTGCATATTGACGAAGCGCTCATGCAGGAGCTGGAAAACATTCAAAAAGAGGTACAGCCCAACGAAATCTTATTGACGGTCGATTCCATGACCGGGCAGGATGCGGTGAATGTCGCCGAAACGTTTAACAAGCGGCTGGGCGTGACCGGCGTCATTTTGACCAAGCTGGACGGCGATACGCGCGGCGGCGCCTGCCTTTCGATCAAGGCGGTCACGGGCAAGCCGATCAAATTTATCGGCGTCGGCGAAAAACTGACCGATCTGGAGCCGTTTTATCCTGACCGCATGGCGTCGCGCATCCTGGGGATGGGAGACGTGCTGTCTTTGATCGAAAAGGCGCAGGAAGCCGTCACCGAAGAGCAGGCGAAAAAGCTGGAAAAGAAACTGCGCGAGGCGTCTTTTACGCTGGAGGACTATTTGGACCAGTTTGAATCGCTGAAAAAGATGGGCGGTATCGCTTCGGTGATGGGGATGATGCCGGGCATGGGCAAATTGAAGATCAAAGAGAGCGATTTTGACGAGCGGCGCATTGAGCGGGTGAAGGCGATCATTCTTTCGATGACCAAAAAGGAGCGTGAAAAGCCGGAGATCATCAACGCATCGCGCAAAAAGCGCATTGCGTCTGGTTCAGGAACGAGCGTACAAGAGATCAACCAGTTGTTGAAACAATTTGAACAGACAAAATTGATGATGAAACAGATCAAGAGCGGAAAAAAACTGCCCTTCCTGCGCTGAAGGCGGCGGGAAGCCGGAGTTGTTTTTCGTGTGCCGCATTCGCCGCACAAAAACGGCGGCGAATGCGAGAAAAAAATTATTTTATTCAGTATTTCCGCTTGACATTTTCTGCGTTCTATGGTATCATATTCAAACGTCAGGGCAGTCTACGGCGGTAGTTTGCCTGGGCGAATGCATGGCGGCGTAGCTTAGTTGGTTATAGCGATCGGTTCATACCCGATAGGTCGTAGGTTCGAATCCCACCGCCGCTAC
>CALVHT010000019.1 GCA_944328645.1 uncultured Clostridia bacterium
CGGGGATGTAGCTCACCCGGTAGAGCGATACGTTCGCAACGTATAGGTAGTCAGTTCGAGTCTGATCATCTCCACCACACGAAACCTAAAACGAACCACTTTGAGTGCAAGTCGTTTTAGGTTTTTCCTTTTTACCGTTGTGTTTTGAATTGTAATTTTGAGCCTTCTTGTTTATTCATTTATTCAAGCATCCACCATAGTGCCATTTGAATTATGAACTCTTGAAAAACCAAGTTATTTTTGCTATAATTTATTTGCTTCAATAAAGCGATAAACTTTCATTTAACGGAGTTATAATGCAACCCAAGAATCTTTTAACCGCAAAAAATCGAAACGAATTGCGCGTTTGGCTTGCGGAAAATTATGATAAAGAAAGCGAATGTTGGGTAATTGTAAAGCGCGGCAGACCGCAAAACGACAATACGTTTTGGTATATAGACGCAGTTGAAGAAGCAATGTGTTTTGGTTGGATAGATAGCACTACCAAAACGCTTGAAAAAGGAATTACCGCACAAAAATTAGTACCACGAAAGAAAAAAAGTTTGTGGTCGGAACTCAATAAAGAGCGTTGCAGACGACTTGAAAAATTAGGATTAATGACGGAAGCAGGACGCGCCGTTCTGCCTGATATGTCTGCAAATGGTTTTGTAATAGATAACGAGATACTAACGGCGTTGAAGGCAGATAAAACAGTATGGCAAAACTTTAATAGTTTTCCGCCATTGTATCAGCGGGTACGCATAGACACAATTCAAATAAAGAAAAAACAACCCGATTTATATAATAGCAGATTGCAAAAATTTATCGAGAATACAAAGAAGGGTATTATGTACGGCGAATGGAACGATAACGGACGATTATTAAACTATTGACAAATTACAATTTGTCGAGCGTTTTAATTATTCGTTTTACGTTGTTACTTCTCCACCAAGTCAAAAAAGTCCGAACCTTTTGGTTTCAACCGATCGGTTCGGATTTTTTGTTTATCGAAACGAGAGCAAACAACGAACTGCGTTGGCGCAAGAACCGCTCGTTTATTCAAGCATCTGCCATAGCGCCGATATATTTTCGGTTGCATTCATTTGGTGAATCCAGTATAATCATAGATGATCAATAGGATAAACAACGATTCGATAAAGAACAAAGGAGCGTAAAACCATGAGCGACAAACCTTTCGTACCACAAAATTGTTTTTTCAAAGGGAGCTATAATCCTGAATATGAAAAAATTATTCAAACGGTAAAGATCAAATGTCATAGATATAATCAGCTTTGCCCAAGTGATGTGGAGGGCCATAGTGAAATCCTGCAAAATCTGATCGGAAAACTTGGAAAAAATGTCACGTTTGTTCCGCCTTTTTGGTGTGACTACGGTTATAACATTGAAGTGGGAGATTTTTTCTACGCCAATCACAATTGTATTATCCAAGACGGAGCAAAAGTGATGTTCGGAGATTTTGTTTTTGTTGGCCCGAATTGCACCTTTACCACGGCAGAACACGCAATCGATCCCAAAATGCGTAAAGAAGGAATGGAAATATCCAAACCTATTACGATCGGAGACAATGTGTGGATCGGCGCCGGTTCGATTATTTTAGCCGGAGTTACGATCGGGAACAATTCCGTTATCGGCGCAGGAAGTGTTGTCAACAAAGATATTCCGTCCAATGTTGTCGCCGTTGGGGTCCCTTGTAAAGTTTTAAGAGAAATTACTGAAGACGATCAGCATCGATATCCCGTGTACAAGGGAACGTATTAAATTTCAGTTCGCGTCCGAAGATTCGTTTTGCGTTGCTGCTTCTCCGCCAGACGGGAACTGTTCGATCTTTGCGGACCGTTTTTCCTTTTTTGCTTCGAAGTATTGTATTTTGAGGAAGCAAATGTTATAATTTTGTTGATCGATGCCGCGGGGAAGCAGATCTTTTGCCGCCAATATTTCTCCGAATGTGATTTTGTTACGGAAAAAAGACGCAGACTATGGTATAATGCAAAAAAACGGAGGAATACAAAGATGGAAATCATCAAAATTACGAGCGAAAATTTTGCAAAAGAGGTCCTTGCGTCCGAAAAACCGGTTCTGATCGATTTTTGGGCAAGCTGGTGCGGCCCTTGCCGCATGCTCAGCCCCGTCATAGAGGCCGTGGCGGCCGAGCGTCCGGACGTCAAGGTCGGAAAGATCAACGTGGACGAAGAGCCGGAGCTTGCAGGGCAGTTTCATATTTCCAGTATCCCGTCGCTGCTGGTGATCAAGGACAAAAAAATTGTTCGACAGAGCGTCGGCTATCGCCCGAAAGACCAAGTTTTGGCTATGCTTTAAGGGGTTCGCCGGGAGCGCGTCGGGAAGGCTATTTTGTTGGAAAAGCCCAATTTTTTGCGGCAAAAGCGAATAAAATAATTGAACGGAGACGAGCGGATCCTGCCCCGGGGAAAGGGGCGGGATGCCGCTTGTCGCAAGGAGAGCGGCTGTATGAAAGTAGTGATTGTCGGGGGCGTCGCGGGAGGTGCGACGGCTGCCGCCCGGATCCGAAGATTGGATGAGCGGGCGGAGATCATCGTGTTTGAGCGTTCGGGATATGTATCGTATGCCAACTGCGGGCTGCCGTATTACATTGGCGGCGTCATTGCGGATAAGGCGGAACTGACGTTGCAGACCCCCGAAGGTTTTTTTGAACGGTTTCGGGTGGACGTACGCGTTTTGCATGAGGTGACGGCTGTCGATCCTGCCCGCAAGATCGTCATGGTGAAAAATCTTCGCACGGGAGGCGTTTTTGAGGAGCGTTACGACGCATTGCTTTTGGCGCCCGGCGCGAAACCCTTCAAACCCAGTCTGCAAGGGATCGACAACGACAAGATCTTTACTTTGCGTACGGTAGAGGATACCTTTCGTATCCGCGAATATGTCGATAAAAATCGGCCCGCCTCTGTCGTGATCGCGGGGGGCGGGTTTATCGGCTTGGAGGTCGCGGAAAATTTGCGCGAACGCGGGATAGACGTGACGATCGTGCAGAGCGCAAAACAGCTGATGAATCCGTTCGATCCGGATATGGCGGCATTCCTTCATGCGGAAGTTGTCCGGCACGGCGTTCAACTGATGCTCGGCCATGCCGTGACCGGTTTTGAAAGCAACGGCACGAAAGTGCGTGTCCGGATGGAAGGCGCTCCGCCGCTCACGGCGGACATGGTGATCCTCGCGATCGGTGTGCAGCCGGATTCGAGCCTCGCCGCGAGTGCAGGACTGGCGCTCGGCCTCAAAGGCGGCATTCTCGTAAACGAGCGAATGGAGACCTCGGTGCCCGGGATCTATGCAGTGGGCGATGCGGTCGTGGTCAAGCATTTTGTGACGGGCAAGGACGCGCTCGTTTCACTGGCAGGGCCGGCCAACAAGCAGGCGCGCATTGCGGCAGATAACATTTGCGGCCGGGATAGCCGTTACCGGGGTAGCCAGGGCAGTTCGGTGATCAAAGTCTTTGATCTGACCGCCGCTTCGACGGGGATCAACGAAAGTACGGCCCGAGCGAGCGGAATCGACGCGGATAAGGTGATCCTTTCGCCCTTGAACCATGCGGGGTATTATCCGGGCGGCAAGACGATGACGATGAAAGTCGTGTTCGAACGAGGGACCGATCGGTTGCTCGGCGCACAGATCATCGGCTATGCGGGCGTGGATAAGCGCATCGACGTTTTGGCGACGGCGATTCGCGCCAATCTCTCGGCGGTGGATTTGAAAGATCTCGATCTCGCCTATGCGCCGCCCTATTCGTCCGCCAAAGATCCCGTGAACATGGCCGGCTTTATGGCGGAAAACCTTGCGACCGGGTTGGTCAAGCAATGGTATATCGAGGATGAGCCGGCGTTGCCGCGCGATCAGAGCGTGACCCTGTTGGATACGCGCACGGAGGCGGAATTCCGGCGGGGACACATAGACGGGTTTGTCAATATTCCCGTTGACGAGTTGCGCGGGCGCATCGCAGAGCTGGATCCGAAAAAACCCGTCTACGTCATTTGTCAAAGCGGGCTGCGCAGTTATATCGCGTCGCGTATTCTATGCGGGTACGGCTTCGAATGCTATAATTTTGCGGGCGGCTATCGCTATTACGCGACGGTCAAAAACGACGCATGCCTGATCCGCACGTCAACCCCCTGCGGGATGGACCAGCCGGAAGACTGAGGAGCGAACTTTGCCCCGCCGCAATTCCGTGCGGCGGGGCTTTCTTCCGAATGTATATTGACATTCCAACCGCGCGGTGATATAATAAAAAAAATATACGCGAGGCAAAGGTGCTGCGGGCACAGGCAGAGACCCGTGTGCGGATAAATTGGAGCGGGCCGGTCAGCGGATGTGACAAAGTCACGGAAAAATGTCATTGCTTCGGATACAATAGTAAGTAAGGAGGAGCGTCATGAAAAAATATATTTGTACGATTTGCGGCTATGTGTACGACGAAGCAAAGAACGGCCCATGGGAAGAACTTCCGGCCGACTGGAAGTGCCCCGTTTGCGGGGCGGACAAGGGCGCTTTCCGTGCCGAGGAAGAACCGGCGGCGATTGCTCCCTCTGCGCCGGCGGTGGCGGCGGCTCGGCCGCGGGAGGAGCGGGAGCTTTCGGCGATGGAAATGAGCGTTATCTGTTCCAACCTTGCCCGGGGCTGCGAAAAACAGTATTTGGCCCCGCAGGCGGAGTCTTTTCAAAAACTTGCCGCGTTTTTCCGCCGGCAAGCGCCTGCCGCGCCGGTTGCAGACATGTCGATGATCTTAGAGCGGCTGGATGAGGACTTGACGGCCGGATATCCGTATGCGAACGCCGTCGCTTCCGAGCAACGCGATCGCGGCGCGCTGCGCAGCTTGGTTTGGAGCGAAAAAGTGACGAGGATGTTGCAGTCTCTGTTAAATCGGTACCGGGCGGAAGGCGATCGAATGCTGGAGAATACGGGCGTCTATGTCTGTACGATCTGCGGGTTCATTTCGGTTGGAGACAATCCGCCGGCACTTTGTCCCGTCTGTAAAGTTCCGTCGTGGAAATTTGAGAAAGTGGAGAGGAGGGCATGATCATGACGCGAAAATATGCGGTCAGAAATTTGAGACTCTGCACAAAGGATTGCCTATGCCTGTACGTTTGTCCCACCGGGGCGACGGACACGGAAAACAGCGTCATCGACGTTGCCAAGTGCATCGGTTGCGGTGCCTGCGCGGATGCCTGTCCGTCGTCGGCGATCTCGCTCGTTCCAATGGAGTATCCTCCCCAGCAGCCCAAGACGGCAGAGGTGACGGATGCGTTGCGCGCCCTGATCCAAAGCAAGACGCAGGTCGAATCGATCGCTTCGGCGCTGCCCGACGCGTTGAGCGTGGCGGCGGAAAAATCGGCGCGGCTGATGGCCGAAGACCTTTGCCGAGAGGCGGGGTTTATGTTGCCGCAAAGCGCGAACGCCAAAAAGTTTTTGGAAAGTTTGCGCACTTATGCAGGGATTCCGAACGAAGAAGTGGAATTTCTTTTGAAAACCATCGATTTTAACCAAAAAACGGAGGAGAAACCAATGGAAAAGTGGAAATGTACGGTGTGCGGCTATGTTCACGAAGGCGCCATGACGGAAGATTTTCGTTGCCCGGTCTGCAAACAGCCGGCGAGTAAATTTGTTCGGATCGAGCCGGCGGCTCCGGCCAAAAATCCATATGCGGGAACCAAAACGGAAAAGAACCTTTGGGAGGCGTTTGCGGGGGAATCGCAGGCGCGCAACAAATACACGTATTTTGCGAGTGTTGCCAAAAAAGCCGGATACGAGCAGATCGCGGCCATCTTTTTACAGACGGCGGCCAATGAGGCAGAGCATGCCAAGCTCTGGTTCAAGGCGCTCGGCGAATTGGGAGATACGGCGGAAAATCTGTTGCACGCGGCAGAGGGTGAAAACGCCGAGTGGACGGATATGTACGAGCGCATGGCAAAAGATGCGGAAGCGGAAGGCTTCGGCGAGCTCGCTGCACAGTTCCGCGGCGTCGCGGCGATCGAACGATCGCATGAAGAGCGATATCGCGCCCTGTTGAATAACGTCGAGACGAAACAGGTGTTTGAAAAGAGCGGGGTCACGATTTGGGAATGCCGAAATTGCGGACACATCGCCGTCGGGGTCAAGGCGCCGGACGTTTGCCCGGTCTGCAAGCATCCGCAGTCGTTCTTTGAAGTGCGCAAAGAGAATTATTGAGTCCATAGATGTAAAACGGAGGGTGCGGAATTTGGGGCCGCGCCCTTTTTGCTTGCGAAAAAACGGCGTTTCGGCGCGGGAACTGAACATCGCGGCCGCGCGCTGGCGGCGGACGCATCCGGAAAAAGCGAACAGACGGGTTGACAGACGCCGCAAAAGCGGTTACAATTAAGTCGGGTTTTGCATGTAAAAATCGCAAAATCAAAAACACGGCAGGCGGCAAAGAGACTGCGCCGTGCGGGCGGGCCGAAGAAAGCGAGACGGGGGGGAGAGCAAATGTTTGCAAACAGCCATTGGATTTGGGCGGATGTTCCGCAAAAAAACGATCAATTCGTGCGATTTCGAGCACAGTTCGATGCGCCGGCGGAAGCGGGCGCGGCAACGCTGTACATTGCGGCGGAAACCAAGTATTATCTGTATTTGAACGGGCGCTTGGTCGTGTTTGACGGAGGCCTGCATCGCGACAGTGTGCCGGGATGCGGCTATTACGACGAAGTGAGTCTGCACCCCGTGCCGGGGAAGAATACGTTGCTTATCGACGTGTGGTTTTGGGGCAACGGCGGGCGAAACAATGTGGCTTTCCCGCAGGCAGGCGTGCTGTTCGCCTGCGAAAAATTGCGGCTTTACAGCGGCGCGCATACCGAAAGCGGGGTCTTACAGGCGTATTTTCAACCGGGGGGCGAACAGCCTTCCGGGCTGTACGGCGGATATTCGATCGGATTTGACGCCCGGCTGGATCGGGTGGAATACGATCGTTCGCGCGTTGTGGGGGAATACGGCGCGCCGCCCTTTCAAACGCCGCGGCGGCGGCCGATCCCGCTGTTTCGCTTTGGAAAAAACACAGCGGCGCACTATGAACGGGCGGGGCAAACGTACACGGTAAACCTTCCCTATGCAATGCAATTTTCGCCGTATTTGCGGGTTCGGGCGCAGGGCGGCGAGCTCATCGACGTTCGGAGCGACCGCTACTGCGTACGCGGCGGGCCGGGGGATACAGACAACGTATACCGCGGGCATCGCTATGAGTATATCTGCAAACCCGGAGAGCAGGAATACAGCGGCTATAATTATTTGTTCGGCGAGCAGATCAATTTTACCGTGCCCGCCGGGGTCGAGGTGCTGGCCTTGGGGTATCGGGAAAGCGGCTACGACTGTGACATCGTGGGCCTGCCGGTCACAGAAGATCCGCTTCTGAATCGGTTGCTGCAAAAATGCGCGCGTACGCTCTTGGTATGCATGCGGGAAAACTTTATGGATTGCCCGGATCGCGAGCGAGGCCAGTGGATCGGAGACGTATCGGTACAGGCGCCGCAAGTATTTTTTTGCCTGAGCAAAAGCGCCGTGCTCCTGTTGCGCAAGGCGATTGTGGATTTTATCGGGTTGCGAAAGGGGCCGGTGTTGGGCGGAAACGTGCCGGGGGATCATTTTTCCGAATTGCCTGCGCAGAGTCTGCACGCCATCAGCGAAGTGGGGATGATCGCCCGCTACTATGAGGCGACGCGGGAACTTTCCGTCCTGCGCCTGGCGTTTGAGCCGGCAATCGAGTATCTCCGGCTTTGGGAGATGGGGGCAGACGGATTGATCGTCTCGCGGCCGGGAGATTGGAATTGGCTGGATCACAATTTCAACATCGACCAAAAAGTTTTGGAAAACTGCTGGTACTACAGCGCTTTGAAGTTTGCGCGTTCGATGGGGGAAGCGCTGCAAGACGATCGCTTCGACGCCTTTTTGCAGGCGCGCATCGAGAGCATCGAGGCGCATTTCGAGTCAGAATTTTGGAGAGGAGACGGGTATGCCTCCGGAGAAACGATGGATGATCGCGCGAATGCATTGGCGGTCGTCGTTGGACTGGCCGCCGCCGCGCATGCGCCGAAGATTCGCAACGTATTGGTCACCGTGTTCAACGCGACGACGTATATGGAGGGATATGTTTTGGAGGCATTGTGTCGTTTGGGGTATCGGGAAGACGCCTATCGCCGGATGATGGCGCGCTATTATCCGTTGATCGTCAATGAAAATTCCACGCTTTGGGAGGACTTTTTTCTGTTGGGGAGCAAAAATCATGCCTGGAGCGGCGCGCCGCTGTCCATCGTCTGCCGATATTTTCGCGATCGCATTTGCGGCCAGGAGAAAGGCGGGTGAAATTCGCCCAACGGCGGGTCCGATGCCGCGCGTTGCAGGAAGGATGAGCGTCGTATAAGGTAAGCCGCCGCGCAGAACATGCGCGGCGGCTTTGGTCTTGCGATCTCCCGTTCAGGTCGCAGAATTCGGTTGTTTCAGCTCATACAGCTTGCTCTCGATCTGGGTTTCGATCCATCCGTTCAGGTCGCCGAACAGTTGTTTGACATAATCCTGTGCTTCCCCGGACAGATGCGAGAGGATGGTGCATTTTGCTTTTTGCAATGCTGCGATCTGCGCGTCCTTATCGAACGTTCCCTGTTCCTTGAGCGATTGCACATAGGTTTGATAGGTCGATTTGACCGCGTCATCCACGATATCGAGCGCTTCGTTTAAATATTGTGCCGCCGTTTCGTTTTTGACTTTGTTCTTGATGACCGCCGTAAGCAGTGAAAGCGCCCAGGAAATCAGGGCGGTTGCCGCCGTCACGGCGATGGGAATGACTACGCTTTGCCAATCCATGCAGGGTTCCTCCTTTTTTTATTTTTTTAGATCGCGAACGTCGTGTTGCAGTTCCAAAACTTGTCCTTCCAGCCGATAGGTCCGTTCCACGATCTTGTTGTGCTGTTCCACTTTGGCCTCCAGTTGTTTGATGCGGTAATTGGTCAGTTTTGTTCCGGTCATGACGCCCGCGAACGTGCCGGCCAGGGTCCCTGCCAACGAGAGGATCGCTACGATTACCGTTGGTTCCATGCTCTGCCTCCTTTTGTTTTTTCGCCGCCGGCGATCCCGAACAGGGCGTGCTTCTGCATCGGGGCGAGTTTTGTTATTCGCTGCGCTCTTGGATAAAGTCCGCCCATTCCGACCAGTACGGCGCGTTTTGATAGGCCGTTTTGCAACCTTTGGGAACATAGACGGTGTCAAAGTCGTTAAAAGCGAGCGAATCGGGTTGAATGCTGGGCGGTACGGCGGGATAAAAGTCGTACACGCAAGAAGAGACGGTGGTCAGTTGCAGAGCGCCTCTGCCGATGGTCGTACAGGTAGACGGGATCGAGATGTGAAAAAGGTTGCTCAGACTGTGAAACGCGAGGTCGCCGATGGTCAGAAGCCCTTCCGGTAAGATCAGCTCGCTGAGAGAGCGGCAAAAGAAAAACGCTTCTTCCTCGATGTGTCGCAGGGTCGAAGGAAACTGAATTTCGGTCAGCATGTCACACATATAAAAAGATCGATAGCGAATGCGTTCGATGCCTTCCAGATCGGATGCGCGGATCACTCCGGAGATCGTATGTTCGAGGACATTTCGAAGATCGTCCGTGTAGCGCATCTTATTGATAAGGGGGTTTCGTATTTGCATAGTGTCCGTTACTCCGTTTCTTTTAAATAAGGTTCATAGCCCGTTCCACTCCATGCCGTTTGGTAGGCGGAGAGGCTTCCGCGCGGCACGAATATGTTGACCAGGCCTTCCGGATTGAAAATATCGTTGCTTGACAGTTTCGGCGGCGTAGGACCGAGAAATGTCACCGAATAGGGATGTTCCGTACTTCCGATGTAGAGGCAATGCGTATAGAGAAGTTTCACGCTGGCCGGGATTCGTATGGAAGTGAGCCGTTCGCATCCGTTCAGCACATAGGGCGCAAGGTCCTGTAGGTTTTCGGACAACCGGATGGCGCGCAGGGAGCTGTCTCCGTTGAAGCATTCGTTGTCTACACTTTCAACGGAGTCCGGAAGAAAGACTGTGGTCAGCGCATAGCAGTTTTCGAACGCGCGCATCGGGATAGCGAACACCCCGTCCAAATCGTCCTCGGTGATCTCGGTGAGTGTGCCGTTGACGACCGCGGCCAGTTTGCTTTGGGGCTGGCAAAAATATGTTTTTGGATTTCGGATCATTGCAGGAGTCCCTCCCAGGTTTTCGGCGTCGCGAAAAATGGATGCGGCGCCCGTCTCCCTATCAATATACAGGGCGATCGGCCAAAAAGCAAGGCTGAGCGACAGGTTTCTCACGATGCGCGAAGGAGACGCCTGGCGCCGGCATTGGGTAAAAAAGGCAGAATGTACGCGGCTGCCCCGTTTCCGTTTTTCGAGAGGGCAATTTTTGCGGAAAATTCTGCGCGGCGCGGAATAAGGCGGAAAAAACTACGCATACTCCTGTTAAAGAATCCGCGCCCGAAGAGTGCGCGGAAAAGGGAGGAAAAGATGAAAGCAACGGGAATTGTGCGGCGAATCGATGAATTGGGAAGGGTTGTCATTCCGAAAGAGATTCGGCGCACCTTGCGAATCAAGGACGGCGACCCCTTGGAAATATTTACCGATCGCGACGAATTGATGCTGAAAAAATACTCGCCCATCGCGACGCTGGAAAAATTTTCGGAGGGAACGACCAAATCGCTCAACGATCTGAGCGGTTATCTCGCCGTCATCTGCGACACGGATGAGGTACTCTACGCTGCCGGCGACGGCCGCAAAGAGTTCGCAAAAAAGAGGGTCTCGGACGAACTATGCCGCATTATGAAGGACCGCCGCAGCTACATTGCCAACTTGGCGGAAGGAGGCGACATTGTGCCGCTGACCGCCGACACCGAGGTGGACGTAACGGCGCAGATCATTGTACCGATCGTCGCGGGCGGCGATTGTCTGGGCGCCGTATCGCTCGTCTCGCTGGAAGAGGGCGCAAAAATGGAGAACGGTGCCATCAAATTGTGCCGGTTGACGGCGGATATTTTGGCAAATCAGTTCGAATGAGCGGACGGGGAGAACGAAAGGGCCGAGCTGTGCCGATCGCGGCGCACTTCGGCTTTTCGTTTTTTGTCGCGCGGTACAAGGATCGGGTGCGCTGTTTTTTTGCGCGCCGTTACATATGAAAGGGCAAAGTTTTATCAAGGGCGCGGTGATCGTGTCCGTCGGCAGCATAGCCGCCAAAATTTTGGGAGCGTTTTACCGCATCCCGCTGACCAATTTATTGGGCGGCGAAGGGATGGGCGTCTACCAGATGGTATTTCCTCTGTACTGCCTGCTCTTGACCGTCTCTGCCACGGGCATCCCTTCCGGCTTGGCGCGCATGGTCTCTTGCCGCATGGCGCGCGGCGAAAGCGCCGCCGCCGTCCTGCGCCGGGCCATCTGGTTGTTTGCGCGGATCGGAGCGGCGGGCAGCGCGGCGATGTTTTTGCTTGCGCCCGCCGTCAGTGCGGCGCAGGGTATTTTGCCGGCGGCGAATGCTTATCGGATGCTCGCGCCGGGCGTGTTTTTGGTTTCGGTTGTATCCTGCTTTCGCGGTTGGTTTCAAGGGCGGAGCAATTTTATTCCGACGGCGGCCTCCGAATTGGTTGAACAGGTGTTTAAGACGGCATTCGGATTGTTTTTTGCGCAGGTATACCGCGGCGACGTATACCGCGCCGTTTCGTTCACGTTGCTGGCGGTCACGATCAGCGAGGGGGCGGCGGTCGTTTTTTTGGCGGTCTGCGCCCGCGGCTCGGCCGAGCGGCGGCCGTTGTTTCGCGAACGGCTGTTTGACCCGGGGGTGGGAGAATTGCTGCGCGTCACGCTGCCCGTGGCGGTGGCGGCGGGGGTGTTGCCTCTCTCAAATTTTGTGGACAGCGTATTGATCGCGCGTCTGGTCGGGCGCTATGCGGAAAACGTGACGGCGCTGTACGGGCTGTTTGCGGGCGCCGCAACCACGCTGGTCAATCTGCCTGTTTCAATCTGCTATGGATTGGCGGCGGCGAGCGTGCCGGCAGTCTCCGCACTTTCGGCGGCAGGAGACCGGGCCGAGGCAGAGCGGCGCATTCGGTTTGCATTGAAGTGTACGTTGTTTTTGTCTGTCCCGGCGGCGGCCTTTTTGTTTGCGTTTCCCGCGCAGACCGCCTCGTTTCTGTTTGCTTCCGTGCAAGGATCGGAGGCGGAGACGCTGGCAGGGCTGATTCGTGTTATGGCCTGCACGGCGCCGCTGTTGGCGGGCGTGCAGACGCTCTCTGCCTGTTTGACCGGGCAGGGGAAGGCAAAAATCGCGGCGATCTCCATGACCGCCGGGGTGGCCGTCAAGCTCGGGTTGGAGGCGTGGCTGTTGCGTTACCCGCAAATTTCTGTTTTCGGGGCGGCCTATGCGGCGATCGGGTGTTATGTGGTTGCGATTCTCGTCGATTTGTATTATAATATTCGGGAAAGAAAAAACCGCTGGCTCGTCGGCTGGGACGCGCTTCGGTTTGCGGCGATGGCGGCCGCAGCCGTTGCGGCCGCCTATCCGCTGCGAGGGGCGCATGTACTGCTCATTCTTGCCGTATGTGCGGCCGTCTATTTGGCGCTTGGGTTTGTATTGCGAGCATTTACAGCGGAAGAACTGCGCTTTGCTTGGAGGAAAAAACATGATCACCATTGTCGGGTTGGGGTGCAGCCCCGCTGATCTTTCGCGCGGCGCCGAAGAGGCGCTTCGATCGGGGGCCAAGGTTTTGTTGCGGACGGATCGGATCCCCGCGGCGGCCGGCGTGCGGGCGCTGGGCGTCGACTATGCGTCGTTGGACGGATTGTATGCGAGCAGCCGCAACTTTGATACGCTCAATCGGAAACTGGCGGCCGCCGTCTTGCAGGCGGCCAAAGAACAAGATGTCGTCTATTGCGTGGAAGGGAGCGCGGCAGAGGATGTTTCGGCCCGGATCGTCCTGCAAAAGGGGAAGGCGGTGCGCGTGTTCGGCGGCGCGTCGAAGACGGATGCAGCCTTCGCGGCGGCGCGGGTTTTTTCCTGCGATCGAACGGCGCTTTCGGCATATGCATTGGCCGAGTGCAGCCGCCCGTTGCTTCCGCTGGCTGTATATGATCTGGACTGCGACCTCGTGGCGGGCGATGTAAAACTGCGCCTGTGCGAGTGGTTTGGAGACGAGACGGACGTTTGGTTTGTGCGCGGCGGCAAAGCGCAGAGGATCCCTCTGTTTGAAGCAGATCGGCAAACGGAATACGATGCGTCTTGCGCGCTGGTGATCGACGAGATCCCGCTGTTGCAAAAGGCGCGCTTTACATACGATGATCTGGTGCAGATCCTGCGCTTGTTGCGCGCGCCAAACGGATGTCCGTGGGACCGTGCCCAGACGCACGAGAGCATTCGCGCCAACATGATCGAGGAAGCCTACGAACTGGTGGATGCGATCGAGAGCGGTGACGACGGGAAGATCGCCGAAGAGGCGGGCGACGTGCTGATGCAGGGCGCTTTTCACTCGGTCTTGGGCGAAGAGCGGGGGGCCTTCAGTCCCGACGACGTGCTCAGCGGCGTGTGCCGCAAGCTGATTTCTCGGCATTCGCACATTTTCGGACAGGATCGCGCGGACAATGCAGACAATGCCCTGTCCGTTTGGGAGAGGAACAAGACGGTCGAAAAGGGGCAAAAGACCCCGGCAGACACCGTGCGCGACGTGCCCAAGGTGTTCCCCGCAGTCATGCGCGCGCAAAAAGCGGCCAAACGCGCCGCCAAATACGGCTATGACTTCAAAGACGCTTTCGAGGCGGCGGAAAAAGTGCGCGAAGAATTGGCGGAATTGCTGGAGGCGATCGCCGCAGGCGATCCCGCGCAGATCGCCGAAGAGGCGGGCGATCTGCTGTTCTCGGCGGTCAATGTCGGCCGGTTGGCGGGGGCGGACTGCGAGCAGAGCCTGCAGGAAAGCACGCAAAAGTTTATCGAGCGGTTTTGCAGGACGGATGCACGCGTTCGAGCGGACGGGAAAAAAATGTCTGAACTGACCGCCGACGAGCTTTGGGCGTATTATGAGAGGGTCAAACAAGGTGAGCGCGACGAGTAAGCTGGGTGCGCCCGTACAGATCGGCCGCATGCAGATCCCAAACAACGTGCTGATGGCACCGCTGGCAGGGTATACGGACTTTGCCTTTCGCAAGATCTGTTATTCCTTCGGCGCGGGGCTTTGCTTCACCGAGATGGTCAGCGCCAAAGGTTTGCTTTATCGCAATGAGGCGACGCGCGCCTTGCTGTATCGAGATGCGGAGGAACCGCAGACGGCAGCGCAGCTGTTCGGCGGGGATCCCGCCATTTTGCGCGCGGCGTGCGAAAGCGAAGATCTGCGGGATTTTTCGATCGTCGATTTGAACATGGGCTGTCCCGTGCCAAAGGTATACAAGAACGGCGAGGGAAGCGCTTTGCTTGCCGACCCGTTGCGGGCGGAAAAAATTATTGCCGCCTGCAAAAAGAGCGGGAAGATCATCACCGTCAAATTCCGCATCGGGTTAGAGGAAGGGGATTACCGGGCAGCAGAATTCGCCAAACGCTGTGCGGGCGCGGGTGCAGACATGCTGACCGTACACGGTCGAACGCGCGATCGGATGTATGCGGGCGAGCCGAACTACGCGCAGATCGCTGCGGCAAAAAATGCCGTGCGCATCCCCGTCATCGCCAACGGCGGCATTTTTACGCGAGCGGATGCGCAAGCCATGTTGGACCGAACGGGTGCGGATGGGATTATGATTGCACGGGCCGCCATGTATAATCCGCACGTCTTTGCGGAGATACTGGGAGAGCCTTCCGCTTGGGATGTGCGCGGGGTGCTGGATCGACAGATCGCAGACATGCTTCCCTTTTACGGCGAAAAGTACACGCTCGTGCAGATGCGCAAGATGGCGGCATTTTATGTGCGCGGCCGGCGGGGCTGCGCGCAATACCGCAGCGCTCTGTTTTCCTGTGCCGACTTGACTGCCCTGACCGCTGTTTTGGATGATATTTTTCAAAAAGAAGGAAAATAGGACGCAAAAAATTTTTACCGAAACAAAATGTCCCTTTGGGCATTTGACAGGGTTCGGCAAAACGTGATACACTGGAAAGGATCATGTACAGAAGCGGAGTGAATGTCCAAAATCCGGGTAACGCCGGATATAAAATAATGGTGGGGCGTTTTTGCGGGCGCAGCCGAGCACGCTACTGGGAGTTGGATTTTGCGCGCGGCCTGTGTGTCGTGTTGATGATTTTCGATCACCTGATGTATTGCCTGTGGGACTTGATGCCCGCCATCAATGAGTTGTTCGGAACGACTTTGTTTGTCCAGTCGCGGGCGTTGGCGATCGCGTATTGGAATTGGGACGTGCGCGTCAATGTCCGCATTTGCGTGATCACGGCTTTCTTTTTGCTGTGCGGCATCAGCAGCACGCTCACGCGCGGAAATTTCCGGCGCTGTATCCCGCTCGCGTTGGTTGCGGCCGGGATCACCGCGGTCACGGCGCTGTTGGAAGAGATCGGAATGGGGCAGGAAGTGCTTTTCGGCGTCATTCATATGCTCGCCTGCGGGATTTTCCTCTACGCCGTACTCGACAACGCCGCCATCTGCGTCGGCGAATTGCTGGGGCAGGGAAAACGGGCGCGATTTTTCCGAGAAGCGCTGCGCTATTTGCCCGGGTTGGTCGGATTGGGCATGCTCGTTTGGTTGTTTTCGTGCGGGGCCGATTTCGTCTGGAAAGACGGGGTTTGGACGTTGGAATCGCACATTGCCAGCCTGCCGACCGTAGAGGAAAATCGATGGCTGTCCGTATTTGTGTACGTGCGCGGCTTTGATTTTACCAAATATTCGGGGGATTACTTTCCGCTCTTGCCCTTCGCCGCGATCGTACTTTCGGGCGGGATCATCGGTCGGTTGATCTATCACACGTCGGCAAGGTATGCCTTTGCCCCGTTTGACGGAGCATGGAACCGGGGCGTCTGTTTTTTCGGCCGCCACGCGGCGGTGATCTACATTGCGCATATGGTCGTGATCCCCGTTTTGCTCGCGCTGGCTGCGCTTGTGTCCGGTTTTTTGGGTTGAGCGAGCAAAAATTTTCAAAAAGGATATTCTTATGATGGAAAAACTTCCCGAAAATTGTTCTATGTACCAGGCTTTGCAATACAATATTTCACACAGCACGGTGCGCACGGCGATTTCGTATTACGGAAAAAAATATTCCTTTGCACGCGTATTCGCGTATATTGATCGGCTGGCGGACAATTTGTCTGCTGAATTCGGGATCGGCAAGGGGGATACGATCACCCTCTGCCTGCCTAACTCTCCCGCGGCGCTGTTTGCCTTTTATGCGGCAAATAAGCTGGGAGCGCGGGTCAACCTGGTGCATCCCTTCATTCCGCCCGAAAAGCTGCGGGAAAGCCTGGCCCGTACTTCCAGCAAACTCGCAGTGATTTACGATCTGTACCAGTGCGGCAACTATGATTTTAAGATCGCGACGCTGTTGAGCGACAGCTCCTTTTTCATGGGCCCGGCGGCAAAGCTGTATTATCGCTGTACCAAACGCCGCGCGGCGTTCGGCTACATCCCTTTCGAGCGCTACATCAAAGATCGCAAGAATCCCCGGCAGGCGGCGGCCGCATTCGCGCCGGACGAGCCGGCCGTATACTTGGCGAGCGGCGGAACGACGGGTGAGCCCAAGATCATCGCGCACAATAACGATACGTTCAATCGTCTCTGTTGCAAGGCGGAGGAATTTTTGAGCGTACCCATCGAAAGCTATAAGGCGCTGTACAACGTTTTGCCGATCTTCCATGGATTCGGCCTGTGCATCAATATGCATATGTGCATGTTGATGCGCCGCACAAACATCATGTGCATCCAGTTCCGCGCCGCGCAGAGCGCCCGCCAGATCGTGCGGGAAAAGGCGAACATCCTCACCGGCGTTCCGACCATGTTTGTGAAGCTGCTGGGAGAAAAGGCGTTCACGGAGGCGGATCTGTCCTGCATCCAGGACGTTTACGTAGGGGGAGACAGCGTACCGCAGTCACTGATCGACGAATTCAATGCCGTATTGCAGCGAGGCGGCAGCAAGGCGCGCATGTACGTCGGCTACGGCTTGACGGAAACGGTAACGGTCTGTTTGGTGAACACGCTTCGCCACCATCGCGAAAATTCCATCGGATATCCCCTTTCCAACACGCGCGTCAAGATCGTAAAGGACGGTGCCGAGCTGCCCGCAGGAGAAGTGGGGGAGATCTATTTGCAGACCGACCAGTTTATGTTGGGCTATTTGGAGGACAGTTATTCCCCCTTTGAGACCATCGACGGCTGCGCGTGGTTAAAGACGGGCGATTACGGATATTTGGACGCAGACGGTTTTCTTTATTTTAAACAGCGCATCAAAAACATGATCAAAGTGAGCGGCGTTCCCGTCTATCCATCCGAGATCGAGGCGGCGGCGCTCAAGGCGGCGGGCGTCAAAAAGGCCTGTGCGATCGGCATACCCGATCCGGTGAAGGGGCAGCGGGTACGCCTGTTTATCGAACCGGCCAAAGGAACGGATATACAGGCCTGCCGCAGTGCTGTCCTCGATGTTTGCCGCCGTACGCTCATTGCATACGCCGTTCCCAAGGAAATTGTTTTCGAAGAGCGTCTTCCCGTCAATTTGATCGGAAAGATCGACCGAAAGGCGCTTGAAGAGAGAAGCGCCGCGGAAAATGCGGACAACGCGTCCAAAGCATAGGCGGCCGCGCGGCGGCCAAAAAAGGATTTTGTCTCCTGCGCGATTTATTGGGAAGTACTTGACAGAATTTTGAAATTATGATAGTATACTAGCATCAGGCTCTGCTTTGTAAAATCGCTTTGGAGTTTGCTGATTTTACGGGCTTTGCACAAAGAGGAGCATCTATGTATTGTAAATATTGCGGAAAAGAGATCGGTGATTCTCGTTTTTGCACATATTGCGGCAAACCGCAGTATGATACCGCGGCGCAGCCGAATTATTGCGGCGGGAGGAGCTATCCACCTCCGCCGGGCTATGTTCAGGATGCGCCGAACGCCGGGTTTGCCGTATTGAGTTTCTTTTTCCCGCTCGTCGGGCTGGTCCTGTATTTGGTATGGAGAGATACGCTTCCTTTACGCGCTCATTCCTGCGGGAAGGGGGCATTGATCTCGGTGATCGTTTCGGCGGCGTTGAGCATTTTGTTGATCATATTTTATGTGCTTTTGTTTGTCTTGATTTTTTCCCTCGGGCCGTCGCCGACTGCGGCGCTGTCCGTTTTGGGGATAATATAAAAATTAGGAGGATTGAAAATTGTTTTGTAAGAATTGTGGGAAAGAGATGGAGGAAGGAACGACGTTTTGCCCGAATTGCGGCGCTGCGCAGTCGAACGATTCGCCGCAGCCGAATGCATATGCATCGCCGGCTACCCATCCGATGGATGCAAAGAGCGGCGGCTTTGCCTTCTTATGTTTCCTGTTCCCGGTCGTGGGTTTGATCCTGTACTTAGTTTGGAAAGATTCGATGCCTTTGCGCGCGAGCTCGTGCGGGAAGGGCGCGATCGTTGGTGTGATTGTGGGATTTGTTTTCGGCATTTTGTACGGCATCATCATTGCGCTCGCAGTGGGTTCGCAAGTTAGCGCAACGACCATGTTGTTCCTTTGCTAAAAAAAGAGCGATAAGCGGCGGCACGGAATTCCGGCCGCTGTTTTATTTTGGCAAGAGATCGGGCGTGCGATGCATCCTTTGCATCGGGCAGAACGAGAGTAGGCAAAAAAGGAGAAAGAATGTATTGTCGGTTTTGTGGAAAAGAGGTGGAGGAAAACATGAATTTCTGCCCGTATTGCGGCAGGGATCGGCGAACACCGCCGGACGGATATGCGGCGAACGCGGCGTCGGCCTACTCGCCTGCGCCCGCGCAACCTTTAAAACCGTTGAACGGGGTCGGTTTGGCAGGAATGATCATGGCGATCATCGGGTGGGGCGTGGCGTTCATTCCGATCATCGGCTTGGTCTATTGTTTTGCTACATTGATCGTATCGGCGATCGGAGTAAGCCGATTTTCCCGTTGCCGTTGCAGCGGTTTTTCGATCGCCGGACTGCTTTTGGGGCTCGCCGATCTGATCCCGGCTTCGATCATGCTGTGCGTGATTTTGGCGCATTGATCGCTGCCGTGTTTTCGGAAGGCGAATGCGCGGACATCTTGCCGCTCATTCGCTTTTTTGCAAAGGACGCGCCCTGCCGTGCCCGGTAAAAGGGCACGGCAGGCAAATGAAAAAGCCCCGCGCCGAAGAGCGCGGGGCTTTGTGTTTTGGCGCTTTAGCATGAATAAACCCCCAGTTATACTGGGGGAGGCAAAAGAACTTCAGTAAATAAAAACCTCTGTGT
>CALVHT010000020.1 GCA_944328645.1 uncultured Clostridia bacterium
TTGGCGTCCTCATCCAGCGCGTCGTATGCCGCACGAGCCGCCTCGATCGCTGTTTTGGCCTCTTCGTAATTGTCTGCCGTGATCTGCGCGGGGAGCGCACCGATCAACGCGTCAACCGCTTCTGCGTCCGTATCGCCTGCCTGGCTGTCTTCATACGCCTGCAACGACTGCTCGGCCGCTTCCATCTGCGAAAGTTTCGTGACCAACGCTTTTGCCTCGGCGGAAAGCGCGTCGTACGCCGCGCGAGCAGCCTCGATCGCTGACTTGGCGGTGGAATAATTGTTCGCATCGACCTGGGCGGGCAAGCCATCGATCTGCTCATCGACCGCCGCCGCACTCGCCAAATTCGTCTCGTATGCGGCAAGTTTTCCTTCGATCTGCGCGATCATCGATGCATTGAATTCCGTGCTCTGCGGATAATTCATTTGGCTCTGCGCCTCTTTGAGCGCCTGCAGATCTTCGCGAACTTGATCCACGTTGCTCTGGGTGAGCGTCGTGCCGGCAAGCGCCTCGGCCTGGGCATTCAGCGCCGCGACGTCGATATCGGGGATGAAGGCCGTCTCCATGCCAATAACACGCAGCTGACGGATATTGACCCAGTCATAGCCCGTTCCGCCGGCGCTGAGGAACAACTCTACCGAAAGATAGCTCTCTCCTTGCAGCGCGGGGTTGTCGCACTGGTATTCTTTATGGGTCACTTTTCCGCTGGGGCCGACGAATTCGATCGTCACGTCCACGCCGGTCGCCGTATCCTGCGTGGTGATCATCAGGCTCAGTCTCTGTTTATAGAAATACCACGCATCCAAATTGTCTGCCGCGTCAAACGTCTCTACCGTGACGACGCCGTTTTTGCAATCATAAATTTTGCAGCCGTCTCCGCCGAGCATGAACACGAGATAGTTGCCTTCTTCCACGGGCGTAACGCTGCCGTTGAACACGTTGCGCTTGGCATCGCTCTTGAACACGACATACAAGTTGCCGTACTGCCCGTTGGTTTGCGTGCCGTTCACATCCAAATAGATAGAAGAGTTTGCCGGAATGGTTTGGTTGGAGACCATCGCGCCGCCCTGCGCATCCCACAGGCCCATGCCCCGTTCGTCAAACGAGAAGCAAATGGGATTGACGCCGCCTTGCCAATACGCGACATCCGTCGCCAAATTTACGCTCTTGCCTTCCTCCGAATCCTCGTAACTGACCAGCGCCGCTTCGGCCGCCTCCAACGCCGAAATGTCAACTTTCGACTGAATGGCTGCTTCCAATCCCTCATACTTGTACAGGGCCGCCATGTACGCGATCTTCGCCGCCGCATAATTGCTCCCGTCCACCTGCGTTGCCAAAGCCGCGATCTGCTCGTTGATCGGCTGTGCCGCAAGCGCCGCTTCGTATTCCTGCAACGACGCCTCTGCCGCGACCAAACGATCCAATTGCGTCACGTTGGCTTTTTCTCCGTCTTCCAGGCTCTCGTAGGCGTTTCGCGCCGCTAAAATTTCCGCTTTGACCGTCGCGTAATTTTCCTGGGTCACGCTGTCCGGCAACGCGAGAATCATGTTGTCTACGCTCGCCGCCGTTCCGCCGGCTTCCGCCGCCGCTACGGTGACCGATCGAACGCCGATATACTCCCCGTCTTTCCGATCCCAGAATGCACCGACCGAGAGATTGTAGTCGCCCGCAAGCGCCGGGTTCACGGAAGCATAAGTCAACGTGTATGTCTTTCCGGTCAGGTTTTCCAAATCGCCGCTGGCCAAGAAACTGATCTTGACATTGACGCCCGACGGCGTATCCGTCGTTTCGATCGTGATGGTCGTGATCTGCTTATACGCATACCAAAAATCAAATCCGCTCAGCGCTTCCGGATCGGTCGCCGCGTTGCCCTTATCGGCAGTTTTCAGCACGCCGTCCGTGCTTTCCAGGATCATTGTCCCGTCTGCGCCGAACTTCAGCGCCAAATAATTTCCTTCGCCTCTGGCAAACAGGGCCGCATCCGCGGAGACCCCGTCCGCCGCCTTGAACATCACGCAAAGGTTGCCCCAGGCGGCACTGGTCGCATGTCCGTCAAAGACGATCTCTACCTTCGAATTTTTCGCGATTTTCTCGTTTAAATAAAGCGCGCTCGTCTGTTCGGTCATCTTGATGCCGTCCGCATCGAAAGACGCACCGCCAAATCCGATGCTCTTATCCGCCGACCAGTTCGCCGCGTCCGTCGCCAGATTCGGGCCGCTTGTCTGGCTTTGCTCATACGCCTGCAAAGCCTGTTCTGCCGCCGTCAGTTTGTCGAGCTGGGAAACCTGCGCCTTTTCCTCCGCCGTCAGCGCTTCATACGCCGCGCGGGCGGCTTGGATGGCAGATTTGGCCGCCGCATAGTTTTCCTGGGTCACGCTGTCCGGCAACGCGAGAATCATGTCGTCTACCGATTCGGCTGCCGTTCCGCCGGCTTCCGCCGCCGCTACGGTGACCGATCGAACGCCGATGTATTCCGCATCTTTCTTTTCCCAGAACGCACCGACCGAGAGATTGTAGTCGCCCGCAAGCGCCGGGTTCACGGAAGAATAGGTCAACGTGTATGTCTTTCCGGTCAGGTTTTCCAAATCGCCGCTGGCCAGGAAACTGATCTTGACATTGACGCCCGACGCGGTATCCGTCGTCTCGATCGTGATGGTCGTGACTTGTTTATACGCATACCAAAAATCAAACCCGCTCATCGCTTCCGGATCGGTCAGTGCGTTGCTCTTGTCGGCGGTCGTGACCACGCCGTCTGTGCTTTCCAAGATCATTGCCCCGTCCGTTCCGAACTTCAGCGCCAAGTAATTCCCCTCGGCTTTGGCGAACAGTCCTGCGTCTGCAGAGACCCCGTCCGCCGCCTTGAACATCACGCAAAGGTTGCCCCAGCCGGCGCTGGTTGCATGTCCGTCAAAGACGATCTCCACCTTGGAATTTTTCGCAATTTTATTCGTTAAGTAGATCGCGCTTGTCTGCTCGGTCATCTTGATACCGTCCGCATCGAAAGACGCGCCGCCAAACCCGATGCTCTTATCCGCCGACCAGTTCGCCGCATCCGTCGTCAAATTCGGCGCATCCTCCGCCGCCGCAGACAACAATGAACCGCCGAACGCCGCAATCGACAAGACCATCGCAACGATCAATGACAGTAGGATTTTCCCCCGTCCTCTCATAGCAAAACCTCCTGTGTATTTTGTTTTCGACTGAGTTCATTGTATCAATATTTCGGATTTCCGTCCATATCCAGTTTATACTAATCACTTGATTTTTCTTTACTTTTTTTACGGAAATTTAACTGTTTTGTCCGTTTTGTTTGACTATTTTTGCGGTATCGCCGCTGAAAAATCGGGGGCGTTTGAACGGGGCACCAGCATGGTTTTGATGTTGTTCCCGGATTTGGCGTCTTCGATCGCACGGTTGATCTCTTCCACCGTATATCGATTCCCCATTTCCGCGATCAAGGGATGCAGCTCGCGGTGCTCACACAAGAATTGCAGATAATCTTCTACATCGCGGACCGAATACTGCGACGAACCGATGATGTGCAGCGCTTTGAACGTGATCCATTGCGCTTGAATGCTCACCCCGCCGCTGTTCGAGTATTGGCCCGGAACCAAGTATACGCCGCGGTTGCGCAAAACCTCCAAGCCCTGCGGCACCGCTGCCGGCGCACCCGACGCTTCAAAGGCAAGATCGACGCCCAGCCCGCCGTTCTCTTGCAACAGGCGCGCGGAGATCTCCTCGGCCGGCGTTTTGGTCAAATTCAGCACCTCGGCAGCACCCAGCTTCTTGGCAAGGCGTTCGCGCTTTTCGTTGTTCCCCGCAGTGATCGCAAACACCTTTTCCACGCCGATGGCCTTCAAATACATGACCGCGTACGTTCCGACCGGTCCCAGCCCCTGCACGAGAGCCACCTTTATTTTTGCAAAATCGACGCCTGCCTGCCGCGCGAGCGCGAACGCGTGCATCGCCGTCGGGCCGGGGCAGGCAAAGGTGCAGACCATGGTCGGATCCAGTTCGTCCGGAATGCGGATCAAATTGGACAGAGGGGTGTAGTTCACCTCCGCATATCCGCCGTACAGATGCGGCGGCTGTTCGATATCCCCGCCGTTCGTCACGCGCATGTTGACGCAATTGGCATCGTCGCCGTTTTGACAGAGCAGACACTGCTTGCAGGGCACGGCAATGTCGGCAATGACATTGTCTCCCGCCTTTAAACCGTATTTTTTTCCCTCTGTTTGATCCAGCGCGATCAATTTGCCGACAAATTCGTGCCCGATGATCGACGGCGCCGCCGTAAAGAGTTTGCCGCGATGGATATGGATGTCTGTCCCGCAGATCCCGCTCGCGATCAATGTCGAACACCCATAGCCGATCGGCGGCTCGGTCAATTCAAATTCGCGCACCTCGAATGGTTTTTCCGGTCCCATAAAAACGGCTGCTTTTGCTTTCATACGTTTCTCCTTTATCCTTCGATTTTTGTTTTAAAATATTTTTGGTAGATCTTTGCGATCTCTTTTGCCCGCTGTATGGTCATGGACGGCACGGACGCATACGCATACGCCAATCCAAGCGCCCGATATTTTGCGCTCCCCAAACGATGAAAGGGAAGCAGATCCACCTCCTGCGCACCGACCTGCCGCAGACACGCGCACATCTGTTCTGCGTAATCGGGCGCCGTGTTCACGCCCTCGATCAGCGGCACCCGCACGCGCACCGCGCACCCCGCTTCGATCAATCGCCCCAAATTGTCTAAGATCCGCGCAAAATCGCCGCCAATCCTCCGGCGATAATCTTCCGCGTTTGCCGCCTTCCAGTCGTAATAGATCGCATCGATGAAGGGCAGCACCTTTTGAAATGCGGCAAAGGGCACGTCGCCCGCCGTATCCAACAAAACATGGATGCCCTCCGCCTGCAATGCCGCCGCCAAACGGGCGGCGCCCTCCGCCTGCAACAACACTTCGCCGCCGCTCAGCGTCACTCCGCCGCCGCTTTCGGCATAGTATGCGGCATCTTTTTCGACGACGGCAAGGATATTCGCTATGTCCGTCGGCGCACCGTAGACCCGCTCGCGCCCCCGCGGGTCGCGCATTTTCTGCGGCCGCAACGGGATCGCTTCCGGGTTATGGCACCACGGACAATGCAGATTGCAACCCTGAAAAAAAATTGTCGTCCGAATTCCCGGCCCGTCGCCCAACGAAAAGCGCTGTATGTCCGACACGTTGATCATGAACCATTACTCCTGTTGCGTACGGCGCAAGATATCTTCTTGGATCTCCCGGGCCAGCGTCACGTACAGGGCGGAAAAACCGGAAACGCGTACAACCAGGGTCGGATATTTTTCGGGGTGATCCATCGCGTCTTTCAACACCTCGCGCGAAGTCGCGTTGATTTGGATCTCCTGCCCCCCCTTTCGGAAATATACTTTGATCAAGGCGAGCAATTTTTTTCGTTTTTCTTCCTCGGCAAATACTCCGGGCGAAAACTTTTGATTGAGCACCGTACCGCAAGCCACCTTGGTGTAGTCCGGCCGCGCGACGCTGTTGAGCGTCGCCGTCGCTCCCAAAACGTCGCAACCGTACGTCGGCGACGCGGCGTCCGACAGCGCTTCCCCGCTCCGCCGCCCGTCCGGCGTGGCCGCGATCGTCTGCCCGGCATAGATGTTGCTGATGTTCGCGGCCATGGCTATGTAGATCGGCCCGCCGTCCTTTGTTCGATAACGGGAAAACAGCCGCGCCAACGTATCGACAAACCAAACCGCGTATTTGTCTACGAACCAATCGTCGTTGCCGTACTTCGGCGCGGCAAGCAGCTTTTGCCGCAACCATTCGTAGCCCGCAAAATTTTTTTTCAGCGCGCGCGCCAGATCGGAAAGCGTGGCCGCCCGATCGGTAAAGACGACCTGTTCGATCGCGGCCAACGAATCGCTGACCGTTCCGATCCCCATCAGCGCCGCGCCGTGGACGGACGGATATTTGCTCCCGCCCCGGCAAATATCTTGCGCCCGGCCAATGCAGTCCTCGCAAAAACAAGAAAGATAAGGCTGCTCGTATTCTTCCGCATTCAAACGGGTGTTCTGGTTGTTGAAAAACATGACATATTCGTCAACGCCAAATTGCAGCTGCCGCTCGAATTTTTGAATAAACTCGTCCATGGAAGAAATTTTCGAAAGATCCCCCGTGTCGATCCCGACGGACTTGTTTCGGATCCCGCGGCCGCGGTTGAACATGTATTCCAAAAAACGCGGAGCGTCAAAGCGGCCGTCGCTCCAGGGCGGCTGGCGGCCGGAGAGAAAGTTTTCGATACACCCCACCATCGAATAATCGTACACGTCCTCCGCCGCATACCCGTATCCGCGCAGCGCGCGCAGATTGACTTCGTCGTTCATCAGCGCCGGATACCCCAGCCCCGTTCCGATCACTTGCAGACACTCGTCCAAAAAACGATCGGGCGTATTCGCCGCAATCCGGGCGGAAAGATTCGGGCCGGGCACATTGCATTCCCGCACCGCCTGCAAGATCAAATAGCTCAGCTCGTTGACATCGCAGCCGCCGTTCGGCGACGTTCCGCCGATACAAATATTGATCGTTTCGTCCACATCCCGGTACGCCCGATGCTCATAGATCTTCAGGAAGGTGTTTTCCAACAGCTCGCGAGCAAACGCATCCGTCAAGATCCCTTCGTCCTTGTCCTTTCGATAAAACGGATACAGATACTGGTCCATCCGCCCCAAAGCCATCGCCGCCCGGCCTTCATAGAGGAAACTTTGATGGCACAGCCAAACCAACTGCAGAGCCTGCGCAAATGTCTGCGGCGAATGCTCGGTCAAAAACTCGCAATTTTTTTGAATAAACCCCAGTTTTTCTTCATCATAGCCGGCCGCGTGACCGCACGCCGCGGCCTGTTTCGCATAGCGGCGGATCATCCCTTTCCAGCCCAAGACCGTACGGCGCATCGCCCGCAGATAGGCCACTTTTTCCGGCCGCGCGGCGTGTTTTCGCATGGACTTTTGAATCGAACGCAATAATCCGGGCACCCCTTCGCGCACCAAGCGACGGTAATCGGGGGAAAAATGATCCACGTTTTGGGCGAAATCGCGCTCGCCGTAACCAGGGACGACCCTGCCGGCATACACAAGCCCCTCCGCACCCGCTTGCACCCAGAGCGGACGAATGCTGCCGGCGATCCAGTCGTTTTTGTAAATGTAAGCGCGCGGCTTGGTGAACAGCGCATACACCGCATTGGCGCGCGCCTCCGTTTTGGGCGCGGTGTAATCCTGCCGATATCCCAAATATTTAAAATAGTACGGCGCATACGCTCCTTCCGGCTTTTGGGCCATCTCCGCCTTTAAAAGTTCGGTCGTCTTCATGTTTTCTTTCTTCGCGCTTTCGCGCGCCTCCCTTTCTCTTCCTATTATAGAAGTCTCCTTTCGTGTTGACAATGGATAAATCCAACGAATATGTAAATTTATGACCTTATTTTTTGCTTTCCCGTCATCGTTTGCCTTTCTCCAACGGCCGTTGCGCAAAAAAAACGGCGCATTCTGCACGCGCCCTCAATGTACTACGCACAACGCCCTTCCCAAAAACTCCTTTTCTCCCGGACTTTCGTCGAAGTCTTCGCCCATGCGCGTTCTTTTTTCTTGGTACAAACTTGGTTTTAATGTTTTTTTATCTTTTTTATGTGGATTTTACCATTTTTAACTTTTTTGCGTTGCCGGGACTATGCGTCGGGCCATTCCGCACAAAAAATATTGACGTATATGTAAATTTATGATACAATTTTCGTATGGATACATGGAAAACAAGCATTGCATCGCTGCCCGAAATCTTATTCGCGCATACTTATTCTACGGCAAACTACGACCGCTTTTTCATTCAGACCGTTCCGATGGTGGAGATCACCTACATTGAGCGCGGCACCGTGCAGAAAACCTACGAAAACGGACTCTCCCTGACGATCCCGCCCGATCATATTGCGGTCGAGCCGTATCGGTGTCCCTTCCGCGCCCGTTCCTCCGAACCGCATGCGCATTGCACGATCGCCTTTCGCGCTCCGCCAAAAGCGCATAACGATATCGAACTCCCCTTTGTGCTCTCCGACCCGGAAATGAAATATTACCCTTTTTTTTCACAGGCAATCTTTGCCTGGTCGGAAAACACGGCCGTCGGCGCACTCAAAGCCAAAGCCTATCTGCTTGCGCTGATCGCCGAATTGGCGGACGATTTTCGTAAACGACAACAGATCCGCGAAAATCACATCCCGGCCAGTTCGCTTTACTATGTGGAAAAAGCCAAATCGCTGATCGCGTTGGGAGATTTTTCTCTGTCCTTGACGCAGATCGCCAACCAGCTCAACATCAGCGAGGGGCATTTGTCGCGCATCTTTAAACAGATCGTCGGAACGACCGTCACCGACTTTATCAATCGTTGCTGCATTGAAAAGATGAAAAATATCATCGGCAGCAAAAATATCTCCCTGCAGAGCGCGGCAAGAATGGTCGGCATCGACGACGAGCATTATGCCAGCAAACTGTTCAAAAAATACATTGGGATCTCTTATACCGATTTTTTAAAGCGAAACGTCGGAAAATAACTGCACGGCAAAGCCCGGGAAGCCTTTTGACTTCCCGGGCTTTGCCGTGCCCCCCGCACGTACCCTGCCAAACCTTTGGTTTGCAACGCCGCGCGCAGCGGTCATTCTTTTCGGATCGCGTCGATCGGCTTCATCTTTGCTATATGAATGAGCGGTATCAAAAACGCCAACAATGCAGAAGCCAAGCTGATTCCGATCACGCTGAAAACGACTTTGTAATTCACGCTCACAACCCGCATTGCCAGTCCTACCAGCGATACGAACTGATTGTTGAATATCGGCACCGCTATCCATAATAGGCCGAGCGTTATTGCGGACGTGAGCAATGTTATCAGCAGCGCTTCCGTCAGGAAGATCCTCAAGGCATCTCCCAGCCCCGCCCCCAATGCCCGCAATACTCCGATTTCCGCCTTTCGGTCTCTCACGTTGCTGCTGATGAAGTTAAAGATCATCAGCACCGAGAATAGGATAAAGACGATCCCCAATAAATATCCCCAGCCGCCAAATACTGTCGCAAATTCATCCACAAGACTCATTTTTGATACAAACTGATTGTCAAAATACGGAGAAACCTGATCGCCTTTTTCGTATTCTTCAACAAATTTTGTGAGTTCCGCTATTCCGCAGCCGCTTATGTCCGCGTAAATACTTTCGATCGTTTTCGTCTTATACGGCTCATATCGCGAAACATATTCCGGATCGGACAGACATATCAGTCTCTTCGAATAATTGAGATAATCTGGAAAGATACCGACAAGTTTTTTCGTTACGATCTTCTCTTGTCCGTCTTTCCGATCATAAAAAGTAAATTGCGCTGCGCTTTGCGAAAACAAATCGAATACCGCTCTTTGGGCATCTTTGTCCAATTCGATCCCTGCTTTCCCATACGGATTGGTATCATAATATTTCCCATAAGGGCTGAGATTCTCTTCGTAAAAATTTTCAGGACTGATCTGCACTTGGGCGGCTTCGTAATCCGCTATAAATTGCGGATCATTCAGCAAAACATCCATCTGTCCTTTCGCATATTCACGAATGAGTTCACGAAACTTATCTGTATACAATTGATCAATTGGATAATTGCCCCGGCATAACAGTTCAAAGGAAACGATCGCTTCATCCGCCTCTAATTTTTTTGTTTCATCCAACCCCGGCGCATAGATATGCGTTCGGTCGGTTTCCGACAGATCCTCATACGAGATAAACAATTCAATACTCTCATATACCGCCGGGAAATCCTCGCGACCTTGATCGCGCAATATTTCCAAACGATTTTCTCCCAAAGAGGGATTTATATATCTGAGTCCGGAACTCAAATGGCGGCCAAAATACCCTTCGGGCAAATAACAGCAAAACTGTATACTATCTCTTGCCATGCGTGAAAAGTCCTCTGCCAAATCACGCTTTGCTTTCTCTTTCTCGACAGAATAGTCGTCGTATGTATAATGTTTCAGTGATTCGTACTTCGGATCTATTTTCGTATCTACGATCCCCACAACGATCAATGGCTCCTCGTTCCCGTTCAGTGCTTTACCGAGCAGATCGTTGTAATTTTTCACGCAGGGAACACGTTCTTCCTCGTAAAGATCTCGGTTCGTTACTTCCGCAAGTTGTTCATACAAATAGAGCGGAACTGCTACCTCTCCGTCCTGCGTCGGTATTCTTCCCGCCACTACCTCCAATCCGTACTGTTTGATCTCCGCCTCACCGATCTCGCAAAAAGCATTGACGGATGCTTGATAATATATTTCCGGTAAGTCACAATTCCAATAATTCTGTAAAACAAGGTCATCGTAATTTTCCGTGCCATAGCTCCCGTCATAGATCTGCTTAAAACGGATCCCGGGATATTTCGACGCGACCTCTTCCATTTCCGCCGTCGTAAAACGGCTGTATCCGTCATTTCTCAAGACCACTCCGCCGTCGTAAGCCAAAAGCGTCTCGCTCAATACGCGGACATGATCATACTGCGACATCATCACCCCCACTCCGAACATCACCAGAGCGATCGAGCACAACACCATCGAAATTGCAAAGCGGATCGGATTCTTTTTCACGCCTTTCAACCCGAGTTTTACCGTCTTCCCGAATGTGAGCGCCTTCTTTTTCTGAAATGTTACGGTTGCAGCCTTTGTCTCCTTTTTCTCCGGCTCTCCGCTGTCGTTGACGATCTTTCCGTCCGCCAGTTCTATGATCCTGTCCCCGTATTCCCGCGCAAAATCAAGATCGTGCGATACCACGACCACAAGCATTTCCTTGGACAACTCCTTCAATAAGAGAAACAGATTTGCCCCCGTCTCGCAGTCCAAAGCTCCCGTCGGCTCGTCGGCGATCAGCAGTTTCGGTTCCTTGATCAGGGCGCGCGCGATCGCTACCCGCTGCTTTTGCCCGCCGGATAACGTCGAAACCTTTCGTTCCCCGTATCCTTCCAATTCTACGCGGGTAAGCACTCTTTCCACCGCCTCCCGATCCTTTTTTCCGTGCAGATTGAGCGCCAATTCCACATTCTCCGCGACCGTGAGGCTGTCGATCAGATTGTATTCCTGAAAGACAAAGCCCACGTAATCGTTTCGATACGCGTCATATTCCTTCGCCTTGAACGTTTTGACCGACGTCCCGTCTACAGCCATATCGCCGGAAGTCGGTGCGTCCAATCCCCCCAAAATATTGAGCAGCGTGCTTTTCCCGCTCCCGGACTTCCCCACAATGAATATCATTCCCCTTTCGGGGAGGGTCAAGGTGATCCCCTTTAAGGCTTCTACCTGAACCTTCTTTTCTTGATAGGTCTTCGTGATCGCTTTTAATTCCAGCATAATTAACCCCTGCTTACTTGTTTTCTGTATCGGCATAAGAATCCTATTCGTTCGCAAATACTTCACCCAATCTATCCGCTTTTGCGGGCGTTGCAAACGAAAAACTTACAAATAAAAGCGACTAAAAATACAATAAAACCATTTTTAGTGACAGCGATCTTTTTTATGTTTTCTTTCCTTAAAAAATTTTATTGCGAAATCCATGCAAGATCATGCCACACCGGACTTACCCCTCAGCCGATACCACATTCAGCGTTTTTTATACTATCACAATATCAATAGCAAAGCAAGCATAAAATAAAATTTGTTTAGCTTTTTACAAATACTGATTCGGATTGATTCTTTTGAACCCTACAACGGCTGCATTTGCAGCAACAGTTTCTAATGAAGAACCAATGCATCCCAAAACTTTTCAACAAAGACTTCACGAACTAAATGCCCTTTGTCGTTCCGAAAAAACCTTGTTTCTATCCGTAAAACAACAAAAATCCTTGAAAAACGGATCGTTCTTCAAGGATTTTTTTCTCGCAGCATTTTCACCGCGAATCGTGGTGTGCCCGCCGGGAATCGAACCCGGAACCTACAGCGTCGGAGGCTGTCACTCTATCCAATTGCGCTACGGACACGTCGATATCTTATTCTGCGTACTTGCAAAAAGTATTATAGCAGACTTTTAAAAAAAAAGAAAGAGGTTTTTTGCACATTTGAAAATTTTTTTGCGTAATATGGCATTACAGACAAAAAAGTCTTACTTACCAAAGAGGAGATCCCGATGACACTCGGCTTATGTATGATCGTAAAAAACGAAGCGGCCGTACTGGCACGCTGCCTGAACAGCGTCGCCGGCGTGTTCGACGAAATCGTGATCGTTGACACCGGCTCTACGGACGCCACCAAAGAGATCGCCACGAAGTATACGCCCTATGTGTACGATTTTGTTTGGCGCTATAATTTTGCCGCGGCACGCAACGAAAGTTTTACCCGCGCGCACGCCGATTATCTGATGTGGCTGGACGCAGACGACGTATTGCTCGAAACGGATCGCGCGGCGCTGACGGCGCTCAAACAAACGTTGGACGGAAGCATTGACGCCTATTACCTGCGTTACAACGCCGGTTTTGACGAAAACGGCAACGTAACGCTTTACTATGACCGCGAGCGCATCGTACGCCGCGCGTGCGGTTTTTTATGGAAAGGCGCCGTACACGAAGTGCTTCTTATCGGCGGAAAAACAGCTCGCGCCGATATTGCCGTCACGCACCGCCGCGGTCAGAACAAAGAACAGGGGCGGAACTTAAGGATCTTTGCCCGCCTGTTCGCCAACGGTACGATGCCGGATGAACGGCAAAAATTTTACTTTGCGCGGGAGCTGATGGACAGCGGGCTGTACGATACAGCCGCCTCCGTGTACGAGCATTTTTTGCAAGGCGACGGGTGGAACGAGGATAAGATCTGCGCCTGCCGCGATCTTTCTTTTTGCCATCGGGAATGCGGACGCAAAAAAAAGCAACTGGCGGCGCTGTTACAATCCTTTGCCTACGCGCCGCCACGCGCTGAAACCTGCTGTGCCTTGGGGGATTATTACCGAACCGAAAACGACTATCCACAGGCCATCTTTTGGTATAAATTGGCTTTGAATGAGGGCGTTTCGGAGAACGGCGGCTTTGTCTACCCCGACTACGGCGGCTATATCCCCTGCATGTGGCTGTGTGTTTGCTACGACCGGCTGGGAGACGCCGCCCGCGCCCGGGCTTATAACGAGCGCGCCGGCTCCTATAAACCAAACGACGCAAATTATTGGCAGAATAAACGCTATTTTGAATTGTCGGAAACTACCAAGGAGAAAAAACATGATTGAAAATGAAATCTTTGAATGTTGCTGTCCCTGTTGCTGCACAACCGTGACAGCTTTTTTGCGCGGCAACATGGGGCCGCGCGGCGTAACCGGCCCGCAAGGCCCCGCAGGACAAACCGGACCGACGGGCGCGACTGGGCCGACCGGACCGACCGGCCCGACCGGACCGACCGGACAGAGCATCACCGGGCCCACGGGCGCGACCGGGCCCACCGGACCCACCGGACCCACCGGACCGACCGGACCGACCGGACAGAGCATCACCGGGCCCACGGGCGCGACCGGACCCACCGGCGCGACCGGACCCACCGGACCCACCGGCGCGACCGGACCCACCGGTTCCGACGGTTCGGACGGAACGGCGGCAACGCTGGATGTCGGGAGTGTGACGACCGGAGAGCCGAACACGGATGCGAAGGTCACCAATTCCGGAACCACCAGCGCTGCCCTGTTTGATTTTGTTATTCCGCGCGGGGCTACTGGTTCAGACGGTGCCGTCGGCGCCACCGGCGCCACCGGGCCGACCGGCGCAACTGGTGCGACCGGCGCAACCGGACCGACCGGGCCGACCGGACCGACCGGACAGAGCATCACCGGACCCACCGGACCGACCGGCGCGACCGGACAGAGCGTCACCGGCCCCACCGGACCGACCGGCGCGACCGGACCGACCGGCGCAACCGGACCGACCGGTGCGACCGGCACGGCACCTACGGCCCAAGCGCTGAGCGCCTATACGACGCCCACTACGCCCGTCTCTTCCGGCTCGGCGATCGATTTCGATCGAAACGCCGCGCAAAGCGGAACGGCCATCACCCACACAGCGGGCGGCACCACATTTACCCTTACCCAACCCGGAACGTATTTTGCCACCTATACGGGGACCGTTTCGCCCGGAACAGGGGCATCTTTTCCGACAACCAACCTCGTAAATCTGCGGCTAAACAGCACCAATCTTCCGGGTGCCGCCTCTCAGGCCACCCTGAACGCATCCGGAAGCACCGCCGAGCAATCGGTTTCCGCCGTTTTTAACGTGACGAGCACGCCGGCGACCTTGTCGGTGATCTCTTCGGGCGGGAACTTTAATTACGCAAATGCGACGATGAATGTTTATTATCTTGGTAAAACCTCTTAAAATCCAAAGGGAGCGATCTTTCGCTCCCTTTTTTCTTTCTTTGCTTTCAAAACTGCGCCTGTTTTCTTGAACGGACCTCGCTTTTTCGGTTCCCCTCCGCGCTTTCCGCCCCGCCTGCTTGACAAACCGACCCAAATGGTATACTATCATAACAGCGAAATCAACGGAGGAAACGGCACATGATCAAGGCAGACATGCACACCCATACAAAATTTTCTCCCGACGGGCGCAGCGACATGGTCGCCATGATCGAGCGCGCGATCGCTTTGGGCTTAACGCATTACGGAATTTCCGAGCACTTCGATTACGAATACGAACGCATGCATTACCGAATCGACGGAAAACCGGTGCCGCCCATCGATGCGCCCGCCTATTTTGCACGCGCGCGCGCCTTGCAGCAACGCTATGCCGATAAGATCCGTATTTTTGTCGGCGCCGAGTTTGGGTTCGACCACGACAGCCGCATGCTGGAGCGCTACTGCCAAACGGCGGAACTATATCGGCCGGATTTTATTATCAACAGCGTCCATACCAGTTTGGGGGCAGACAGCTATTTCCCCGATTACTTCCAGGGCCGCAGCAAAGCCTTTGCCTACAACGGATATTTGTATCGCGTTTTGGAAAGTTTGGACGCGCCTTATCCGTACGATATCGTCGCGCATATCGGTTACTGTTCGCGCAACGCGCCCTATCCCGACCCGAAACTGCGTTATTGTGATTTTGCCGACGTATTGGACGCCATTTTACGAAAAATCATTGCAAAAAATAAAATTTTGGAGATCAATACCAGCAGCAAAACAGCGGGGAGCCCTTTTTTGCCGGATATCGACATACTCAGCCGATATTACGAATTGGGCGGCCGCAACGTTTCTTTCGCTTCGGATGCACACGACACGTCGCGCATCGGCGAAAAACGCGAGCTTGTCTGCGAGGCCTTGCGAAGCATTGGGTTTACGGCCCTCACCTTGCCTTTTTGCGGAAAACACCACCGTTTTCCCTTATGAAACGCGCCGCCCTTTGCGAGATCTTCCAAGCAACGGAAGGCCCCCTTGAAAACGATCGGCCTTTGCCGAACCGCGACCAAAACAGAACAGTATCGGCAGCCAGTCTTCCGATACCCGCACCAGGCCGTTTACCCCTTCGGTCGCTGTTCGATCCGGTCGCTCTCTTGTAAACAGATACCGCCCCGCCCGATCACGGGCGGGGCGGATTTTTAATAGCGAAACCGCAAAAAATTCCAACTCATCGGGGCCAGGCGCACCTCTGCCTTTCCGTCGCATACCGCGCAGGGTTCCTGCGGCACGGGCACGACCCGCGCGGGATCATCAAAGGTGTTGATCGCTCCTAAATCCGCGCTCTGCATGGTTACGAACTCTTCACAGCGCAGATCGCCGAACGATCGCAACTCCAGCTCCACGTCTTCGGCGTTCTCCGAATAGTTGCAGACAAATGCGCATACCTGCCTTTCCTGCGCGTCGTGCGTGATCGCCTCGTTGATGCGCTTCGCCTCTCCATAGAAGTTATCGAAAGTACGGCAGTCGGAAATGGACAAAATCGTCTCCCCGCGGCCGTATTGCGACGCATAGCGGAAAGGATAAAAGGTGGTTTGCCGCAAAACGCCACCGCCTTTTTTCGTCAGAATGGGCGCGATGACATTGACCAGCTGCGCCAAACAGGCCGCCTTGACGATATCGCAGTGATTCAACAGCGTATTGAGCAGCCCGCCGAAAACGAGCATGTCGCGGAAGGTGTACCGATCCTCCAGCAACGCCGGAGCGCTGACCCAATCGGGCGCCGTGCGAGGCGCGCTCACCGTCCAAATATTCCACTCGTCGAAACTGATGTTGACGCGATGGCGCGAGCGTTTTTTGGTTTGTACATAGCGGATGGTCGCCTTGACCGTGTCGATAAATTCGCCCATATTTTCCGCGCTGCCCAAAAAATCCATGAGCGGATCCGGCGAAGAAGGCCGATACTCGTAATAGCGATGCATGGACAGAAAGTTCGCCTCTTCATACGTTTGTTCCAAGACGATCCGGTCCCACTCGGGATAGGTCGGCATATCGCAGTGGCAACTTCCGCACACGACAAGTTTGACGGCGCCGGGCTCGTCTGCCTTTTTGGCATCTGCCCAACGCAACATGCGTGCGGTCTGCAACGCTTTTTTTCCGTAACTTTCCGCATCCAGCCCGCAAATCTGCCATTCCCCATCCATCTCGTTGCCGATGCACCAATATTGAACCCCGTACGGCTGCTGCACACCGTTTTGCCGGCGCAGATCCGAATAATACGTGCCCGACGGATGATTGCAGTATTCGAACAATTCCAGCGCGTCCTTGGGCGTACCCGTACCCATATTCACCGCGAGCATGGGCTGAACGCCCGCTTTTTTGCACCAGCGCATAAACTCGTCTGTGCCAAACTCGTTGCTTTCAATACTTGTCCATGCGAGATCCAGCCGCTTTTTGCGAGCGGATCGCGGGCCGATCCCGTCCTTCCAATCGTAACCGGAAACAAAGTTTCCGCCCGGGTAGCGCACGATGGGCACGCCCAGCTCGCGGATCAACGCGAGAACGTCCTCGCGAAACCCGTCTTGATCGGCGGTCGGATGCCCGGGTTCATAGATCCCCTCGTACACCGCACGGCCCAAATGCTCTAAAAATGATCCGTAGATATTTTGATCGATGTTTCCGACCTTCAAATTTCGATCAGCAAAGATCTTTGTTTTCGCCATCTTGCTCCTCCTGGTCCAAATACTGTTCCCGTCTATTATAACGCAAAAAAAGGCTTTGTCAATCCACTGTTGAATTTTCTTCTCCCTTTCGACACACTTCGCCGCAAAACGAAAGCTCGATCGACTTTTCTAAAGAAAAAAATCGCCCCGTCCTCGCAAACGGTGCCGGGCAAAACAAACCGTCGGCGGGTTTCAAGGCAAAAAAAATCGGGCGGTTTACGCCCGATTTTGCAAATGATCCATTGCGATCTGTTACTGATTTTCGGTCTTTCCCTCGTTCTCTTTGTTCGCCTCGTTCTTTTTCTGCTCTTCCACCGCGGCACGAACGGTCGTTTCCATCTTGGCATTGACCAAAGTCATGATGATCACCGTCGTAAAAACAGCGATCCGGATCAGCGTGACGATAAAGGAAAACCAAAGCATAAATTCCTGAAATCCACGCGACGCGGCAAATACGTTGATGTTGTTGAAAATTGTGGTCAATGCATCCACCGCCAAAAAAAGCAGTGACACGATAAAGCATTGTTTTGCCGTTCTCTTGACATCTTCCTCTTGACCCTTGACGATCACATAGCCGCCGGCAACGACAAACGCCAAAAAGCTAACGTAGCCGGACGCCCAAATCAAAACCTTTTTCCAGCTTTTAGACCAAACTTCTTTCATAATTAAGCCTCCTCCGAACATTACAGTCCTTGTCATTATTATAAACGAATTGGTCGGAGAATGTCAATCTTTTCTTAGAAAATATATCAAATCATTCTTTTTCGAGCGCAGACAATATGGATTTGTACAACGCGCTCTTCGAAACGCCCCGATCGCGCGCCGCCGCTTTGAGCGCCTCTTTGTGTGTCATGCCCTGTTCCTCATAATGCGCAACGTGTTCCTGCTCGCTGAGAGAATTGAGCGGATTTTCCGCCTTTTCCGCCCCATGCACGAGCAGTACATATTCCCCTCGTTTTTCCCCGGGAAGGCCGGCGCCCAAGCGAAAATACTCGATGCTCTCGTGGATCTTTGTGATCTCACGTACGGCGCATGCCGCGCGGTCCCCCCAAACCTCACAAAGGAGTGCCACATCGGCATCCACATCCTGCGGCGCGGAATACAACGCAAGCGTGCCCGGAAACGCCGCATACGCGCGCAGAAATTCGCGTTTTTCGGAGGTCTTTCCCCGCAAAAAGCCCAAAAAAGCAAACGTATCGGCGGGAAATCCTGACAATACCAAAGCCGCGACAAACGCGCACGCACCCGGGATGAGCGTGTATTCCGATCCTGCCTCGCGCAGTGCCTGCACCAACAGGTTGCCCGGATCCGAAACGACGGGCGTGCCCGCGTCCGTGATGACGGCGACCGTTTTGCCCTCGCGCGCGAGGGCAACCAGCTTTTCCGCCGCCGCACGCTCGTTGAATTTATGACAGGAAACCAGCGATTTTTGTACCCCGTAATGATTGAGAAGTTTGAGAGAATGGCGCGTATCTTCACAGAAGATAACGTCCGCCTCGCGCAGCGTTTCCAGCGCACGCAGCGAAATATCGCCCAAATTCCCGATGGGCGTAGCGACAAAATAGACCATAACAGCCTCCGCAGCCTGCCCGCGCGACGCCGGCAGGATCAGAAATTTTTTTGCGAATTGACAATATCGGGCAACAGTTCGACCCCCGGCTTGGCGCCTTTGACGGCTTCCGCCAGCAACAAATACGGCTTTGCGCCCGCTCGACCGCGCACCAACTGCACGCGCTTGGGTTCCAATCCGTATGTGTGCATGGTATAAAAAACTTCCGCCAAGCGATCCGCCCGATTGCACAGGGCGAGCCGGCCGCCAAAACGAAGCGCCTTGGCCGCCGCACGCACGACCTCCTCCAGCGTGACGGTGATCTCCTTGCGGCAGATCGCCTTTTGATAATTGTCGTTTGCAAATCCGCCCGTCTCATAGGGCGGATTGCAAAGCACCAGAGAAAAGTACTCGTCGTACTCGCGGCCGATCTCCTGAATGCGGCCGTGCACCGCCGTAAAATTTTGCAAGCCGTTGAGCGCGATGGTGCGCTCGCTCATCGAGAAGAGTTCCTCCTGCATCTCAAACAGCGTCACGCTGCGAACTTGCGGATGCAGCGCAAAAAAATGCACGCCGACAATGCCGCTTCCCGCGCAGAAATCCGCCACCACGTCTTGGCTTTTGGCGCGCGCAAAACGCGAAAGCAACACCGAATCACTTGTAAACCGAT
>CALVHT010000021.1 GCA_944328645.1 uncultured Clostridia bacterium
ATAGTAGAGGCGATTGGCCGAAGTAAAGCGATAATTCAGGTAAGCGACCGTTGCAGAATAAGAACTTCCGTCATAATCGGCATAGGGATCGCTTGTCGCGTCGGAATAGTCAGCATCGTACGAAGTGTAGCTGTCATCGTCATACAGAGAGAAGGTGTAATAGATCAGCGATTTGCCGTCGTTCTCGTCAATAAAGGACGCAGGATCTTTTTCATAGGCTTCCTGCAATGCGTCTGCGCCGTCCAAATCCAAATCGTCGGCATAATCATCCAATCGAGCTGAAACGAGGTTGTTAAACGTATCCGCATCGATGGTGCCGTAACTGACGACATCGAATGCTACAAAACTGTCGGCCGGATTCGTTGTTTTACCGTCGCGTGTGCCGGACCATACTTCCAGGCGGTAATTTTTGGACTCATCACCCGTGGCAATAAAGAAACGGACATACATCCAATCAGAAATGGTAGAGGAGGTATTTGTGACCGAGCGAGAGAGTGCCTTTTCGGTATTTGTTTGCAAAAGTGCTCCCGTCAAGTCAACATCTGCATCCGCAAAATCCTGAACCCGCACAGAGTAGCGATCCTTGTCTTTGTCGTAATAACGGTAATAGACTCCGTCTTCATCCGAGGCATAATATACGACGGAACCGCTGTTGCTGAGCAGATTTCCGGTTTCTTCGTCGCGCTCGTAGTTTGCAAGGTTTGCATAGAACGTGTCGCCCGTGTAATTTTGTTCGGTTGCCCAAAGACCGTTGTCCTGCATCCAAAGAACGGTATTGGTTTTAGAACTGAATCCTTTATCTGTGGGATCCATGTTTACAACGTTGCCGTTGTTATCGTAGCGATAAGAAACGCCGGAGCGATAGTAAATTGAATCGGTGTATTTTTGTTCGCCGAAATCTGCATCGGTCGTGTCGATCAGATATACACTTGCCGTTGCATTGGGACTGAGCTTCACGCGAACGGTCACGGCTGTATAAGAGGAAGAGGAGACAGAAGAGGCGCTGTTGGCCAAAAATCCATATGCCTGCGCTGCTGTATTGGCAATGAGCAGGGGTTGCAAGCAATCGCTGCCGAATACTTTGTCCCACACTTCTTGTGTCATCTCCAAAGCGCCGGCATAACTGAGAACACAATCTAACCAGGCCTTGTCTTGATAGCTGTTCGCATAATCCCGATTGATCAGTCCTGCCGTATTCAATGCGTTGATCGAATTGCGGTCGATACCGTCCGTGCCGTTTGTCAGTGTTTCGCCGCCGACGTAGGTGCTGCCGCCAAACACGCCTTGATAGTTGCGCAGATCGGCGATGTCGGTCTTAATTTGATCGGGGTTCGTATAAGCGGTATCGTCAAAAACGTTTTCAGCCTTTTGCACACCGCCCGTCAAGGATACCTCCACTGCATACGTTCCGGTCGTCTTCAACGAGAACTGTTCTTCGGTCATGGAGCCATAGCGGAAGCCACTGAACGCCGCATAGCCGGGGATATAATCGGAAAGGGCAGAGCCGCTGATTTCCTTAATGCCATAGGAAAGCTGCAAGTAGAAGTCGATGGGTTCTTCGTTCTCCGTCGTATTGGTCACGAACAGGAAACATTGCTGCCATCCGTCGAAAATATCTTTCAACTCTCGCTGATCGTCTTTCAGGTCGGTTGCGGTGAGGGTTGTGGTGTCGACAGCCCCAATGGATGTTTTCGTATCTGCATCGACCAAGGTGATCGTGGCCCCGGTGCTTCCTTCCAAATCCGAAGTCTTGACCCAGAAACTGATGAACATGCTTTGGTCTTTGGCAAGGGAGAAACTGGACACGGTATTTTCGGTTGCAGAAGCGCTGTCAAAGCGCAGTGTTGCGGTATACGGAGCACCCGAGGCGCTATAGAGGAGCAAGATTTCTTCGTCGGTGCGAGCGAAGGGAAGTGAATCAAATTTTTCAAAATCCTTACTCAAAGCAGAATAGTCGTTGCGAATCTGCGTCAGAGAAACAACACCCGATCGGTTCAGGTCTGCCGCAATAGCGCTGTCCGAAATTGCCCCCGCTTGTCCGCGGAAATAAGAGGAGTACGTATTTCCACGCTCATCCTTCGTAGAGTCGATGGTCGTATCGTCCAAAGGCAGAGTATCGGATTCTGCAACGCACAGATCGTCTAAATTCAAGGAGAAGAAGTTTTCGGAAACGCCTGCCGCGTCGATCTTTTGCAAATCGCTGCCATATGCAAGCGACAGCGTCAACTGCTGCGTGGCCGGAACTTCGTCTGCAACCTGATCCGCACATTCGGCTTGCGTCAACAATTCGTAAGAAAGATCGTCGAAAAATGCGTAGCCTTGTACGTATTCATAATAGTTGGATTCGGTCCCTTCGGTCTGCATTCCCAAGCCGAGAACGACGCTGAATGTCGTCGTTGCATAAGAGGATGCCTGCACATAAAAGGTATATTGTTCCCACCCGTTATTGGCAGTGATACCGGAGGTGTCGATATTCCGAACGATTAGCGGATCCTGCGAAACGCCGCCCACCGTATTGGTGATCTGGATAAATGCTCCGCGATTCCCGTCGACGGGGATGCCTTCGTTGTAGGTCAAATTGGAAGTTTTGACCCAAACGGAGAATTTTGCGGCCGTGCCGGCAGATAATGTGACGGAGGAGGAAGTGTACTTTGCTGCCGTTCCCATGTTGTTGGAGCGGTAGTTGTGCAGCATCAAAACGTGCGTGCCATTTTCCTCATCCTCGGTGCCGGCTTCCGCCCAGTGCGTTCCGGGGTTCAGTGCCGTTGCCGCGGATGTGATTGCTTCGTCGGAAGGATCCTCGTCCGAATCCTCGTCCATTGCGGCCTTGGCAATATCCCAGCCCGGAATGTCGTAGAGGTTGTCGATATCCGTATAATATTCGGCATCCTCGAGTTCCGGGTCGTCCTCGTCCAGATTGTCATAATACTGGAAGTCGCTGTACGCTTTCAGGAAATCCGTTCCCCAAGTCAGGGAGGTATCCACGATGCCGGACTTAGAGACCGAAGAACTGGCGCTGACGCCGTTGCTGTTCGAAACGGTGCCGCTTGTCCAGCTTTCAGCAGTACCGATCAGGTAAGATCCGTCGTTGTCATCGAAATACTCAAAATTTGCGTTGGCAAACGTTTGGGTATCTGTCCTCGTCACGGTGGACTCTTCTTCGTCGGTGGGATCCTTCGCGCATGCTGCCAAGACGAACGAGGATGCCGCCACCAACATAAGACCGGACAGAGCCAAAGTACCGAATCTCAGTTTTTTTGTTTTTTTGTTTTTAGCCATAAAACACCTTTTCGTATAGATTATAAATTTAAAAAAATTTGAAATCGTACTATCTTATTTTAATATAAAAAGCGTCTAAAAGCAAGCAATAAAGATAAAAAAAAGGTGAAAATCTCATTATTTTTCCAAGAACGCGCAAACTGATTTGCAAAAAGGGGGTTGGGGAAGGTATGGACGGTTTCAAAAAGAAAGTTTCTTTGACATTGGCGGGGTGCGCCGTTGGGGCGGTAAACGGAGTTTTTGGAGGCGGGGGAGGAATGATCGTCGTTCCTTTATTAGCGGGCGTCGCAAAAAAGCCGCCGCTTGTGGCGCACGCGACGGCGATTTTGGTCATCCTTCCGGTTAGTTTGGCAAGTGCTGTCATATATCTTTGGGGTGGAAATTTTGATGCGGAATTATATTGCGCAGTCAGTTTGGGAGTTTTGACCGGGGGATTTTTCGGGGCGGAGCTGTTAAGCCGGATCTCTCCCGCCTTGGCGACGCTTGTCTTTGCCGCGGTCATGTTTGCGGCGGGGATCAAAATGGTGATCTGATGCGCGCATGCGCGAGAGGAGAAAAAATGCGATTTTTGGTTTATTTATTGGCTGGCTTTGCCGGTGGAATGCTTGGTGGCATGGGAATGGGCGGCGGTACGGTATTAATTCCGATATTGACGGTCCTTTGCGGCGTTCCGCAACACATGGCCCAGGCGGTCAATCTCTTTTCTTTTTTGCCGATGGCGCTGCTCTCGCTGCGCATTCATTCGCGCAACAATCTTTTGGACGCGCGCGGAACGGTTTGGATGATTGTTCCGGCGACCGCTCTTTCTGTTCTGGGCGCATTATTTGTGCAGGGAATTGCCGGCGGTGTTTTACGTTCCTGTTTTGGCGTTTTTCTTTGCATTCTTTCGGTCTATCAGTTTTATTTGGGCATTGCGGAACTGCGCGCGTCAAAGAAGGATTGAATTTTTGCGGGTTGGTTTTTTCAAAATTGCACAATTCCTTTACAGAAAGAGGAAACTGTGATAAAATAAAGAAGAAATGGCGGTTTTTTGCTTTTTCAGACAAATGTTTAAAATGAAAGGGGGCATATCCTTGGCGATATTTACGAAAGGAGTACATCCGCGGGGCTGTAAGGAATTGAGCAACAGGCAACCGATCGGAGTCTGTCCGGATCCGGACGATGTGTGGCTTTCGCTTTCACAGCATATTGGGGCGCCGGCTGAGCCCGTCGTGCAGGCGGGCGATCGTGTTTTACGCGGGCAACTGGTTGCAAAAAAGGCGACGGGCCTATCCGCCAATATTTATGCGCCGATTGCCGGAACGGTGCGGGGAATTGTCGGACATATTACGATTTCCGGCAAAAAGCGCGAACATATTTGGATCGAGAATGATCATTCGGATGAAAGTATTTCCGCTCAGCCGCTGGAAGAACGTACCCCGCAAGCCGTCTTGTCCCGCATCGAAGAGGCGGGGATTGTCGGCATGGGCGGCGCCGGCTTTCCCACGGCTGCAAAGCTCAATGTGCGCGGCAAGGCAGATATTTTGGTTGTTAACGGAGCGGAATGTGAGCCGTATATTACCTGCGACGAGAGCATTCTTTTATCGTATACGGAAGAGTTGATCGAGGGGATTCGTTTAGCCATGATCGCGAGCGGGGCTACGCGAGCGGTCGTGGGAATTGAAAAGAACAAGCCGAAAGCTATCCGAAAGTTATCCGATCTTTTGGCGGACGGGGAGATTGCGGTACATCCCTTGCAAACTCGCTATCCGCAAGGAGCGGAAAAACAACTGATCTTCGGCTGTACCGGCCGCGTGGTCCCGGAAGGGAAACTTCCCGTCGACGCGGGGGTCGTCGTGATCAATGTCCATACGGCATTGTCCGTATATCGCGCAATCGTTTTGGGCGTTCCCTGCTATGAGCGGATTATGACGGTCAGCGGAAAAGCGGTCGAACGGCCGGGAAATTACTGGGTAAAAAATGGAACACCGCTGCGCGAGGTCGCGAACTTTTGCGGCGGCCGAGAAGATTGTGCACGTATCGTCAGTGGCGGCCCCATGATGGGAGAGGCAGTGTTTTCATTGAAAATTTGTACGTCTAAAACGACCTCCAGCCTGTTGTTTTTGGATGCAAGCGAGAGCGAAAGTAAAGTCGCCGGCCCTTGCATCGGGTGCGGGCGATGTGTGCAAGCGTGTCCCATGGGCCTTTCGCCCACTTTTATCGAAGAAGCGCTGTTTGCAAAAAAATATGAGGAGGCCAAACGTTACGGCGCTCCCGCATGTATCAGCTGTGGATGTTGTTCGTATGTTTGTCCTGCGAAGCGTTTCTTAGCGCAAAGCGTGAAGCTTGCAAAAAAGATTATCCGGGAGAGGAATCTATAATGGCAGAAATCAAAAATTATACCGTCGCCTCTTCTCCGCACAAATTGGATCGATCGAGTACGCGGCGCATAATGCTGGATGTTTTGATTGCGCTGATACCCTGCATTGTATGCGGCACGCTCTATTTCGGGTTTTATGCGTTGTTGTTGGTTCTGGTTTGCACGGCAACCTGTTTTCTCAGCGAACAGCTCTACAATCTTGTGCGCAAAAAGCCATTTACTTTTGATTTTTCGGCCTTGGTGACGGGCGTTATTTTAGGACTAAATCTTCCGCCCCGTGCGCCGTGGTATATTCCGGTCATCGGCGGGGTTTTTGCGATCGTGATCGTGAAAATGATCTTCGGAGGACTTGGCAAAAATTTTGCGAACCCTGCGGCTACGGCGCGTGTCTTTTTGCTGCTGGCATACAGCTCGGTCATGACGAAATATATCGGAGCGGATATTTCGGGTAACTTTGGTGCAGGACTCACGACGGATTTAGTGACGGCGCCGACATATCTGGGCTGCGGAACCGATGCGCTGCGAAGCACTTTTTTAGGCGCGGAAGGCTATTGGGGAAATGTTTTGCAGCTTCTTTTCGGATATACGGGCGGGAGCATTGGCGAGACATGTTCGTTGGCAATTTTGGCGGGCGGCATATATCTGACGGCGCGCCGCGTGATCGATTGGCGAATTCCGGTCGTCTATTTATTGACGGCTGCGGTTATGACGCTGCTTTGTTTTCAGAGTGCGAAAGAAATTTTACTGCAATTGTTGGCCGGAGGACTCCTGTTTGGCGCTGTGTTCATGGCAACCGATTATGCGACCTCACCGAAATGGCGTTACAACCGCGTTCTCTATGCGATCGGTTTAGGCGTCATTACCGTTCTGATTCGGCGGTTCGGCTCATATCCGGAAGGGGTTTCGCTGGCGATCCTGTTAATGAATTTGATCGTTCCGATCTTGGATCATTTTATTTTGCCGGTGCGTTTTGGCGCGTTGACGGCGCGTGGTAAACGCCAATGGCCGATCATGCAGTGGTGTATGCGTGCTGTCTGCCTAGGCATGGCGGTAGTCCTGCTCGTATCGATTCCGTTGGTCGGCTATACAGAGGTCGGAACGAAGGGTGGAACTTATTCATATGTGACCGATGTGTCCCGCAAACTGAACGGAGAATATGCGTTTGAAGTGGCAGGAAGCGCTTATCTTTCGGATTACGATTACACGCAGCCGTTGGCATATCGCGTCACACTCGATAAAACTGGCGGCTCAGTCGCGTCGATACAGCCGATCACCCAAAGCACCAAAGGATACGTGGCAGAGCTTGCTTTCTTTGTCGGAAAAACATACGATGAAATATTGGCGCGTACCGAACTGAGTACCGATACACAGACGAGTGCTACGCGTACCAACGAGTCGCTCCGAAAGATGATTTTGGAGTGCTTTGCCTTTTACGATTATAATTTTGCCGACTATAAAATTTTGGACTATAAGGGCGGCGGAATTTCCAAAGCCGAGCGGCAGGGCGATCTATACCGTTTTACGGTCGAAGGCGTGGCAGACTTGGCCGAATACAGCTATCAACAACCGCTGCGCTATGTCGTGACGCTGGATCGGAATACAGGGACGGTGCGCTATATCACTACCCTGATCGAGAGTACCTATGGATATGTTTTGGATAAGCCTCTCTATTTAGGAAAGACGGCAGAGCAAATTGCGACAATGACGGACGAAACCATTGCAGCGGATATTACGACGGGGGCGACCGTCACCAATGTGGCTGCGCGCGGCATGCTCGCAGAATGTTTTGCGGCGATGGAGAGACTTGCGGAGGGGTACGATGGATAAAACAAAGTTTCGTTCCATGGCAAAATGCGTTCTCGTATTGGCGATCATTGCGCTGTGCAGCGGCCTTTTGCTCGGCTTATTTAATTGGATTACGTACGTGGATCCATTACAATCGACTTATGAACAATTTTCCGCGGATACCGGCGCGGTATTCAGCAAAATGAAGGATGAGGAAGGGGCATCGTACGGCAACGGATCCGTCGTTTATTATGCGGTGTCCGATGACGGGCAATATCATGCATTTTTAGTGCAGGCGAGCGGTTGGGGTGGCACATTGCAGATGTATGTGTATATTCGCGACGCACATGTCAGCAAGGTCGTGCTGGGCGAAAACGGGGAGACCTTGTGGAGCCAGTTTGAGGATGATTTCTTTTCGCAATTTGTGGGGTTAGACCTTTTGCAGACGGATGCGTTCGGGCAGACGGATATACAGACCGGGGCAACCGCCAAAAAGACCATACAAGCGATTGCGGATGCGATGAATGCGGTCGTACAGTATTACAACGATCAAGTCGCGGGAGGGGAAAACAATGGATAGACGCAAAATGCGAGAAACCGTTCTCGGCGGCTTGATTCGGAACAACCCCACGTTTGTGTTGGTGCTTGGCACTTGTCCGACGATTGCAATGACAACGTCGCTTTTTCAGGCATTTGCGATGGGGTTGGCCACGACGTTTGTGTTGATTTTTTCCAACCTTTTTGTCAGTTTGTTGCGTAATTTAATCCCAGATAAAGTGCGCATACCCTGTTATATTGTCATCATTTCGACGTTTGTGATCATCGTGCAGATGGTGATGCGGCGTTTTTTGCCGGATTTGTATTCGACCATGCAGGCATTTATTGCGTTGATCGTGGTCAACTGCATTATTCTGGCGCGAGCGGAGAGCTATGCCTCGTGTAATCCGCCATTGTATAGCATGCTTGACGGGATCTCGATGGGGATCGGTTTTACCGCCGCGCTCTGTTTGATCGGCATTGTACGCGAATTCTTTGCGGGTGGATCTTTTGCCGGGATGCAGATCCCAGGTTTTCCCGCCATGAGCGGCGTGGGAGCGAGCGCTTTTGGTTTTATTGTGTTCGGCTGTCTGATGGCCCTGTTTAATTTTATTGTAGAAAAAATTGAGGCCCGTAAACGATCGATGCGTCGCGCGTCGTTGCCGTTGGCGAGCAGGGCGGAATCGCTTGAGGAGGTGCAACAATGACGGTATCGCTTTTGTCGGTCATGTTCTCGGCGGTGATCTCTAACAATATCGTATTGTCTCAATACCAAGGGATCTGTCCGTTTTTAGGGGTTTCCAAAAAAATGTCCAGCGCGGCAGGCATGGGCTTTGCGGTGATTTGCGTTATGGCGATTTCCTCAGTTTTTTGTTGGCTTGTCTATAATTATTTGCTTGTTCCGTTGGGGATTGACTATCTATATACGATGGCGTTTATTTTAGTTATTGCAAGTTTGGTCCAACTGTTGGAAATGGCATTAAAGCGTTTTTCGCCCACGTTATACAGCGCTTTAGGCGTATATCTTCCTTTGATTACTACCAATTGTGCGATTCTCGGAACGGCAAACAGTGCAGTGGTCTTTTCCGGGCAAGGCGCGTCGTTCGTGTATGTTTTTTGTGTATCGGTCGCAACGGGTATCGGCTTTTTGTTCGCCATTTGTCTGTTGGCCGGTGTTCGGTTGAAGACAGATAAAGCGGATATTCCGCAGTGCATGAAAGGGTTTCCGATCACGCTGTTGGCCGCGGCAATCATGGCGCTGGCTTTTGCAGGATTTTCGGGAATATTAGCGGGGTGATCGTATGGGGGTTGTACAGCAAGTACTCATTGCGGGGGGTATCATGTTGGCGATCGCCGTTTTATTCGGCGTTGTTTTGGTCATCGGGTCACATGTCTTTGCGGTGCGCCGTGATGATCGGATCGATCAGATTGAAAATTTACTGGCAAAATCCAACTGCGGAGGCTGTGGCAAGGCGGGATGTGCGCAATTTGCCGAAGCGCTCGTCAAAGGTGAAGCGAAATTGTCCGATTGTCGCGCTACGCCCACCGCCAATAAAGAAAAAATTGCTCAGCTGTTGGGCGGCGGAGACATTGGCGAAGAGACCGTAGCCGTCGTGCATTGCAACGGCGGCCATGAATGTTACAATAAATACGAATACCAAGGCTATGGCGATTGCGCGTCTTGCGAGCTGATCGCTGGCGGGGTAAAAGCATGTCCGGTCGGGTGTATCGGTAAAAAAACTTGCGTCAACGTCTGTCCGGTCGGGGCTTTGTCTGTGGGAGACGGGGGCTATTCCGTTGTGGATAAGTCGCTTTGCATTTCCTGTGGGGCCTGTATTACCGACTGCCCTAAAAAGATTATCGGGCGTATTCCCAAAAATGCAAAAGTATTCATTGCCTGTTCCAACCATGGGAAGGGCAAGGATGTCATGGAATTGTGCAAAAATGGCTGTATCGGATGCGGGCTGTGTGCCAAGAACTGTCCTTCCGGAGCCATTGAAATGAAAAACGGCTTGCCGGAAATCGATTATGCGAAATGCATCGGATGTATGAAATGTGTGGAAAAGTGTCCGCGCCACTGCATTAAAGAACATTGAGACCGGATAATTTTGCCAAGGAGAAAAGATGTTTCGTAAAAATATTTTGTTTGACTTTGACGGAACGCTGTTCGATACAGGGCCGGGTATTATAAATTGTATGCGGCATGCCCTAGAAACATGTGGGTATTCGGCCGGGGATGATCGAGCGATGCATCGGTTTATCGGTCCGCCCGTATTGGATGCGTTGCGTGATTTTTATGGGATGGATGAAAAAGAAGCACAGCGCGTCAAAGAGGTCTATCGGGCGGCGTATCGTGCCGAGGGCGTATATGAATGCGCTCCCATGGCGGGTGCGGAAGAATGTCTGCGTGCGCTGCGCAGTGCAGGGGTACACATCGCCGTCGCCACTTCAAAGCCGCTTTTTTTCGCGGAGCAGATCTTGCGTCGTTTTTCCTTTGAACAATATTTTGAAGCCGTTTGCGGCGCTCGGTCGGATGCGCATTCGGGCAAAGCAGAGATTGTGCGGCAGGCAATGGAATGTTTGGGTGCTTCACCCGCCGAAACGGCCATGGTGGGCGATCGTAAGTATGACGTTCTCGGTGCTGCTGCTTGCGGCATTCCGTGTATCGGGTTTGATTCCGGGTTTGCAGAAGAGGGGGAGTTTGAGCGCGCAGGCGCTTATTGCATCGTTCGAAATTTTGCCGAATTGCAGGTGCTTTTGCTGGCATAGGACAACGAGCACGGAGGAGATAGCATGAAAAGGCAGGAGGGTTGTGCATTTTGTATAACCCTTTTTTTTGCAAAAAAAGAACGAAAAAGGTATATTTTTTTAATAAAAGTAAATAATTTTCAAAAACGTTGTCATAAAAGCTCAAAATGAAAAAAATGTATAAAAATTACAAAAAATCTGCACAAATTCTTGAAAAAGCCCTATACAAAACGAAGTATCGATGGTATAATGTATTCGGTTTAATATGTTTTCTTGTTCTATAATAAGGATAGATACCAAGAAAAGGAAACGCTAGGCGTTTCACTCATTCAGACAGCAGAGGTGGCATTGTGGAAAAAATCGGTATCATTGATTTGGGTTCAAATTCGGCGAGACTTGTCATCGTCGAATTGTTCGGAGAAGGGCATTTTATGGTCGTGGACGAACTGAAAGAGAGCGTCCGTTTGGGTCAGGATATGGAGCGCGATGGTTTTTTGAAGCCTGCGCGCGTGGCAGAAACCATACGTACATTAAAGATGTTTAAAAAACTCGCGGATGCGAGTCGTGTCGATCGAATTATCGCCGTTGCGACGGCTGCGGTTCGTCGCGCCAAAAATCAACGCAGCTTTTTAGATGAGATTCAGGCGACTTGCGGGATCAAAGTCAAAGTACTCAGTGAGGAAGAGGAAGCTACGTTGGTATATCGCGGTGTGATCAATTCAATGGACATCCCCAAAGGCGTCATTTTGGAGATTGGGGGTGGCAGCACAAAGATCGTCTATTACAATCGTCGCAATATGCTCAATTATGTGACCCTTCCGTTCGGTGCGGTTACGTTGACCGATCTGTTTAAAGATGACGGCTTGTCGCCGGAACAGCAGGCGGAAAAGGTAGAAGAGTTTTTTACGGAGCAGCTTGCAGGGATTGATTGGTTAAAGACGGTCGATTCGGATGCGCAGATGATCGGGGTGGGCGGCTCTTTCCGCAATATTTTTAAAATTAGCAAGATGGTCCGCAAATATCCGCTGGATACAGTACACAACTATCTTCTTCCGGTGGAAGATTTTGAGTCCATCTATGACATGATCAAAGTACTCGACATCGATAAGAAACGCAAGATTAAAGGGATCTCTTCTGCCCGTGCGGACATTCTTCCCGCGGCATTGGCCGTTGTCAAAGCTTTTACGCGGTTTATGCATTTTGAGAGCTTCACGATCGGCGGGTCGGGTTTGCGGGAAGGAATTATGTTCAACCAGGCTATGCCGATTACTTTGGAGAAGCCGATCTCAGATATTTTGGGGTACAGTCTGAATACCTTGGTCAAGTACTATGAATGCAATCAGCAGCATGTCGACCAAGTGGTTAACCTTTCGGTGCAGTTGTTCAAACAGTTGCGCGTTTTGCACAAATTTCCGCGCCAGTATCTTAAAATTTTGAAAGTGGCTGCGACTTTGCACGATTGCGGCAATCGGATCAAGTTTTACAATCATCAAAAGCATAGTTGCTATATGATCCTCAATTCTACGCTTTACGGCATCACGCATCGGGAGATCGTGCTGGCCGCCTTTGTAGCGGGCTGTCATAAAAAAGAGGATATTTCTCCGGTCGATTGGGTAAAATACAAAGATATCGTGCAGGAAGAAGATCTGGAAGCAGTTCGGAAGTTGGGTGTGATCCTTCGCATTGCGGAGAGTTTGGATCGCAGTTGCAGTGGCACGATCAAGGGCATAAATTGCGATGTGCTCGGCGACTCGGTCATCATGAAAACGGAAGTGGACGGAGATGCTTCGTTAGAGATTCGCGATGCGCTGACGGCCAATGCGGAATTCCGTAAATCTTTCCGCAAAAATTTGGAAATTCTTTGAGGAATGATAGCCGCAATTTCTGTTGCGGCTATCCTTGCTATTGGTATGGAAGTTATTTTAGCGAGCGCGAGCCCCCGTCGGAGAGAAATACTTGCGCGGATGATTCCTTCCTTTCGCGTCGTAGCCTCCGACGGTGAGGAGATTTACGACTCAGCATGGGAACCGGTGCGAATCGTGGAGTGTTTGGCTCGGCAAAAGGCGGAAAACGTGTGGAAAAAGTATCCGTCTGCGCTTGTTTTGGGGGCAGACACGATTGTATATGCGTCAGGGATGGTATTGGGGAAACCGAAGGACGCGGAGGATGCGAAGCGCATGCTTCGGCTGCTTTCCGGAAAAACACATGCGGTGTATACGGGGTATTGCCTTCGGGGTCCGGACGTGGATGTCTCTGGCAGTGTTAAAACAGACGTTCAATTTAATTTATTGAGCGAAGCATTGATCGAGGAATATGTGGCCAGCGGGTCACCAATGGATAAAGCGGGCGCGTACGGGATTCAGGACGATCGTCGCCTGGTCCGCGAGATATGCGGCAGTTATACCAATGTCGTCGGATTTCCGGAGGAAGAAATTCGCCGATGTTTGGCGGAAATCGGGATACAGCTATGATAAAACTTGCAATCGACTTAGGATCATCGGTCACTAAAATTTATCGCGCTGGAAGCGGGGTCGTGTTGGCAGAACCGACATGCATTGCCGTAGCCACAGGTACGCGCGAGATACGTGCGATCGGAAAAACGGCGAAACGTCTGATCGGCAGTTCAACTGAACTGTTGACGGCTTTCTTTCCCATTGTCGAAGCAGAGATTGTCGATGCAGAGATGGCGACGATTCTGTTGCGGTATTTTTTGCGAAAGGTGGGTGTTTCGGAATGGCAGGCCCGCCGCACGGAAGTCGTGTTCGGCGTTCCATGCGGGGCATCCGATTTGTTGTTGGATGCGTATGTGCGCTTGGCCTCGGACTGTGGCTTGGGAGCGGTACATTTTGTGGAAGTGCCTTTTTTGGCGGCTTTGGGACAAAATTTAGAACTGGGCGACGGTCGAGCGGCCTTTATGATCGAGATCGGCGGGGGAAGCACAAACATCGCTGCACTTTCGCTGGAAGGGATCGCATCCGGAATCGGGTTGAACTTGGGAAGCGGTAATTTAGACAGCACAATCGCAGGCGTCGTCGCAGATGTCTATGGTCTTCGAATTGGTTTGGCCGCGGCGGAAAATCTCAAGCAAGCCGCCGGGAGCTTGTATCGCGGAGACAGCGTCGCGGTTCCGGTAAGCGGCCGCGATGTTTCGACCGGTCGTCCGCGAACGATAAGCGTATCTTCGCGCGACATTGTGGGTTGTGTTCGGCTTTTTGCGGATCGGATCCTTCAATATACGGCGCTTATTTTGCAAAAATTGCCGCAAGACACGGCCTCTTTTGTTTTGCGGCGAGGGATCCGTCTTTCCGGAGGAGGTGCCTGTTTGGTCGGCTTGGACGAATATTGTTCCAATGCTTTGGGGGCGGACGTCCGTTTGGCGCAAAATGCGACCTTGGCAGTGGTTTTAGGGGGCGGTCGAGCCATCGAAAATGCAGAAATTTTACATCTTGTGAGCATCGATGCGTGATGATCGAGACGCATTCAAAAATAAAAGCCCGGGAGACAGACAAATCATTGTCTCCCGGGCTTTTAAATGAGCCACATTGCGAACAAATTTAAAAATTTGCGCATGTTTCGGAAAATTGTTGCAACATCCATCGGTAATCCTGCGGATCGTAATAATAGTGGTAAGAGTTTTCTAAAACATGCACGCGCACAAACGGACAACGTTGCAGATATCGGATCGATGCCCGAGAAACAAGCTCATCGCGTTTGGATTGCAGGGCGATCGTAGGGGTCGCAAGCATTGGGATATTCCGGCGTATTCGACCGATTTCACGAAATAATGCGAAATATTTCCCTGTCCAAGGCAAATATTTCCACAGACGTTTGTCCGGTTGAATTCCGTATTTTTCTTTTGCCGCTTGTAGGCGCGGATTGTTGGAAGGGGACCGCGTGCAGGCCGTGCGCATTGCACTGAGCATGGCGGAGGGTTTGACAAAAATTTTCAGCGGCACGGCGAGCAAAAAGAGCTTTTGAACGGTATCCGGATATTCTGCCGCCATTTGGATGGCAAACAGTGTTCCCATTGAGTGAGCGACAATCAGAACACGTTCGCCCGATAGTGCCAGTTCTTGAACTTTTTCAAACACTTGTGCTTTCCAAAGCTTCATAGATGATTGGGTAAAGTCTTCTACGCCTTTCCCATGCCCGTCCAACAACAGGTTGTAAACAGAATAATCCGCAGGAACCTGCTCGACCATTTCGTCGAAGTGTCGCGGAGTTCCGGCAATTCCGTGAATAAACAGGACGGATTTCGTCGCCCCGGCAATGCGACGTTCATAGGCGCTGTGGCGAAGTTCAGCTTTTCTGTCCGCTGGAACTGTCATTTTCGCGAATTTCCACACGGCGAATTTTTCCGCTGATCGTTTTCGGGAGTTCTTTTACGAATTCAATCACGCGAGGATATTTATAGGGTGCCGTTGTCTTTTTCACATGGTTTTGCAACTCTTTGATCAGTGTTTCGCTGGGGGTATATCCCTGTGCGAGCACGATGGTTGCTTTGACCAGTTGTCCTCGAACCCCTTCGGTGTCCGGAACGCCGGTAATGGCACATTCCAAAACGGCGGGGTGCTCCATGAGCGCGCTTTCCACCTCAAAAGGTCCGATGCGATAGCCAGAACTTTTGATGATGTCATCCTTCCTTCCGACGAACCAGTAATAACCGTCCGTATCACAGAAAGCTAAATCTCCCAAATGATAATACCCGTCGTGCATTACGGTTTCCGTCAAGGCGGGAGACTGATAGTAACCGCAGAACAAGCCATCCTGCGGGTCACGCAGGCGAATGCAAATTTCACCCGTTTCGCCTTGCTCCACCGGTCGCCCTTCGGGATCGAGCAGTTGTACATAATAGAGCGGGGAAGGCTTTCCCATAGAACCCGGCCGTATCTCCATATATTCGGAGAAAGTTGCACAGACGACGGTCGTTTCCGTCTGACCAAAACCTTCGTAAATCGGATGTCCTGTTTTCATGCGAATTTGTCGATAAATTTCAGGATTCAACGCTTCGCCGGCAGTCATCATAAATTTGATGGAGGAGAGGTCGTATTTGCTTAGATCCGACTTGATCATGAAACGATAAACGGTCGGCGGGGCACAAAAGGTAGTGATTTTGTATTTTGTGATATGCTCTAAAAGGTTGCCCGGTTCAAATTTGCCGTGGAAATCATATACAAAAATTGCCGAGCCGCAGATCCACTGACCAAACAGTTTTCCCCAGCTGGCTTTTGCCCAACCGGTTTCTGCCAAGGTAAAATGTAATCCGTCGTCCATGCAATTGAGCCAAAAGCGAGCCGTTACAATGTGGCCGAGCGTATAACGCTGGGCGAGCGTAACCATTTTCGGCATACCCGTGGTTCCGGAAGTAAAGTAGATCAGCAAAATATCGTCGACACGGCGCTCGGTGCGATAGGGGGTATCTAAGACATCGCTCTGTTTTGCCGTTTCAGCGCTGTAGTCAATAAATCCCTCGCGAGGCCCGATCGTAGCGGCGCAACGTACACTGGGAACTTCACGCATCGCAAGCAAAATATTATGACAAAGCTCGTCTTCGTTGACGGAAACAACCATTTTAACCTGGGCCTTTTCCATGCGATAGACGATATCTTTTTTCATCAGCATATGCGTCGCAGGAATACCGATGGCGCCGATTTTGGAGAGAGCCATTAGGGTCGTCCAATATTCATAGCGCCGTTGCAGAATCACCAAAACGGTATCGCCTTTGCCGATTCCGTGCGATAAAAAGAAATTGGCGGTTTGATCGGATAATCGTTTCATGTCCGCAAAGGAAAAAATACGTTCGTTTTCGAGATCATCGCACCAAACGAGCGCACGTTTGCTCGGCTCGAGTCTGGCGTACTCGTCCACGACATCATACGCATAATTAAAGTTATCGGGGACGTTTAAACGAAAATGATTGTAAAAATCGTTATAATCGCGAAAGCGGGTGGAATTGGAAAAGCGGCTGAGAAGATTCATCTGTAAAATCCTCCGTGCAGGGTCTGCACATAATCTATCCTTTTTATTATACCATGTTTTTAGCGAATAATAAAGTATATTTTACAGTTTCCACGCAAAAATCGCATGAATATTTCAAAACAGGACACGCTAAAGACAGGACTTTTTTATTTTTGGCGGCAAAACCGCGGGAGGTGGCGTTTATGCTCGACCGACTGAGCTCCGCCGTTCTTTGCGTTGTGGATTCCGAAACGGGTGGAGCTTACAAGGTTTTGGACGAGGAAGATATATTGACAGCGTTGCCCGGAAATTGGGGGGCCGACGGAACAGATATCCAGCATGCATTGCGCATTTTGTGTGAATACGGTTATATTGATTTACGCTTTAGCGATGCCGGCACCTATTGTGTTCGTTCTCTTCCCAAAGGTCGCGAATATCGGGAAAGGGAACGCGCCGATCGGATACGAGAGAAACGCGAGTTGCGGCTCCGCTTGCTCGCCGTTTTTTTCGGAGCCTTGGTGGGCGCATTGCTCGGGTGTCTGCCGGCTCTTTTATTCGTCGTCCTTCGAATGTGCTAAAAAAGGAGGGGGGGATCGATGCTTTCAAAGCAAGAAAATGAAATCATGCGCGCGGTATACGAGCTGTGCGGCGGGCGGGAAAGTTGCCTTGTAAGTCCGTATGAAATCGTCAGCATGTTGCCTGTACGCGGAAAATATACGGTCGAGAAAGTTGATCGGATATTGCATTCGCTGGAGATGGATGATTACTTCGATCTTTTGGCGTCCGAGCGAAAAGGGGAAAAAATGTATGTAATTACCTTGCATCGAAACGGCATTGCTTATCGTCGGTCAGAGCAACAGATAAAGCGAAGCATTGTATTCAAGGTAATTCTCTCGGTAATGGGGGCCGTCGTTACTTTTGCCGTGGGGCGATTGCTGGTGGGCTTGTTTTCATGACTGGGCGGCAGAGGAGCGGAGAAGCGGGGGCGCTGAATGGGTGAAAGCGAAATCCGCACAGAAACAAGGTGCGATTCGGTTGACTTGAAGGTGGTTTTTATCTATAATAATTGAAACATTTGTTTGTATCGGAGAGTTCGTGCGACGACAATGGAAAAATTTGATTTGGTTTCGACGTATCGTCCGACGGGGGATCAGCCGCAGGCGATCGAAAAATTGACGGAAGGCGTATTCGACGGAATCCGAACGCAGGTCCTAAAAGGAGTGACGGGAAGCGGCAAAACGTTTACGATGGCAAATATAATCCAAAACGTCGGTCGCCCGACGTTGGTAATTGCCCACAATAAAACATTGGCGGCGCAGCTTTGCAACGAGTTTCGAGAATTTTTTCCGCACAATCGCGTTGAGTATTTTGTGTCGTATTATGACTATTATCAACCGGAAAGTTACATCCCCAGTACAGACACATACATTGAAAAGGATATGTCCGTCAACGATGAAATCGATAAATTGCGCAATTCGGCGACCGCTTCGCTGGGCGAGCGCAGTGACGTAATCGTTGTGGCCAGCGTTTCGTGTATTTATGGCCTGGGTGCCCCGGAAGAATATTTTGATTTGGCTATATCGATGCGGCCGGGCGATGAGCTTGGGCGTGACGAACTGATTCGTCGATTGATCGAGTTGCAGTATGAGCGTAAAGATATTGATTTTTCACGCTCATCTTTTCGTGTGCGCGGGGATATCGTTGAAATATTTCCGGCCGGCAACTCCGAGATCGCCATTCGCGTCGAATTCTTTGGGGACGAAATCGATCGTTTAAGCGAGGAAGAGGTCGTGACCGGAAAGATCACGGCGGATCTAAAACACATCTGTATTTTCCCGGCCAGTCATTACGCGGTTGGTAGTCAAAAAATGGCTGTGGCCTTGGCGGCGATCGAGCGGGACTTGGAAGAGGAAGTAAAATGTTTTCGCGAGGACGGCAAGCTGTTGGAGGCGCAGCGTTTAGAACAGCGCACGCGCTATGATTTGGAAATGATGCGAGAAGTGGGGTACTGTAGCGGCGTCGAGAATTATAGTCGGTACTTTGACGGACGAAGCCCCGGTGAACCGTCGTTTACGCTGTTGGATTATTTCCCGGAAAATTTTTTGGTTTTTATCGATGAGAGCCACATGACCTTGCCACAAATTCGTGCCATGTACCGTGGAGACCTGTCGCGTAAGACCAACTTGGTGAACTATGGCTTTCGGATGCGGTCTGCATATGACAATCGTCCGCTGACTTTTGAAGAATTTGATGCGCGCGTTCCGCAGATGATCT
>CALVHT010000022.1 GCA_944328645.1 uncultured Clostridia bacterium
ACATTTTTTTTTTTATATCAACAAAATAATAAAAGGGTTGCCGACGGCCGCTGTATTTTGTTTGGTGCCCCAAGCATATCCTAAAAAGGGAACAGGAGATCGTACCGCGAAAATTATTTTACCTGCCCAATGCGTCTGTGCGCAGTTTTTTTGAGCCTTTTCCAAGCCGTGTGTTGGATTTCTGGAAATTGTTTCAGGTGAGGAAAAGCGGTTGACTTCACTTTCTTTGTATGGTACAATTTTATGAAAGAACTTAACATCGCTGAATTAAAATTTGGAGAAGTTTGTATGAAAAAAGTTTTAGTTTCCATGTTTGTTTGTTTCGCTGTTTGTTTGGGTTTGGTCGCTTGTGCAAACAAGGCGGTTTTGCCGGCAGAAATCGTCGGGCGCTATGAGCTTTCATTCGCCAGCGGAATCATTGGCGGCGTTTCGATTACGGAAGATTCCTACGAGTATTTTGAATTGATTTTTGAGAAAAACGGAACGGCGACTGTGCGGTCCAAGGCTTCGGGGATCGGCGCAAGTGAATACGAGGCAAAGGGCACAGCGGTATATGAAGACGGAAAGATCAAACTTACCACAACCAACGGTTCATCTTCCGTAACAGAGGAGTATACGTACAATGACGGTGTGATTAATTACAGAGTACTCGAGGAAGGAATTATTTTTACGCTGTCGTTTACCAAAGCGGAGTAATGCGAGGGATACGCATTTGTCGCATAGGCGGATGCGTCGGCGGCGAAAGAAAAATTGGCCGGAAACCGTGTCCTTTTTCCGGAAGCGGGAAGTTGGGTCAACTCAATCCTTGCAACAAAGCCACATGCGCAATTTAAGCGATGCAAATTACAAGAAGTGTATAACAACGACGCCGGGGCTTGCAGTAACTCTGCAAGCCCCGGCGTCGTCTGCTTCAGAATTTAGTAACGAGCAGGTCGATTTGATCGTCGTGGATTTTGTTATTCAGTAAAAGAATCTGCCGCCGCGGCGATTCCCTTGAGATAGTTTTTTGGGGTCAGACCGGTGTGCTTTTTAAAAAAATGAATGAAATATCCTTCGGAAGAAAATCCGAGCGTATCAGCCGTGATTCCGACGTGTCCTGTTTTCCGCAAGAGACGTTTTGCCTCTTCCAGCCGGATTTGTGAGAAGCGCTGGCCGACGGTTTTCCCGGTTTGCTGTCTGTAAAAATTATATAGGCGCGTTTTACTGATCCCGATCCGCTGGCATAATCTATTTAGAGAAAACCCTTCAAAGATCATAGACTGCAGACTTTGTTCGATCTCTTTTAGAATATTGTTACTATATTCGCTTTCCGGCACAAACAGGGGACGCGTTTGGCTGTTTTCTTCGCGGAGAATGTGGATTAGCAGGCATTCCAAATATAATCGAATAAGCTGTAAAGAACCAAGCGGTGGAGAAGGAAGCTTCTCCATACGCTTGATAAAGGGTTTATCCGGGCGTAGCAAGAATGTTTGCCTGGCTTCATTGAGGATGGAAGCGATCAGTCGCCGCATTTCTGGCGGAACGCTCACAATTTTTTGGGAAAAGAAGCGCATGGCTTCGGAGCTGCAGTCAAAGGAAGCGATAAAGACGTTTGCCGGCTTTTCTAAGGCGGAGAGTGAGTGGAATTCATTCGGTTTGTGGAAGACCGCCTGCCCCTCCTGCAGGACAAACGTTTGGTCACCCGCGCGAATTCCGATTTCTTCCGAATCGGCGTAAACCATCTCCCAAAAATCATGCTGTTCTCCTTCATAAGAAAAGGATTTGTCCAGTTCTAAGTAATGGATTGTTACGATGCGCGGGATGACAATTAGGTTTTCTAACTTATATTTATGAAACATGATCCTATTATAGCATAGGCAGAATTAGTTGGACAACCAAAGGATATAATTTTGTAAAAATTTTCTTAAAAAAATTTTATGGAATAAATTACAAAAAACAAGGAAAAAAGAGTATTGTAAAAGGGAGGGAGGGATATTATACTTATAGAAAAAAAGGAAGTGTTGTATGAATTTTTTATCGACGGTAAAGGGATCTGCACTAGAAGGATTTTATCCGAAAGGATGGGATTTTGAAAAAATCGAGCGAATCTGTACTTTTTCTACACAGGAGCTTTTGCAACCGGAGCCGTGGTGGCATAAAAATTTTCTTCCGGTTTCGTGTCGCTCGCTCGCGGATTTTGAAGTGATGCTCGGTTATGAAATCGCACAAAAGATCGAGCTTGCTGGCGGCAAAAAAATTGCATTTATTTTGCCGGTTGGTCCCATGGGAATGTATCGCTGGATTGTGTATTTTTTGCGAAAGAAGAATGTATCCTGTAAAAATGTGTTTACATTCAACATGGATGAATGGGCGGATGGGGAAGGAAATACTTTGGACGGAGAAGAGCGCGGGAGTTTTCGTTATGCAATGGAAGAAGCATTTTTCCATCCATTGGGAGAACTGACAGTTCCGCCTACACAGCGGAATTTTGCGACAAAGGAGAATTTGCCGGCTTATCCATCAAAGATAGAAGCGTTAAAAAGAGAGGGCGCCGAACTTGTTTTGGTCTACGGAATTGGCCGTATGTGCCATATTGCGTTTTGGGAACCAACTTTTGCACAAGATTATGCGACGGATGATGATTGGATGCGGGCCAACTATCGTCTTGGCGCGAAACTTCATCCGTTGACTGTGGAGCAAAATGCGTTGACTTCCTTTAAATCACGTACAGGGTTGGTTCCTTGCTGCGCGAATACTGTTGGACCAGGGTTGTTTTTGCAGGCTGACTACGCAATTGGCGGTGCTGACGGATATTTGGGAAGAGGGATGCAATGGCAAGGTATGAGTTTTCGAATGACGTTAAAATATAGCCCGACGCGTTGGATAACCTCTTCTTACATACCGACTTTGCCTGGAAGATTGTTCTACCTCAACGAACTTTCGATGCCTTTAGATCCGGAATGCAATTGAGGAAACAGCAAACGATGAAAAAAATTGCAATAGCAGGAACAATTCTAGCCGACGTAATAAAATACATTGACAATTATCCGACAGAGGGCAAACTTTGCCGGATTGGAGAAGTGATTCGTTCGGTAGGCGGATGCGTTCCCAACACAGGGATCGTTCTAAAAACACTTGAACCGAACGAGTTGTTCGTTTCAGCAGTTGGGAAGATCGGCAAAGATGAAAACGGGCGATTTATTTTGGAGGTGTTACGACAAAGAGGCATCGACACGTGCGGGATAATCGTTGACGAAACGCTGCCTACGTCATTTACGGATGTTATGACCCTGTCCAGCGGCGAGCGCACATTTTTCAGTGCGGAAGGTGCTAACGCTGCTTTCTGCGAAAGCGATATCGTGCTGGAACGCTTGGACTGCCAGCTTTTTCATATCGGATATCTGTTGCTGTTGCAGGCATTGGACGCATCGGACGAAAAGTACGGAACAAAAATGGCGCGTCTGTTAAAAAAGGTTCGTGATCGGGGAATACAAACATCCATTGATGTTGTGAGTACGGAAGATGAAATGTTTCGGGATAAGATTTTACCCGCTCTGCCTTTTTGCGATTATTTGGTAGTTAATGAAATCGAGGCGGGCAACATTGTCGGAATCCCTTTACGGGAACAAGGAAAGCTTTTGAACGAAAACCTTCGGCTTGTCTGTGAAAAATTGCGGCAATTCGGGGTTAAAAAAACGATTGCGATTCATTGTCCCGAATTGGGTTGTGCGCTTGATGAGAGCGGTAATTTTGTCATTGTTCCTTCGTTGGCGTTGCCGGCGGGTTTTATTGTAGGTTCCGTGGGAGCGGGCGACGCGTTTTGTGCGGGAATGTTGTATTCTTTCTTATATGGAATGACGACGGAAAAGGGCTTGCGGTTTGCTTCCTGCGTAGCTGCTTGCTGCCTGCATTCGGCAGATTCTGTTGGGGGTGCCAAAAGCGCGCAGGATTCTTGGCTCTTGGAAAAACAATTTGGACGAAGAAAGAATTGAGGGAAATAGGATGTTGATCGGATTAAAGGAAATACTTCGTCTCGCGGAGCAGGATCGTTGCGCTGTGGGAATGTTCAATGCAACAGGATTTGACAGTTTGCAGGCAATTATTGGGGCGGCAGAGGAACTCAATCGGCCGGTGATCCTGGCGCATGCGGAAGTACATAACAAGTATAACGATATTTCATTGGTCGGCCCCGCTATGTTGGCAGCAGCGGAAAACGCAAAAGTTCCCGTATGTGTGCATCTGGATCACGGGGTGTCGCGGAAGATGGTCTATCGAGCGCTGCGGCTGGGATTTCCCGGGATCATGATGGATGCTTCTGCAATGTCGTATGAGGAAAATGTACGGATCACGCGGGAAGTGACCGAGGCAGCGCATGCAATGGGTGCAGATGTAGAGGCCGAACTGGGGAGACTGCCGATTGGGGAAGACGGTAAGTTTGTTTCCACTGAACACACCGGCGTTTTTTATACTCGTGCAGAGGAGGCGGAGCGTTTTGTTGCGCAGACGGGAGTGGATGCTTTGGCGATATCTTTCGGAACGAGCCACGGGTTCTACAAAGCACAGCCAAAACTTGATTTTGAGGTTGTCCGATCCTGTGCTGCTGCGACACGAGTGCCGCTTGTGATGCACGGAGGTAGCGGCATAGACAAATCGGGTTTTCAGGATGCGATCGCTGCAGGAATACGTAAGATCAACTACTATTCATACATGTCTAAGGCAGGTTACGAAGCAGCTGCAGCTCTGATTTCTGAAAAAAAGACATACTATTTGCACGATGTTGCGTATGCAGCGATGCAGGCGATGAAAGAAGATGTGAAAAGGGCGATCCGCATTTTTTCTTTGCAAGAGTAAGGAGAATGAAATCGAGGCGCTCGGCAAATTTGATTTCCGAGCGCCTCGTCTCTTTTTTATGATGGTATTTTAGTAGAGAGAAGGGTAAAATTGTGATATCTTATCTATTTTGGAAAAGCAGTTTAAAGTATCGAGGGAAAGTTTTTTACTGATTTCACGGATTGTTAGAGTTCGTTTGCGTAAGAGTTGCTTCGCATATTCAATTTTAAGTTCCCTGTAATATATAAAACTTTTTCCAGTCGTCTTTTAAACTCTTTGAATCGCTTGTTCGCCGCCAAGAGTCGGGCGTTTCAAAAGCAACGGCTTTTTTAGGTTCGGGTCACAGTAGGGCAGACTGAAGGTTTGTGCTTCCGCGGATGATGGAATAAACATGACCGCGCGAGTTTCGATCTAACTTTTTTCAAAATTATATTTTTACAAATTTTACTAAAATTGAAAGGTATATCTTTTTTCTCTTTTTGGATATTTTTTGCCATTGATTTAGGCGAATTTCTAAAATACAATTAGGGGTAATTGGAGGGGTTGAAATGAAAGTGTTGGCTATAAGCGCGCATCCCGACGATGTAGAAATTGCTTGTTCGGGGACATTGTGCAAGTGTGTACAACGAGGGGATCGGGTAACGGTATGTCATATGAGCAATGGAAATTTAGGACATAGGATTATTCCTCCGGAGGAACTGGCGGAAATTCGAAAAGAAGAGGCACGTTTGGCGGGAGCTTTGGCAGGGATCAAAGTGATTTGTGCAGGTTTCGGGGATTTGGATCTGTTTGATGAGGATCGCCGGTGCCGTGACCGCCTTACAGATATCATTAAAGAAGAAGATCCGGATTTTATTATCACGCATGATCCAGAAGACTATATGCCCGATCATGTGGCTGTTTCTAAGTTGGCGTTTGACGCCAGCTTCGCGGCTACGCTGCCAAACTATCCGAACAGTGTAAAAAGAGTCGCGCGAGCAGTCCCGATTTTTTACATGGATACTTTGGCCGGAGTAAATTTTTTGCCCGAATATTATGTAGACATCACCTCCTCAATAGAGATGAAGCTGAAGATGCTGGAATGCCATCAAAGTCAGCTCCACTGGATGCGTGAACACGACGGGATTGACTTTGCAGATATGGTACGCGTCTGTTCAAAGTACAGAGGATTTCAGTGCGGTGTTGGGTATGCGGAGGCCTTCCGGCTCTGCAAAGCATATCTGAAAGGTACGGCCAAACGTCTTCTGCCGTAAGAAAATTTTTGCAACACCAAGAAGGAAAAGCATTATGAAAATTTTGACGGTGGCAGAGGAATACGAGACTCTGTAAAATGCTGAACTTTACGCAGATGCATTGAGGCTTTTTAAAAAAGAGAAACGGATAGAAAATAGACCAAGCCCCGGTTTCGGCAATGAGAGGAATCCGGGGCTTAGTTAATTTTAAAAAAAATTATCCGAGTATTTGTCTTGTTTGTCCCATAAAAAACGTTTTGCGACGGTCTGTTTTCGAGGTGAATTTGCCTCAAAACGCGCGTTCGCAGACCAAGGCCACGGCACAACGGGCTTGCGGATTTTTCGCAAGCCCGTTGTGCCGTTCCGTCGGGTTGAGACATTCACGGACGCGGCTTACAAAATTCTTACAGTTTTCTGACACGAAGTAAAAAAATATGGTATAATGAAAAGCGCAAGGAGCGTTGCGGTATGGTTAATATTTTGATCATTGAAGACGATGTACATTTAAACGAGAGCGTGTGTTGCTATCTGAATCATTGCGGTTATTCGGCGGAGGGGGCACAAAACGGCAGGGATGCCCTAAAATTGATGGAAGGCAAAAAGTATGACCTGCTGATCAGCGATATCATGATGCCCCGGATGGACGGATTTACATTTGCGGATACGGTCCGCGCCATCGACCAGTCGATCCCGATCTTGTTTATGACCGCAAGAGACGATTTGGCGTCCAAAGAAAAAGGCTATGCCGCCGGGATCGACGATTATTTGGTAAAGCCGTTTGAACTTGCGGAACTAAAGCTTCGCATCGCCGCGCTGCTGCGCCGCGCCAAAATCGAGCAGAGCAAAAAGATCGAGATCGGCGATTTTATGATCGACGAAGAGGAGCATACCGCTTTTTACGGCGGGAAGGAAATTCTTTTGACCGTAAAGGAATTCTCGCTTTTATTTAGGTTGCTGTCTTTTCCGAAAAAAACTTTTTCCCGTGCGGCCTTGATAGATCATTTTTGGGGCTTGGATACAAACTCTACCTCTCGCGCCGTCGATGTATGCGTTGCCGAGCTTCGCAAAAAAGTTGCCGGTGTAAAAGAATTTGAAATCGTAACGGTGCATGGGCTGGGTTACAAGGCGGTGCTGAAATGAAAAAGAACATGCGCAAAAGTCATATTTCGCTGTATGGGTATGCCGTGTTTTTCGGATTGGTCGCGCTGATCATCACCTGTGCGGTGCTCGTCAGCTCTGCGCTCCAAAAAAACATACAAAACCCCGCGATCATCGCCGGGATCATGCTGATCGTCGTGGTGGTACTGTCTTTATTCTGCACATTGTGCGATCTGCTCCGTCGTCGGCGGATGGTCGACAGGCCCGCCGCACAAATAGCCGATGCGACCGCGAGGATCACGCACGGCGATTTTTCCGTGCGGCTGAAGCCTCTGCACAGATACGGCCGCTACGACCACTATGACTATATCATGGAGGACATCAATAAGATGGCGGAAGAACTTTCACGCAACGAAATGTTGAAAGCAGATTTTATTTCCAACGTTTCGCACGAGATCAAGACGCCGCTGACCGTCATCAATAATTACGCGACCATGTTGCAGGCCGAGCGGATCGTCCAAGAGGAGCGGATGGCGTATGCCCAGGCGGTTTTGACCGCGGCGCAAAGTTTAAACGGCCTTGTAAGCAACATATTAAAGTTAAATAAACTGGAGAACCAGATCATTCAAGAACAGAAAACGCAGCTGCGGTTGGGAGATTATATCGGCGAACTGGTCCTTGGATTTGAAAACAGTTTGGACGAAAAGAACATAGAGATCACCTGTGATTTGGACGACGTCGTTTGCCTCGCGGACAAGACTTTGATCGCCATTATCTGTAACAATCTTTTATCGAACGCGGTCAAATTTACGCCCGTCGGGGGGAAAATAGCGGTCTCTTTGAAAGAAAACGAAGAACATATTCTGCTCAAAGTTGCCGATACGGGCATCGGAATGACGCCGGAGATCGGCGCGCGCATTTTCGATAAATTTTACCAGGGCGACACCTCGCATAAGGCGCAGGGCAATGGGCTGGGCCTGGCGCTTGTCAAAAAAGTTGTCGACATCATCGGCGGCGAGATTCATGTCAAAAGCAGAGTCGGCGAAGGCTCCGAATTTATGGTCAGTTTAAAAAAATAAAATGAAAGCGACAAAGCATTTGAAGGCCGCGGCGGATGCCGTGTTCGGGAAATACCGATGGTATGAATCGTTTATAGACGACTACGGCTTCCGTACATTGGTCATGATGGGGGGCGGCGCTTTTTTTAATCTGCTCTTTGCCGGTTTCAATGGCGCGACCGCATTGAAATATCTGTCTCTTTGGTATGGGGCGTTTGCCGGATATTATACGGTGCTGGCATTGCAGCGGATCGCCGCTCTTTTTTTTCTATCGACGGCTCAACAAAAAATATGCCGACGACGAAGGGCGCCGAAATCGCGAAAAATGGAAACTTTACCTTGCCAACGGCGCGGTATTCGTACCTTTGGATATTTCCCTCGCCGGCGTAGTGACTTTGATGATCCGTTCCGGGGAACTTGCGGCAACCGGCACGATCATGGCGATCACGACCGCGACCTACACATTTTATAAGATCATTCGGGCAACGATGCATTTTATAAAGGCGAAAAGGGGGCAGGATCCGGTCACGCAGATCGCGCGCAATATCGGCCTGGTGGATGCCTTTGCGTCCATGCTTTCCCTGGAGGTAACGCTGATCTCCTCGTTTGGCGCAATGGACAGCGACATGCTGTTGATCGTCGCCATTTCTGGGTTCGCCGTCTGTATTTTTACGGTGGGTTTCGGTGCCTATATGATCATCAACGCGGCAAAAAAATTAGGATGCAAGGAGAAGGACATACATGAAAAAAGATTTTGAATATTCTTATTTTGCTCCCACGGAAGAGGAAAAACAAGAGATCGAAAGCATACGGCAGTCGTATTTGCCGAAAGAGAGAAAAACGACCGCGCAGGAAAAACTGCGAGAACTGGATCAGGCCGTTCGACGGCCGCCGAAGATACTTTCCATCGTCGTCGGCGTTATGGGATTGCTTCTTTTCGGAACCGGAATAACGTTGGTGTTGCAGTGGCAGTTCCTTGCGGCGGGGAGCGTTGTCGGAGTGGTCGGGGCGGTCGTTATGGCAAGTGTTTATCCCGTTTATCGGTCGGCTTTAAGTCGCCGAAAGAAGAAGTACGGAAACGAGATCTTGCAGCTTTCCGAACGACTTTTGCAGGAGAATCGGATTTCGTAACCGGCTCGGCATAGGCCGAAACGCGCCGCGCTTATGAGGGGGAGGATGAATCGAGTCCTCGCGCGAAAAGGGCGGCGTTGCGGCGCATACAGACGGCGGAAGCCGTTTTTTTGTGCGCAAAATTTGTTCAGCCCGCGCGATGGGCGATTGCGCGGATCGGTACGGTACATGCGGGCACTGCAAATCCGAATGCCAAAGGCCAGCCGCATGCCGCGCATCGGCGATTGTTTTGCGGCAAGGGGCAGGGGGGTGCGGCAGATAAAAAATACGGCAAAGGGTCCGTCGTCCGTTTGTTTTGCGAAAAGATGAAGTCGAAACATGGCGATTATCGTTGACACACCGCGGGATTGGTAATATAATTTGGATGAATCGCGCAATGCACGCATTGCAAGGCGGAAGGAGACGTGTATCCGCGCGCCTTGGTTGCGCGCCCGGATCTTTTTCAAGAGCGCGTGCGCGCAGGAGCGCGGTTTTTCATGATTTCGTTGCCGGTATAAAATTTAGGGGCCAAATAGATTTGGCAGACCAAAGGATTTTTGAACGGAGGACGAAAACGGCTTATGTGCGGGAGGCAAAAAGCATGATCAAAAATTTTCAAAAACCCAAGGATGCGTTTCGGCCCGTTCCGTTTTGGAGTTGGAACGAAAAACTGAATAAGAGAGAATTGCTGCGCCAGATACAGGCGATGAAACAGGCAGGGTATGGCGGATTTTTTATGCATTCCCGTGTCGGTCTGGTTACGCCGTACCTATCCGACGAGTGGATGGAAGACGTGCGCTATTGTGCCAAGCAAGCGAAAAAGCGTGGGATGGAACCCAATCTATACGATGAAGACATGTGGCCGAGCGGGTATGCGGCGGGCGCCGTGCCTGCGGCCGGGCCGGACTACAGGGAAAAAGCGCTGGTTTTGCTTGATCCGGCGAAGAAAGGTGCAGACGATGTTCTTGTAGCCGCGGGTGAGGCAGAGGGTCGGCCGTACTGTATTTGCGTGCGAACGGCGGCTGTCGGAAATCCTCGTTTTGCGGGGCAATGCTACATCGATATTTTCAACCCAAACGCGATCCGGCTTTTTTTTGAATCGACACACGAAAAATATTTGGCGGCGGCCGGCGATCTGTTCGGAAGCAAAATCCGTTCGATTTTTTCGGACGAAGCGTGCTATGGGATCCATTGGTATTATGACATGCCGCACGTGACGTACAGCCCGTATTTACGCGAACGGTTTTATCAGGATAACGGATACGACATCCTGGATACGGTGCGCGAGTTGTTTTTCGAAACCGGAGAATATCGCAAAACGCGTTACAGGTACTATCGTGCGGCTTCCGAGCAGTTGAACGAAAGCTATACAAGGCAATATTTCGAGTATGCGCGTAAATGCGGTTTAAGGTTTACCGGGCATCTCATGGCAGAAGAAACTTGTTACGGGCAAGTCCAATGGACCGGCGGGGTGATGCCATGCTACGAATACATGAGCGTGCCGGGCGTGGATAAACTGTTTCGAGTAGACAGCGATCAACTTGTTACGATCAAGCAGATGACCTCGGTCGCCGAGCAGTTGGAAAAACCGCGCGCGCTCTGCGAGTGCTTTGCCGGGATCGGCCAGGAATGCGGTTTTCTTGGACGCAAAAAAATTATGGATTGGCAGGCGGTGCATGGGATCAATTATGTAAACCTGCATCTTTCCCATTATTCCATGCGCGGGGAACGCAAGCGGGATTATCCGCCGAGTTTTTCGTATCAACAGCCATACTTTTCGAAAGAGAAGGTTTTCTCGGATTATGCCGCGCGGCTGAGTACGGCGGCCGCATTTGGAAAAAGGGATGTGCGGCTGTTGCTCCTTTCGCCGCTGTATTCGGTATTTTCGGAATACAACCCGAATGATCAAGAGAATGAAACGCGCCTTTGCGCTTCTTATGACGCACCGTTTGCGGCATGCAACGCGGCGTTTGAGTCGGCACGAATCGCCTGGCACATCGGGGATGAAACGATACTGGCGCGTCACGGCGCGGTGGAAGGGAAAACTTTGCTCGTCGGAGGGTGTCGGTATGATACGATCGTTCTGCCGCCTATCCGGAATATTTCGTCCGAAGTTGCCAAACTGCTGGAGACATTTTCCCAAAACGGCGGGCGGCTGTTTGCGCTCGGCGATTTGCCGCAGTATGTTGACGGGATTTTTGCGCAGGTCGCGATTCGTGCCGAGAGATTGTCGATCGAACAACTGATTCGGCGATTGGAAGCAGAACATTACTCGTTTTACCGCGCACCCGAAAAAGATGTGATCGGCTGCTTGCGCCGTACAAAAGAGGAGTGTTTGGCTCTGCTGGTCAATCGTTCGGATGCGCAACGCACGGTGCGACTGTGCGATTTGAATTTTCGGCCGAATCTCGTGTTATCTCTTTCGAACGGGACCGTCTATCGGTTGCCCAAAACCGTGCGAGAATTTCAACTGCTCCCGTATGGCAGCATCTGTCTGTTGCAAGGGCGCGCCAAAATCCAAAAGACTTTGCCGGATATGATCGAGGATGGGGTCGTTTTTCGGAAGCGGGCCTATCCGTCCATTCAACCGTGGCGCGTGCGGGTTTTGGATGAAAACGCTTTGCCTGTGGATTTTGCGCGTTTTTCCATAAACGGGGAAGCAAAAACGGATTTTGTGCATGTACAAAATATTTGGCACGATTGGTTTTACCCTCTGGAAGAGGGAACGCCTTTTGGCATGGAATATCGTTTTAGCGTAGAAGCACTGCCGCGCGGGGATGTGTATGCTGTCGTCGAAAACGCGGAAAATCTCGATTCCATCACGATCAACGGCGCGGCCGTGCGGCCCATGCGCGAGCGCGGCGAGGCGCAGATATCGGACGGGAAATGCTATAAAGACGTTTCTTTTACCCGAATCAGCATCGGCGGGCATTTGCGTGTCGGGTGCAATTCGATCGTTCTGCGCGGAAAAAAGAGCAACAATATTACGGGAATCGGCTGTCACCGTGCCGTTGACGGGAAGCAGGAGGCAACGGAGGCGGAAACGATCTATATTGTTGGGGATTTTGGTGTGTTTCGGCGGGGCAAGGCGTACGTGATCGGTGAATCCCCGACTTTGCAAGTCGGCGATATCAGCGTGTGCGGGTATCCTTTTTACGCGGGGCGGATCGCCTATGACTTTGTGGGCGGAGCACGGCGGATCTATGCGGAAGGAGACGCGGTCTATGTGTCCTGCGGTACATCCCGCGCGCACGAACCGTTTATTGTGCAAACCGCAGAAAAGCGATTTACCATAGTCGCTTACAACACGCTCTATCCGCTGTTGGGACCGTATTTTTTGCGCGGATATGGCGAGCTGCGTTGGATCGATCCAAGCGTATTCAACGATCGGTCGCGGTTTACGGACGAGTATAATATTTTGCCGTTCGGCCTTACAAAGTTCAACGTTTTGCGTTAGAAGCTCTTGTCGGCCGGAACGGAACGAGCCGCCTCGTTCGATTTGCATTCGGGGCCGAGCGAGACAAAACCGCGCTTGTAAACGCTCATGTTGCGGGCAGATCCGGGCCGGAAGCGGCCGATTGATCCGCGTTGGACGCAAAAAATTTATCGACGCCTCGCCGCAAACGGCGAGGCGTCTTGTTTCATTGCGGCCCGGAAGGGCGGCGGAAAAGAATTCTTTGATCCGGTGCTAAGGACGAGGAGCGCGGCATACAATGCAGTATGAAATTATCCGAATTGGCGGTCGGGCAGACTGCGGAAATCTTGGAGGTCCACGCGGCGCCGCCGCTGAAAGAACGGTTAAAACGCCTCAACATCGTGTGCGGCGGGCGGGTACGCGCGTTGCGCCGTGCGCCGTTTGGCGGGGGGATCTTGTTGGATGCCGGCGGAACGCGGCTGGCCTTGCGCGATTCGCTCGCCGCAACGATCGAGGTAACCGTACGGGAGGAGGAATAAATGCGCTTGATTTTGGTCGGAAATCCGAATTGCGGGAAGTCGACGCTGTTCAACGCGTTGACGGGCGGACATGCAAAGACGGGCAACTGGCACGGCGTCACCGTCGGTGTAAGTTCCCGCGTGGCGGATTTGGCTGGCGAGAGGGCGCAGATTGCCGATCTGCCCGGGCTGTACTCGCTGCAAACGTACAGCATGGAAGAGAAATTTGCTCGTACGGAGATCGAATCGGGCCGCTATGATTTGGCGGTATGCGTGGCGGATGCGTTGACCTTATCGCGCTCGTTGGAACTGTTGAGCGAACTGTGCCGCCGCGGGATGCGCGTGGCGCTCGTCGTGACAATGCGCGATTTATTGGAGCGTCAGGGCGGTTTTCTAAAGGTCGAAAAACTGTCGGAACGCTTGGGCATACCCGTGCTGGCAGTCGCGCTGCATCGGCGCGGGGAGATCGAGCGGTTGCGCATTTTTTTGCGTGATGCCGCGCGCGGCTCCGGCGGGAAAGGTCGGGCAGAATTTGATCCTAAATCGGTGTTGGAAGGCGTCTATTATGCAGGCGAGCGCCGCATCGGCTTGCCGGATAAGCTGCTGTATAACCCGGTGTTTGCGCTGCCTCTGTTTTCCCTGATCCTGCTGGGCGTATTTTTTTTGGCGTTTGCCAAAGGCATGCCGGGCGTCATATGCAAACAGGCTTGCGAGCGATTTGTGGCAGAAACGTTGGGCGGATACATCGCGGCCGCGGTCGAGAGGAGCGGCGCGGCGGTGGCCGCAGACTTTGTGCGCTCCCTCTGTTCCAGTGTAGGGATGTTGGTCTCTTTTCTGCCGCAGATCGCATTGCTGCATCTGGCACTCGCGTTGCTGGAAGAGAGCGGATTTCTTTCGATCCTGGCGTTTTTGACGGACGGGTTGTTTCGCCGAGTCGGACTGACTGGGCGCGCCGTCTTTTCCATCCTGATGGGATTTGGCTGTACGGCGGCCGCCATTTTAACGACGCGCGGATTGGAAAATGCGCGGCTGCAGCGGCGCGTCATCGGTATTTTGTCCTTTGTTTCCTGCAGCGCAAAGCTGCCCGTCTATCTGTCTTTGGCGGCGTCCTTTTTTTCGCATCCGTTTTGGGCGGTCGTCGCCGTCTATACGGCGGGGGTATTGCTTGCCTTTGCGGCGGCGCTCGTATTCAAACATTTTTCAAAGGCGGAAGAGGAGTTTTTGTTGGAGATGGCGCATCTGCAACGGCCTTGTCTGCGGTTGGTGTTGAAATCGTTGCTATTTTCCGTCAAACAGTTTATAATGAAGATAGCCACGGTCGTCATGGCTTTTTTGATCGTCGTGTGGTTTTTGCTGTCCTTCTCCTTTTCGTTTTGCTATGTGGGAGTGGGAAGCGAAAACAGCATGCTTGCCGTGTGTTGCCGCGGCATTGCATATCTGTTCTACCCGATGGGGATCCGCCAGTGGCAGGTCGCTTTGTCCGCGGTTTCCGGGCTGGTCGCCAAAGAGAGCGTGGCGGGGATGCTGACGCTTTTTTATGGGAACGATTGGAGCGCCGCCATGAGCGCGCCCGCAGCGGCGGCATTTTCAGCGTTTATGCTGGCATGTTCTCCCTGCGTATCCGCAATCGCCGCATCGGCGCGCGAGGTCGGCTTGCGGCGTGCACTTTTTTATGCGGCGGGGCAGACGGCTTTTGCCTTCGGGCTGGGCTACTTGGTCTATGGGTTGCTGTGCGGCGGTGCGGCTGTCTCCTGTGTGCTTGCGCTTGCAGCCCCCGTTGCGGCGATCGTTTTATGGCGCAAACGAGGAAAAAGGCATGAAAAAATTTGTTGTGCGCAAAGCGCAAACTCTAAAAGATTTCACAGACGAAAATTACGCGCAAGGCTCGTTCGCCTTTTCCCGTCTTCTGCGCGACCGCGATATTCGCGTTTGCGGCGTTCGAACGGGGAACAACGTATTCTTGTCCGCGGGCGATGAAGTCGTCTATTATACAACGCGGCGCGAAGAAGAAAAACAGTTTTATGAAGTCGTCTATGCGGACGAGCATATTTTGATTTTAGACAAGGCGGCGGGTGTCAGCTCCGAGGCGCTGTTCGCGGCGGTGCGGGAAGCATACGGCGCGCGGTTTATCCACCGATTGGACCGCAACACGAGCGGGCTGATTGCCTTTGCCCGTACCGATCAGGCCGAAGAAGTTTTGCTTTCCGCATTTCGGCGACGGCAAGTTTGTAAAATCTATCATGCGCTGTGTTTTCATCCGTTTGTGCTTTCGCATGCGTGTGAGCGTGCCTACCTGCGCAAGGACGAACGCGCCGCGCGCGTCTTTATCACGGCGAATGCAGTGCCCGGCGCCGATCCGATCGAGACCGAGTATACTGTTTTGGAAAAAATGGATGAGTATTCTTTGGTCGAAATCCGCCTGCACAGCGGCAAAACGCATCAAATTCGCGCGCATATGGCCTTTCTTGGCCATCCGATCGCCGGAGATGAAAAATACGGAGACGAGGCGCTCAATCGTTTGTATCGAGTCAAACGGCAGATTCTCGTTGCCAAGCGTCTCTCGTTCGCTTGTACGGGCTGCTTGGCGGAGCTGAACGGCCGCGAATTCGTCTCTTCTTTTTCGGCAAAAATGCCTGGAAGCTGAGAGATCTTGTCGTGTGCCGACCGGGGCAGGTATCGATTCAAAAAATCGCGCAGATCGTCGCGTATGGAGCCGGCTTTTTTTCAAAACGGATAAAAAAAGGTTGACAAATCGCTTGGTTTGCAATATACTATTATTGAATAATTGAAAAAATGTTCAAATGAGGGGGCCATGAACGAAGAGAAAGTTGTCGATAATATCGAATATGTCAAATCGCGGCTTCCGGAGGACGACGTTGTCTACGATTTGGCGGAGGTGTTCAAAGTTTTTGGCGACTCGACCCGCACGAAAATTTTAAGCTGTTTGCAAATACGTGACCTGAATGTCGGGGAGATGGCGGAGATCCTGGGCATGAGTATTTCGGCCGTATCGCATCAATTGCGCATTTTGCGCGGTGCAAAGCTGGTCAAGGGAGAAAAGCAGGGCAAAGAAGTCAAATATTCGTTGGATGACGACCATGTCACCAAGATCATGGAGTGCGGCCTTACGCATATCAATGAGCGCGAATAATTTTGCGATCGGCGCGCCGGCACTAAAATTGCGGCGGCAATGAACGGGCGGCAATAAACGGGAGCGGTCTCCTGTTTTTTTATAATATTTAATTGAATATTTGTTCAATTATTAAAATCTTATGCGTCCGGGGCCAAAGACCGGACGGAGGGAGAACGAGATGAAAAGGGTCTATGCGATGAAAAACCTGGACTGTGCCAGTTGTGCGGCCAAGATGGAGCGGCAGATCGGCAAAATTGCGGGCGTGCGATCCATTCGCGTTCAGTTTTTGATGCAGCGCATGACGTTGGAAGCGGAAGACGAAGTGTTCGACGCGGTTTTGGAAGAAGCGATTCGTTGCTGTAAAAAGATCGAGCCGGATTGTCGCATTCTTAGCGGCGGGGAGGCGGAAGAATGACTGCAAAGGAACGGAAAATGCTGGTGCGCATCCTTTCGGCGTTGGTGCTGTTCTTTGCGGTGTTTACGGCGGATAAGGTTGTTGATTTGGCGGAGGTCTTCGGCGGTAAAAACGGTTGGGTGTTCGCGTTTGCGCTGTATTTGATTGTCTATCTTTGGATCGGTTACGACGTGTTGTGGCGTGCAATTCGCAACATTTTTCACGGACAGATTTTCGATGAAAATTTTTTGATGTG
>CALVHT010000023.1 GCA_944328645.1 uncultured Clostridia bacterium
GGAAAAGGACTATACCGACGGCGAGATCGCGTTGGAATATCTGTTGGACCGCGGCTGCGACGAGATCTGTATCTACGGCGGCGGGGGCGGGCGCGACGATCATTTTTTTGGAAACCTCCAACTCTTGGTCGCGGGATACCGCCGCGGCGCCCGCACGGTCCTGCGCACGGCATATACCGATATTTACTGCGCCTCCGGCAAGATCGTATGGCGCGGACTGCGCGGAAGGACGATTTCGCTCGCACCCGTGGGAGAATCGGCGCATATAATAGAGAGTGAAGGGCTCCGGTATCCGCTTTGCGACTTGACGTTGCGGGCAGGAAGCTGCCGCGGCATCAGCAATGTGGCGGAAGCGGACGAGGCGCACGTCGTGTGCGACGCGGGCACGCTCTTCGTATTCGAAGTGCGGGAGGAGGCGAAATGGTAAAGATCATCTGCGTCAGACCGCCGAAAGCGCTGCGGGCGATCCTGCGTCTGGCATGTCGCTCGGCAGGAAATTGACTCCTTCGATTACAAAAGAAAAAGCGGCGGGCGCCCTGGCGGGCGCCCGCTTTTCGTCGTGCGGCGCGAATCGCGATAGATTTGTAAAAATTTTGTGAGAGTGTGGGAAGGGCGTGTTTAATCCTGCGAATCGACTTGTAAAAACAGTGCGATTGTGTTATACTGTAAACAGACAAGGATGGGGCAGTTTTTGTTCCATGGAGAGGATACTATGCCGAGAACGAAAAAAATAGTCAATTTTCCCTTAGTCGCCCTGCGCGGCAAGGTCATATTTCCGGATACCGTCAATGCGTTCGATGCGGGCCGGCTGATTTCGCTGACAGCCATTTCGCGCGCGTCCGAACGGGACATGACGCTGTTCGTCAGCATGCAGCGCGACGCCGCGAAGGACGAGATCGTGCCGGCGGACGTGTGCGCGGTCGGAACGGTCGTCAAGATCAAGCAGATCGCCAAGCTCAACTCGGGCAATCTGCGCCTGACGGTGAACGGTCTGTATCGCGCCAAGGCGGAAGAAATTTACGAAGAGGACGGGTGTCTGTATGCCAATGTCGCCGCGCTCAAGGCGGTACACGGCGACCCTGTGCTGGAAGAGGCGTACTTCCGCACGGCGCAAGATGTCATGCGGGATATTCAGGCCAGCGATATGCGTTTTCCGAAGGAGGGGGCCGCGGTGCTGGAGAGTTTGACCGATCCGGACGCCTATATCGGAAACGCGCTCACCTATCTGCATATCAAAGAGGAGATCAAACAAAAGATTTTGGAGACGACCAACGTGGTCGAACGTCTGAAAGTTTTCGAGCGTTGCCTCAACGATGAGCTGGAGATCGCCAAGCTGGAAAAGAAAATCAGTGCCACGGTGCGGCAAAATATCGACAAAAACCAAAAAGAATATTTTTTGCGCGAGCAGCTCAAGGCCATTCATACCGAGCTTGGCGACGATGAAGAGGAGCGAGACGAGTTGACTGAAAAGCTCAAGGCAAAGCATATGCCGGAGGCCATCGAAGAGAAGGCGCTCAAAGAATTAGCGCGCACGGATAAAATGCCCCCGTCTTCTCCCGAATACACGGTCATCCGCAATTATTTGGATTGGCTGATCGAACTTCCCTGGGCGGAAGAAACGGAGGATACGGCGAGCCTTTCCGACGCGCAAAAAGTGTTGGACGAAGATCATTACGGTTTGGAAAAAGTAAAGACGCGCATTACCGAATACTTGGCTGTTCTGCAATTGACCAAAAGCATGAACGCGCCCATTCTTTGTTTTGTCGGGCCTCCGGGTGTCGGAAAAACGTCCATTGCGCGCTCGGTGGCGCGTGCGCTCGGCCGTAAATTTGTACGCATGAGCTTGGGCGGGGTCAAAGACGAAGCGGAGATCCGCGGGCATCGCCGCACCTATGTGGGGGCGATCCCCGGCCGCATCATCTATGCGATGCGCCAGGCGGGCAGCATCAATCCGGTGTTCTTGCTGGATGAGATCGACAAGGTATCCACGGACATGCGCGGGGATCCGGCCAGCGCTCTTTTAGAAGTGCTTGATCCCGAGCAGAACTCCTCCTTCCGCGATCGGTTTTTGGAAGTGCCGTACGACCTTTCCAAAGTATTGTTCATCACCACGGCAAATACGGTAGAGACCATTCCGGCGCCGTTGCTGGACCGCATGGAACTGATCGAACTCAACGGCTACACATTGGACGAAAAGCGCGAGATCGCCAAACGATACCTGATCCCGAAAAAGATCGCGGAAAACGGACTCAAGCCGGAATTGCTGGAACTGGAGGACGATGCCGTGACCGCGATCATCGAGGGATACACGATGGAGGCGGGCGTGCGCAATTTGGAACGGCAGATCGGTTCGGTTTGCCGCAAGATCGCGGTGCGCTATGCGGAAGATCGGGAAATGCCGAAGCAGACGATCGGGGCAGAGCAGTTGGAAAGTCTCTTGGGCGTTCGCCGTTTCGGGGAAGAAATGTCGCGCCTGGAAGGCGACGAAGTGGGCGCGGCGACGGGGCTGGCTTGGACGAGCTTTGGCGGGACCACGCTGACCATCGAGGTTTCGGCCATGCCCGGCAAGGGCGAGATCTTGCTGACGGGGAAACTGGGAGATGTCATGAAAGAATCCGCGCGTGCAGCCATCAGCTACATTCGCGCGCATGCCGAGCGCTACGGCATTCCCGTCGAGACCTTCGCCGAAACAGACATTCACATCCATGTGCCGGAAGGGGCGACGCCGAAGGACGGGCCGAGCGCAGGCATCACCATGGCGACGGCTATCCTGTCTGCCTTTACGCACAAGCCGGTGCGCAAAGACATCGCGATGACCGGCGAGATCACGCTGCGCGGCAAGGTGTTGCCCATCGGCGGGCTGAAAGAAAAGGCGCTGGCGGCGCATCGCATCGGCATCAAAAATATCATCATACCCAAGGAAAACGAGAAGGACGAGGAGGACATTCCCGCGAACGTGCGCGGCGATCTGCACTTTATTCCGGCGGCGGACGTGGAAGCGGTGTTTGAAAACGCGATCGTGGGACTTTGAGGAACTATGGTAATCCGCGAAGCAAGATTTTTGACCTCCGCGGCGGACAAACGGGGGTTTATCCGCCCGGAAAAGCCCATGATCGCCGTCTGCGGCAAATCCAACGTAGGCAAGAGCTCGTTTATCAACATGCTCGCCAATCGGACCAAGTTGGCGCGCACTTCTGCCGAGCCGGGACGGACGCGCCTGATCAACTATTTTGATTTCGGCGCCTTTCTGCTGGCCGATCTGCCCGGATACGGATTTGCGCGCGTTTCGAAAGCGGAAAAGGAGAAGTGGGCGCGCCTTTTAGACGACTTCTTTGCACAGGGAGCGGCGATCACGCACGTTTTTGCGCTGGCGGATATCCGCCACGAACCGACGGAAGACGACCGGACCATGATCGACTTTTTGTACTGCACCCGCATGCCCTTCACCGTGATCGCGACCAAGGCAGACAAACTTCCCAAGACCCGCGTGAAAGAGGGGGTACGCCGCGTGGCGGCCGCCTTTCGGACGGGGGAGGGGAACGTGATCGCCGTCTCGAATCAGACGCGCCGCGGCAAAGAGGAAGTGCTTGCCGTATTCGACGGGATCTGCGCCCGGTTTGCCGAGCGAGACCAGTCGGAACCCGCCGACGAGGAAGAGACGCAAGATTTGCCTGCATTGCCGTAATTTTCCAAAAACGGTTGCATTCCGGCACAAAGCATGGTATACTGTTCTATTCAAATGCTTACGCAGAGGAGAAACGTGCATGAATTCGTTGCTCACATCCGACGCCGGTTTTTTGAACACACCGGGCGGCATCGCCCTGTTTGTCGTGTTCGATCTTGCCGTGCTCGTGCTGATTTTCGCGCTGAACTATCGTTGGCTGTGCAAACGGCTGTTGGATTGGCTGTTTGCAACGCTCTTTTTGATCGTATTTTTCCCGTTCTTTTTGTTGTTTTTGCTGGCGGACGCCCTGTATAACCGGGTGACGAACGCCTATAAAACGCTGTTTGAAACGGGCGTATACTGCGGCAAGAACGAGCGGACGATCCGCGTCACGGTGTTTGCGACCGAGCGGATACAACACGATGCTACGGGAGCGCTCTTGTCCGTTCGCGACCGCTCGACGGCTTGGGGCAGATTTTTGCGCGGTTCCGGGATCAAGTATTATCCCTGTCTTCTCGCCATATTTTTGGGAAAGATGAGCTTTGTCGGCCCGCGCCTGATGTCTTTGACCGATGCCGAGGCGCTCCGCGAAGATGCGCGCGCCCGCTTTGCCGTACGGCCGGGTTTGGTCAGCTCGCTGGAGCGGTACGGCGGAGAAAAGTTGACCTATCCCGATATGTTTGAAGAGGATATTGAATATTGCAAGCACATCAATTTGTTTCGCGACGTGGCATTTTTCGTGACCAAGATCGTCAACCTTCTGCGCGGCGAGGGGACCCGCCGCTACGGCATCTGCGCCGAAACGGGTTATGTAGACTGGCTGCGGCAGACGGGGGCGATCACGGCGGAGGAGGCCGAGGAATTTGCCGCCTCGGCGCAAAGCCGGTTGCGTCGTCGGCAGGCGGCTGCGCGGGAACGAAAGGATTTTGCGTATACGGATCCATCCAAGTTTCGTTGATCCCAATACAAAAAGGGCGGGCTCTTGTGCGGAGACCCGTCCTTTTCTATGCGCGGGATGTGCCATGACCGAGATAAGAAGGTTCTATTTTGCGGGAAACAAGCACTATTTTGCCATCCCGTTCAAAAGCACTTGACGCGGTCGCAAAAATGCGATAGACTGATCGTATAAACAAACTTGCACGGGCAGTGCCTTGCGGAAGCAAGGGTAAAAGGGAAACCGGTGAAAGTCCGGTACAACAGCCATTACTGTCAGCGGTGAAACGTTGCGGAAAGCCATTGAACGCAGTTCGAGAAGGCAGCACATCCCCGGTCGGGGACCGCGAGTCAGGAAACCTGCTGTTCGTGTCATCGGAGAACATTCTTGGGCAAAAGAAGAATGCGGCCGACAAGTTTATCCCGCCTTTCGGGGATAGGTGCGTCCGCATGCCGTGCGGGCGTTTTTTGTTGCCATCTTCTCGGTTTGTTTAGAAAGATTATTCGGAGGAAGGACATGAAGAGGAGATTTGCATCGGTTTTGGCTGCCTTGCTGGCAGTGTGTGTTTTTTTGTTTGCGTACGGATGCGTCGGCGGACCGGAGCAGGCGGCGGAAAGCGGCCGCCAATATGCAGAATTGGTTTCGGACGGGCTGGAGGAGAACGTCTTTGCCGAACGCTATTCGATGGAACATCTGCACGACGGGGCAGGGAATCGCTATACGTTGCTGAAAATTTTTGGCGAAAACGACGCCCTGGATTCTTCGTGGCTTTTGCTGCCGGAGGGAATAACCTCGGTGACCGGATTGCCTGCGGGTACCCAGACATTGACATGGGAGGAGCGGCAAAATATTTTGGTTTCGTCTGCGAGCACGATGGCGCTCATCAACGCGATGGATTCTCTGGACCGCGTTCCGATGACCACTTCCGATACGACGTGGCGCATTCCCGCCATTCAGGAAGCGATCGATGCGGGTCAGGTATGCGAAGTGGGTAAATACAGCGCCCCCGATTACGAACGGATACTGGGCATCGGCAGCGAAACGGGCGTAAAATTGGCCGTGTTCTCCACCATGATCGATTCTGTGCCGGACGTCGAGCGGCAACTGACGCAGACCTGCGGACTGTCCGTCATGCGCGACCAATCCTCCGGCGAGAGCCATCCGCTGGGGCGCACGGAATGGATCAAGATTTACGGTGAGATCTTCGATCGGCGTGCGGCGGCAGACGCCGTGTTTGACGCGCAGGTCACAGCACTCGAGCAGACCGTGCAAAAGATCGGGGACATTGCAGACGCCGACAAAAAGACCGTGGTCATTTTTTATACGACCGCCTCGCGCGATACGTTTTATGTGCGGAACGCGGCGGATTACGTGACGGAACTGGTCAATCTGGCCGGCGGCAAGCAGGTGTGTGAGATCGGTGCGGGGAAATCGGGCAACACAAAGATGACGCAAGAAGAGTTTATCCAAGTATGCGCGCAGGCGGATTACGTGCTGTATAACTGGACGAGCGGGGCTTCGGGCGTATCCGATGAGACGCTGCAAGGCTTGATGGATGCACGTTTGGGAGACTGGTTCCGCGATTTCAAGGCATATCAAGAAGGAAATGTTTGGCGTACGTCCAACGATTTTTACCAAAAAATGGATAAAATGGGGGAGATGGTGGCGGACATCTATTCGATGCTGTACGAAGATACGATCTCCGATTCGCTCACCTATGTCAATCGATTGAAATAAAATGAACGAAGAAATCAAAAAGAAACGGCGGTACGCGATTTGTTTTGCAGGCCTGCTGGTCGCGCTGTTTGGTGCGGTCATTCTCAATGTTTGGGTGGGCAGTGCGAATATTTCCGTTCCGGATGTGTTCCGTATCCTATTCACCGATCAATTTGCGGGGCAGGCGATCCATACGATCGTATGGAATGTCCGGCTTCCGCGGCTCTGCGCCGCCGCGCTGTTGGGCGGGGCGCTGGGAGTATCCGGCTACCTGTTGCAGACATATTTTCGAAACCCCATTTGCAGTCCCTTCGAGTTGGGCGTTTCGTCCGGCGCCAAGATGCTGTTAGCGTTTTGCATGGTCTTTGCCGCCAACTTCTTGGGCGGAATGAGCAGCGTCGGCATGGTCGTGGCCTCCTTTTTGGGGTCGTTGCTGTGCATGGGGTTTGTTCTCCTCTGCGCCGGAAAGACCAGAAATATGGCGGTTTTGCTCATCATCGGAATCATGATCGGATATGTCTGTTCGGCGGTGACCGAATTGATCATCACGTTTGCCGAGCAGGAGGAGATCGTCAACCTCACCTTTTGGGGGATGGGGAGCTTTTCGGGAACGGATTGGCAGGAAGTGTTCGTCATTGCGGCATTTGTTCTGGCGGGCATGGCCGGAACGGTGCTGCTCATCAAGCCCATCACCGCCTTTCAGCTGGGGGAAGGTTATGCGCAGAGCATGGGGATGAACGTGCGATTGTTTCGCGTTTTGATCATTCTGCTTTCCAGCCTTCTTTCGGCGTGTGTGGTTGCCTTTGCGGGGCCGATCTCGTTCGTGGGGATCGCCGTGCCGCATCTGACCAAGCTGTTGTTTTCCTCCTCCAAGCCGGCCGTGGTGTTGCCCGGCAGCTTTGTGTTGGGGGCGGTGTTTTGTTTGCTCTGCGACCTGATCGCTCGCACGGTTTTTGCTCCCACAGAGCTGGCCATCGGCACGGTCACGGCAATTTTCGGCGCGCCGGTCGTGATTGGCATGTTGCTGCAAAGCCGGAGGAAAAGCGTATGAGCCTTCTTTCCGCAAAAAATTGGAGCGTCGGCTATGCCAAAAAGATCTTGCTCGACGGCATTGAATTGGACGTGTGCGCGGGCGAAATTGTTACGCTGATCGGCCCGAACGGCGCGGGGAAATCGACCGTGCTCAAGAGCTTGACGCGTCACCTTGCGTCACTGGGCGGCACGGTTTACGTAGACGGGCGGGATTTTCGCGGCATTCCGCACAAAGAATTCGCCACAAAGTTTTCGGTAGTTTTGACCGAGCGACTGAAAACCGAACGCATGACATGCCGCGAGGTGGTGGAGACGGGGCGATACCCGTATACCGGTTTTTTCGGCCGCTTGACCGAACGAGACCGCGCGATCGTACGCGAGAGCTTGGCCATGGTCGGGGGAGAAACGCTGGAAGAATTGCCTTTCGGCGCCGTCTCGGACGGCCAGCGCCAGCGCATCCTGCTGGCGCGTGCCATTTGCCAGCAGCCGCAGATCATGGTGTTGGATGAACCGACCTCTTTTTTGGACATTCGTTACAAAATCGAATTGCTGAGCATTTTGCGCCGCCTGGCGGCAGAGCGAAACATGAGCGTCGTTCTGTCTTTGCATGAGATCGACCTGGCTGCCAAAATTTCTGACCGGATCGTCTGCGTTTGCGGCGACCGTGTGTTGCGTGCCGGGACGCCCGAGGAGATCTTTTGCGGCGACACCGTGCGGGAACTTTACGGGATTCGGGCGGGAGACTACAACGCGCTGTTTGGAAGCGTCGAGTTGGAAAAGCCCGCGGGAACCGGCCGCGTGTTTGTGCTGGCCGGCGGCGGGAGCGGGATACCGGTTTTTCGCGCCCTGCAACGGCGGGGGATCCCTTTTTCGACGGGGATCCTCGGCGAAAACGATGTGGATTATCAAGTTGCCCGCGCATTGGCGTACACGACGGTATCGGTGCCTGCTTTCTGCTCGGTGGAGGAAGAGGCGCTCGTGCGTGCGGCGGCAGAGATGCAGCGTGCGGGCGGGTTGTTGCTCGCCTGCGCGCAGTTCGGGCCGGTCAACGCGCGGGCAGCGGAGCTGGAAACGATCGCCGCTCGGCAAAATTTACCGATCTGGCGGCGCGCGGAAGAAATACCGCGCGGGGAGGCTCGGCCATGAAACGGGAACTTCCGCGCTTATTGCTATCCGGTACGAACAGCGGCTGTGGCAAGACAACGGTTTTTTGTGCGTTGGCGGCTGCGCTGCGCGCGCGAGGCGAGGACGTCGCCGCTTTCAAATGCGGGCCGGATTACATTGATCCGACCTTCCATGCCGCGGCGCTCGGCATTCCGAGTTCCAATGCCGACAGCTTTTTTTGCGGCCGCTATCTCCCGTATGTCGTTGCGGATTCGGCGCGGGCGCTGAACTTGCTGGAAGGGGCGATGGGCTATTATGACGGACTGGATTTTACAGAAGAACACAGCGCGTTCGATGTGGCGCGGCGGTTGCAGGCGCCCGCCGTATTGGTCGTGGACGCGCGGGGAAGCGCGCTTTCTGCCGTGGCGCAAATGCGCGGTTTTTTGCGCTTTCGTCCGAACAGCGGCGTGCGCGGATTTTTGCTCAATCGCATTTCTGCCCGAGCATACGCGGGGATCCGTGCGGCCTGGGTACGAGAGGGCGCCGAAGCGCAGTTGTACGGCTATTTTCCGCCGCTTCCCTCCGACTGTGTGCTGGAAAGCCGCCATTTGGGGCTGGTGACGGCGGGTGAGGTCTCTGCGTTGCCGCAGACGATCCTTCGGCTGGCTCAGCAGGCGGAGGAGAGCGTGGATCTGGACGGATTGACGGCGCTTGCGCGCTCTGCGCCCCCCTTAGAATATGCGGAGCCGGTTTTGCCGCGGCTGCCCGAACTCAACGTCTCCGTCGCCAAAGACGCCGCGTTTTGTTTTTACTATACGGAAAATCTGCGGCTTTTGGAAAAGTTGGGCGCGCGTCTTTCCTATTTTTCTCCGTTGGAGGATCAGCCCTTGCCGGCGGAAACGGACGTCGTGTATTTGGGCGGAGGATACCCCGAACTCTATGCCGACCGCCTGTCTGCCAATCGGGTGACGGCAGACAGCATTCGCCGCGCGGCGGCAGAAGGAGTTCCTCTGTTTGCCGAATGCGGCGGGTTCCTTTATTTAAACAAACAGTTGGACGGGCGCGCGATGCTCGGACTGTTGGATGGAAGCGCCCAAAACCGCGGCCGCCCCGTTCGGTTCGGGTATGTGGAGCTTACGGCTGCGCGCGATTGTTTGCTCGCCCGGCGAGGCGATGTGCTGCGCGGGCACGAATTTCATTATTATGACTGTACGGACAACGGGAACGATTTTACGGCGCGCCGCAATGGAACAAAATACAGCTGTATGGTCGCGCGCGAAAATTTGACGGCCGGATTTCCGCACATTCATTTTTATGGCAATTTGGAGAGCGCGATCGTCTTTTATCAGAATTGTTTGGAGGCAAAAAAATGTCGGAAAACGAGCCAATGGAAATAGAACGGCGCAGTTTGGAGATCATTGCCCGGGAATTGGGCGATCGTGTTTTTTCCCCGGGCACGGAGGACATCGTTCGCCGCGTCATCCATGCTACGGCCGATTTTGAGTATGCGGACAATTTGATCTTTTCGCCTGACGCGGTGGGCATTGCGCGCGCGGCACTGGCCCGGGGGTGCGACATCGTGACGGATACAACGATGGCGCAGGCGGGGATCAACAAGCGCGCGCTCGGGGCATTGGGCGGACAGGCACATTGCTACGTCGCCGACGAAGAGGTGGCGCGGGAGGCGCAGGCGCGCGGCGTGACTCGGTCGCGGGTCGCCATGGAACATGCGGTGCGCCGGCACGCATCCGCGCTGTTTGTGATCGGCAATGCGCCCACGGCGCTCGAATCGCTTCTTGATTGTACGGCGCGCGGGGAGGCTTCTCCCGCTTTGATCGTCGGCGTCCCTGTCGGTTTTGTACACGTGATCGAGAGCAAAGAGCGGCTGTGCCAATCGGGGATTCCGTTTATTGTGGCGCGCGGTCGCAAGGGCGGTTCGAACGTTGCCGCGGCGATTTGCAACGCATTGCTCTACGGCATGCGTCGCTGAAAAGGAGGGGCAGAAAATGGAATGGAAGGTAGCGGCCTATGACGAAACCGCGCGCGAGCGGGCAAAACGGCGGTGGGATTCGCTGGCGAAGCCTCTGCACGGTATGGGGTTGTTGGAAGATATTGTAAGCCAAATCGAAGGGATGCCGGGCGTGCGTGCGCCCCAAAAACGGTGCGTGATCGTCTTTTGCGCGGACAACGGCGTGGTCGCCGAAGGGGTGACCCAAACGGGAAGCGAGGTAACGGCCGTCGTGGCGGGGAATATGGCACAGGGCAACGCGACCGTCTGCAAAATGGCAGCGGTAGCGGGGGCAGACGTTTTTCCCGTGGACATCGGCATGTATACTTCGGCGGCCGGGGTGCAGGATGTCCACGTACGGCGGGGCACAGGGAATATTTTTCGTGAGCCGGCGATGACGCGCGCGGAGTGCGAGCGCGCCGTGCAAACGGGGGCGGACCTGGTCGCTGCGAAGTGGCGGGCGGGTTATTCGATCATCGCCACGGGTGAAATGGGGATCGGAAATACGACCACTGCCAGCGCCGTAGCCAGCGCGCTGTTGGGCGTTTCGCCGCGGACGATCACGGGCCGCGGCGCCGGCTTGTCGGATGCGGGGCTGGCTCGCAAGGTGCGCGTGATCGAGGAGTCTTTAAGACGGCATGCGCCCGATGCCTCGGATGCGCTCGATGTGTTGACAAAGGTTGGCGGGCTGGACATTGCGGGCATGTGCGGCGCCTTTTTGGGCGGGGCGCAGTGCGGGATCCCCGTGTTGATCGACGGAGTGATCTCGGCCGCGGCGGCGCTGTGCGCGGCGAACCTGTGTCCCGCGAGCCGGGAGTATATGATCGCCAGTCATCTTTCGGGCGAACCGGCTGCCCGGCGCATCGCGGAACGATTGCAGCTGCGCGCGCCGATCTGTGCGGATATGGCCCTGGGCGAGGGGACGGGTGCCGTCGCATTGATGCCGCTGCTGGATATGGCCTACGCGGTATATAACGGGATGATCCGCTTTGCCGATACAAACATTGCGGAGTATAAACCGCTGTGATCGCGCTGTTTTCAGGAGGGAGCGGCAGCGGAAAATCGGCCATGGCAGAGGCGTTTGCGGTACGTGTGTCGCAAGAATCCGGCCGAGGCCTGTACTATTTGGCGACCATGCGCGCGTCCGGCGCCGAAGGGGCGGCGCGGGTGGCAAAGCATCGCCGCCAGCGCGCCGGAAAGGGGTTTTTGACCGTTGAATGTCCTTCTCGCCTTCCGTGCGGCATTGCGGGGGGAACGGTTTTGCTCGAGTGTCTGTCCAACCGTTTGGCCAATGCAATGTTCGGAGACGGGGAGCGCGACCCCGTGGTACGGATTTTGGCAGAGATCGATGCGTTGGCGGCAAGCAATGATCTGATCGTCGTGACGAACGAGGTGTTTTCGGACGGCGGGGCATACGATGCGGCGACGTGCGCCTATATCGAAAATCTGGGAAAGCTGAATCGTGCGCTGGCCGAACGGGCGGCGCTGGTAATTGAAAGTGTGTATTCGTTGCCGATCGTGCACAAAGGAGTGTGGAGATGAGTGTTTGGAACGGTTTTCTGATCGCGTTTTCCATGTATTCGAAAATCCCCGTTCCGCAGGCGACGTGGAACGAGCGGAATATGCGCTATGCTCTTTGTTTTTTTCCGCTGGTCGGCGCAGTCATCGGCGGGGCGGGCTATGCTCTGTTGTATTTATTTGTACGCTTGAACGCGCCGGAGCTTTGGAACGCCGCTTGGATTACGGCGATCCCCGTTTTGGTGACGGGCGGCATCCATCTCGACGGATTTTGCGATACGGTGGATGCGATCGCGTCGCACCAACCGCGCGAGCGCAAGCTGGAGATTTTGAAAGATCCGCACGCGGGCGCGTTTGCGCTCATTTGGTGCGCGCTGTATCTGCTCGTGTATTTTGCGGCGGCCGGAACGATAAGTTTGGAGACGTACGCCGTTTTTGCACTCGCCTATCCGTTCGAACGGGCGCTGAGCGCCTTCGCGGTCATGAATCTTCGTCCGGCAAAAGAAGGACTGGCTTCTTCTTTTCGCGAGGCAGGAAATCGCACCGCGGTCAATGCGGTCAGCCTGCTTTGGCTTGCCGCGGCGGTGGCGGTCGCCGTTTGGCTTTCGCCCGTTCTCGGCGCGATCGTGTTCGGTTGCGGCTTGGCCGTATACGGCGTGTGCATTGCCGTCGCAAAGAAAACGTTCGGCGGGATCTCGGGCGATCTTGCGGGCTGGCTGTTGCAGACGGTGGAGTTGGCAATGCTTCTTTCCGCCTCCGTCGGGGGGTATCTGTTATGATCGTATTGGTATTCGGCGGCCGCGCGCAGGGTAAAACAGAGTATCTGCGCAAACGATTTTCCCTCGCGCCGCAGGACATCGCCGCGCAGATCGGGGCGCAAAAAGCGATCGTACATCTGGAAAAGTTGGTGCGGCAGGAAGGCGCTGCGTCCATTCTCGCAAAGCTGGAACAGCGATTCGCCGCGGGGGATTGTTTTCTCTGTTGCGACGAGGTCGGCATGGGGATCGTACCGACGGACGCGGCGGAGCGGCGGTACCGTGACGAGGTGGGCGCGTTGCTCTGTGCGCTCGCGCAGCGGGCAGATCGCGTGGTCCGCGTCTTTGCAGGGATCGGGCAGGTGTTGAAATGAATGAGATTTATTGGATCCGCCACGCATCCACGGCGGGAAATCGATCGCGTCGGTATGTGGGGCGAACGGACGAGCCGGCTTTGGAGGAAGCGTTGCGGGCGTTGTCTGCGCGGCGGGCACCCGCGGCAGATATGGTGGCGATCTCTCCCCTGTGCCGATGCCGGCAGACGGCGGAAACGCTCTATCCGCAAGCCGCGTTGCACGTAGTTGAGGACTTTCGCGAATGCGACTTCGGTGACTTCGAAGGAAAAAATTTTTCCGAACTTTCCGCAAATCCTGCCTATCAGGCATGGGTGGATTCGAATGGGACCCTCCCGTTTCCGCACGGGGAAAGCCCGCAGGCTTTTCGTGCGCGCTGTACGGCGGCATTCTTGTGCCTATGCGAGCGGTTGGCGGAGGGGCAGCGCGCGGCGCTGATCGTGCACGGCGGAACGATCATGGCTGTCTTGGAAGCATTGGCGCGCCCGCAAAAAAATTTTTACGATTGGCATGTCGAAAACGGCCAAGGCTTGGCAAGCGTATGGGATGGCACGGCTTTGACCGTGCGGGGGGAGATATGGCGATAACGTTGGCGCGGCTCACTTTTCTTTCCATTCTGCTCGGCGTACTTTTCGACCTATTGTTCGGCGATCCGCGTTTTTTGCCTCACCCTGTGCGTGCGATCGGATGGTTGATCGCCGTACTCGAAAAGGGGTTTCGTCGCGCGTTTCCGGCAACGCCGCGCGGCGAAGCGGCGGGCGGAGCATGCCTGGTCCTGCTCGTCTGTCTTTTATCGGCCGGAATTCCGGCGGGATTGCTCGCTTTGGGTTTTTGGCTGAATCCCTACGTGTATCTCGCCCTGTCTGCGCTGTTTTGTTGGCAAACGTTGGCGGCGCGCGATCTGCAAAAAGAGAGCTGTAAAGTCTACCGTGCCCTGCGCGCAGGGGATATTGAGGGCGCACGCGCCGCTGTATCGATGATCGTTGGTCGGGATACGAGCGTTTTGGACGAATCGGGCATTGCCCGTGCGGCGGTGGAAACCGTGGCCGAAAACACCTCCGACGGCGTCATTGCGCCTCTGTTTTTTCTGTTTATCGGGGGCGCGGTCGGCGGTCTGTTTTATAAAGCGGTCAATACCATGGATTCGATGATCGGTTATCGGGAAAACGGATACCTGTATTTCGGCAAGGTTGCCGCGCGCACGGACGACGTGTGCAACTACATTCCCGCCCGGTTGAGCGCATGGTTCATGTTGGCGGCATCTGCTTTGCTGGGCATGCGTCCGCGCAACGCCTGGAAAATCTATCGGCGGGACCGCCGCAAACATGCCTCGCCCAATTCGGCGCAGACCGAATCCGTCTGTGCGGGGGCGCTCGGCCTTCGTTTGGCGGGCGACGCGATCTATCACGGCGTCTTGCATCCCAAACCCTGGATCGGCGATGCATTGCGCCAGATCCAGCCCTTTGACATCGTGCGGGCGTGCCGGCTCATGTATATGACGGCCTTTCTCGCGCTGGCGGTCTTTTCGGCGATCGCCGCACCGGTGTTGTGGTTGGTATTTTAAACGAAAGGAGTGCTTATGCGGTACGCGGCGGATGCGCACGGCGGAGACTTGTGCGCAAAATATGACTTTTCTATCAATGTCAGCCCTCTGGGTATGAGCCGGGCGGTGCGCCGGGCATGTACGCGCGCCCTGGCCGCCGCGGCGCGGTATCCGGACCCGCATTGCACGCGTTTGCGCCGGGCATTGGCTGAGAAAGAGGGGGGCCTGCCCGAAAACATCTTGGCGGGGAACGGTGCGGCGGAGCTGATCTATGCCTATGCGGCGGCGCATGCCGGCGGACATGCGCTCATCCTTTCGCCTACCTTTTCGGAATACGAACGCGCCATGTGCGCGTTCGGCGGGAGTGCCGAACATGTCTTCGGGTACGCGGAGGCGGAGGAAAAATGCACGCAGGCGGACGTGGTTTTTGTATGCGTTCCGAACAATCCCGACGGCGGGATGCCGGGGCGGGCAGAGCTGTTTTCCCTCGCGGCCGCGTGCGCGCAGGCGGGGACGGAGCTGTTCGTAGACGCTTGTTTTTTTGATTTTGTGAGCGATCCGCCCTTTGCGCTGCGCGAACTGGCGGCTATGCGCGGCGTGCTCGTGCTGCAGGCATTCACCAAAAGCTGTGCGCTGGCCGGCGTGCGGCTGGGATATATCCTGGGTGAGCACCGAGTGCTGGAAGCGCTTGCGAAGACGCAGCAGCCCTGGAACGTTTCGGCGGTGGCGCAGGCGGCGGGGATTGCCGCAGCGGGCGACAGCCCGTACTTCGAGCGCCTGCGTCGAACGGTGTGCCGCGAGCGCGCGTATTTGGACCGAGGCTTGCGCCGTGCGGGATTTTCGCCGCGGCCTTCGGCGGCAAATTTTTTGCTGTTCGAAGGTCCGGCTGACCTTGCGGCGCGGCTGCGGCGGGCGGGGATCGCCGTGCGCGTGTGTACGGATTTTGTCGGGCTGTTGCCGCAGGCGGGGCGGCTCTATTATCGGATCGGCGTGCGTACGCATGCTGAAAACCGGGCGTTTTTGCGCCGATTGCGGGAGGAAGGAAGATGCGAGCAAAACCGATCATGATCCAAGGAACGATGTCCAATGCGGGAAAAAGCCTGACGGCGGCGGCGCTTTGCCGCATTTTTGCGGACCGCGGGTATCGCGTGGCGCCTTTTAAATCGCAGAACATGGCCCTCAATTCCTTTGTGACGCGCGATGGGGGGGAGATGGGGCGCGCACAGGTCGTGCAGGCAGAGGCGGCGCGGCGGGAGCCGGACGTGCGCATGAATCCTATCTTGTTGAAGCCGACCACGGACGTCGGTTCGCAAGTAGTCGTGTTGGGAAAGGCAGTCGGCAATTTTTCTGCGCGGGATTATTTTCATTACAAAAAAAAATTGCTGCCGATCGTCTTGGATGCATACGAGAGTTTGGCCGCCGAAAACGACATCCTCGTGATCGAGGGGGCGGGCAGCCCCGTCGAACTCAACCTCAACGACGGCGATCTGGTCAATATGGGGTTGGCTGCCCGTGTAGAGTCGCCCGTCCTGCTGGTGGGAGACATCGACCGGGGCGGGATCTTTGCACAGTTGTGCGGCACCCTTTCCCTGCTGTCCGCGGCCGAGCGTGCGCTCGTGCGCGGGTTGCTTGTCAATAAGTTTCGCGGCGATGTGTCGCTGTTTCGGGAGGGGCGGGATCTGCTCGAGCGGTTGGCGCAAAAGCCGGTGCTGGGCGTCGTTCCGTACGCGGAATTTGACATCGATGACGAAGACAGCTTGTCGGAGCGCCTGCAAAATCGGCGGACGGGGACGGGGGTCGACATCGCCGTTCTTCGCCTTCCGAAGCTGTCCAATTTTACGGACTTTGCGCCTTTGGAACGCATAGCCCGCGTGCGATACGTCACGCGGCCGGCTGAATTCGGTTCGCCGGACTTGGTTATTTTGCCCGGTACCAAGAGTACGATTGAAGATTTGCGCTTTTTGAAATCCGGCGGGCTGGCCGAGCAGGTCCTGGCGGCCGCGCATCGCAAAGTTCCAGTATTCGGCATCTGCGGCGGATTTCAAATGTTGGGCCGAAGGGTCTCCGATCCGTGCGGCGTTGAGTGCGGCGGAGAAGAGCCGGGGCTGGGGCTTTTGCCCGTCGAAACGGTGTTCGGGCCCGAAAAATGTTTGCGCGAGACCCAAGGAACGATCGAAGGGCTCACGGGCGTGCTGGCCGGTTTGAATGGCCGGCATTACAGCGGGTACGAAATCCACATGGGGATTTCCGGTGCAAACGGCGCAATTTTGCAGAACGGATGTGTCTATGGAACATATGTGCATGG
>CALVHT010000024.1 GCA_944328645.1 uncultured Clostridia bacterium
GGGCATTGCTTCTCGCAACGAGTATGCTTTGAATCGACATGCTTGCGTAGTTCAGATAGACGCCTCCGCCGCATTCGGCAGCGGTGTTGTTTTGAACGAGCGCGCCTTCGCGGAGGGTAAGGGTATAGTCGCCGTAGGAACGGGTAAAGCTGTTGGTTATGAATTCCTTATATCCTTCAAAATAGAAACCGCCGCCGCGATTCGATTTGTTTCCCGAAATTTCGCCGTCGAAGACGGTGCAATCGGTGTAGATCGCATAAATGCCGCCGCCGTCGGATGTCGCTTCATTCCCCGAAATTTCACCGCCGTACATTTCCATTGAGCATAACCGAAGCGCGATGCCGCCGCCGTAGTCTGCGGTGTTGTCTGTAATGACGGTTGTCCCTTCGTTGATCGTCAGCGTGCTTTCGAGCGAAGAAATGCCGCCGCCGGCATCCGTGACCGTGTTTTCGGCAATACGGGAGTTTTTGACGGTCAAATCGATCAGCCAAGTATGGATGCCGCCGCCCTGTAATGCCGAGTTGCCGGTGATGGTCGCGTCGCTGACGGAGCAGTCGTATTTGAGATAGGAATCGCTATCGCCGTATACGAGGATGCCGCCGCCGTAGGTAGCGGAATTGTCTGTAATGGCGGTGCCTTCGTCGATCGTCAGCGTGCTTTCGAACGAAGAAATGCCGCCGCCGCACGCCGCTTTATTTCCGGCAAGGGTCCCGCCGCTGATGCGGCAGACGCAATCGCGGGCCGCATAGATGCCGCCGCCGAAAGAGCGTTGGGTGTTGGCCGTATTGTAGGAAACGGTTCCGCCGTTCATCGTAAAGTCCGAATAGAGAATGAAAATGCCGCCGCCGTAGGAAGCCGTGTTATCGGAAATAGTCCCGCCGCTGACGGAGCAGTTGCCTTTTGCATCGGAAAAGAGATCGCCGTTTGCGCAGATGCCGCCGCCGTACAGCGCTTCATTTTCGGTGATGGCCCCGCCGTTGATGATGCAGAGGGAATCGCCGTCCGCCTGCATGCCGCCGCCGTAGGAGTACTCGCCGCCGACCGTGTTGTGGGAAATCGTTCCGCCGTTCATCGTAAAGTCTGAATTGCAAATGTAAACGCCGCCGGCGACGCTGTCGGATCCGGTGTCGTTTTCGGCGTAGTTGTAGCAGACCGCGCCGCCTTCCAGGATAAACGTGCTGCGCAGATTTGTATCGCCCGCAATATAGATGCCTCCGCCGAAACACGCCTCATTATAGGCAACGGTCCCGCCCGTCATGGTGAAGGTCACGGGCTGTATCGAATCGATCCCGCCGCCGGTGTACGCCGTTCTTCCTCCCGTGATGACGCCGCCGCTGAATGCGGTGCCGTTTACGGTGTTCTGCGCCGCGGGATCACAGTCGCAGAGGGTGAAATCGGTGTTTTTGGCCAGGGTAATGACGCTCGCGGTGCCCGTTCCCGTCAGGACATGTCCGTTTAAGCAGAGGGTCACTTCGCCGCTGAAGGTGATGTCCGTCGTCAGCGTGACGTCCGCGTCGAGATAATAATTCCCGCTGCCCAGCGCACCGCCGTCCGCCGTGATCGCCGTCCAATCGGCATGGCCGAAATGATCTGTTTCAGCGGCGTATGTTTTCTGTCCGAACATCCCCCCCGAGTCCGAGCACGAAGGCTGCTGCGCACACAGCCGCCAAAAGGACGGCGGCGAGGGTGCGTTTGATCAAAGAAATCTTCATAAAAACCTCCTAAAAACATAGTAGATACGACATGTGCCGACCGCGCATGTAGTCTACAGGATTCTTGTCCTTGGGGTAAGGGCATATATATTATACCACGCGCGAAAAAAGTTGGTAAAGTGTTTTTTTAAAATTCAACAAAAGATTTTAGGTTTCGAAAGAGCGGGCGTTTGCACTTTTTTTGACGGAAAAACATACAAGATCATAGGGGCAGGCCGTCCGGTTTTGCGCGGGCAAACCGATGCGCACGCGCCAGCCCCCTCCGGTGACCGAAGGAAAGAATGCAAAAATTTTCGGGATGCATATTGACAAGGTGCCAAGGCGGTGTTATAATAAGACCAGGATAATACCCAGGTACACAGCAGTTTAAGTGCAAGAAAAAGGAGGCCTGCCGCTCAAGAGCGGAGAAAAGGATTATGCTGAGCAGAAAGGAGATCGCATTGCGCGCCGGCGTATCGAAAACGACGGTCACGCGGGTGCTGGCAGGAGACCGAACGGTTCTGCCGGAAAACAGAGAAAAGATCGAGCGGATCGTTGCGGAAAGCGGCTACACGCGCAATATGCTCGCCGCCAATCTCGCCAAAAACAAACGAAGTACTTCCATCGCGATGCTCGTGCCGGACATGACAAATTATTATTATATGCAGATGTTTAACGAAATGGTATCCTGTGCCCGAAAGTGCGGGCATACGATCTCCATTTACAGCATCAGCACGGAAACGTTGGACGAGGTGATCAACGAAGTGGTCGGACACCGGGTCTGCGGCATCATCAATTTTGGACTGGACTCCGTTTCGGAAGAGAGTTTGAAAAAGGTGCAGAGCGCGGATATACGCATCGTGTATCCCGGCTGGCCGGAAGCGGAAAATTATCGCTTTGAGATCTGCTACGACGCGGCGGTCCGCGAGGCGATGGAACAGCTGCGCGCGGGCGGGTGCCGCCGGGTCTGCTTCCTGTTTGGCACGCGGCGCAAGTTGTTCCAGGACGGCCGCATCAAGGCGTTTTTGCGCTACGGCAGCCAATACGGATTTGACGTTTCCGAAAAGGACATTTTTTTCGGCCAATACACCGACCGCTCGGCCGTCGAGGAGGGGTATGCCGCGGCCAAAGAATTGTTCGCGGGCGGCCAAAGATATGACGGAATGTTTTGCCTCAACGACATGATGGCCTATGGGGCGATCCGTGGGATCCGCGAATGCGGGCTGCGCGTTCCGGCCGATGTTTCCGTAGTCGGGTTTGACAACACCCTGCTCGACCGCTATTTTACGCCCGCGCTTTCAACGATCGGGATCCCTTTGGCGGAGGAGGCGGAAGGCTACATTCGCTATTGTGCGGGCGAAACGATGGAGCCGGTGCGCAAGGCGGAAGCGGTATTTTTTCCGCGAGACAGTATTCGCCGGCGTTCGGAATAGCGGGCGCGGCGGGGGCGGCCGTTTCGGCGCGTAGCCGATCGGGCGGATCAATCGAAAAACAGGTGAAAATTTTATGGCTGAAAGGGCTGCAAAAATCTTCACCGGGGAAAATATAAGGAGAGATGTTATGAGGAAAAAATTTTTGACGGCGGCATCGACTCTCGTCATGGTCGTATCCTGCGCTTTTTCGCTCGGCCTGTCATCGGTTTTTGCACAGACGGAGATCGGAAGTGCCGACGCGAACGGCTGGGTACAGAATGCGAACATGACGCAGTTGAGCGAAAACGCGGAAGGCGCGTCCGAATTTACGTTCACCGCTGGCGGCGTTACCACGTATAACGCCACGGCTCTGGACCTGACACAGGTAAACAAGCTGGTCTTTCGCTCTACGGCAGGGAACTGGACGGGCTTCTACCTGGCGGACAATGTGTCGGAAGTGCTCAGCGGCGGCGGGCTGTATCTTCCCGGTGCGAACAATATCCGCGTGTCTGCCCTGTTGCAGAGCAATCTCGCGCAGTTGGGGAGCGGGTATTCGACGACGGGCGGAATGGTCGGTTGCACGGCCGGCGCTCCCTCCGACATTTCGAAATATTTTACGGTTGAATTTTACATCGGAACGGGCTCCGAAGGCGATGCTTCATATTTAAAGATCAACGGCGTGCAAGTCGTCGGCGAGCCTGGATCGGAGACCCTTTCCGTCACGCGGGCAGATTTTACCGACGGGAAGTGCTACATCGTATTGCAGACGCTCGGCCAGGATATGACGATCGCCGCCGCGGCTCCCAACGCAGAAGTGACGACGCTTCCCGAAGCGGCTTTTTATCCCTTCGGACTTGGTTCCGCGGCACAGGCCGGGTTTGTTCTCACGGCCGAAACAGCCATTCCCGCGCTCTCGGACGAGGGATACGCGCTGACGGCCGCGGCAGCGGTGGATAACGTCAGCGTCAACGGGCAGCCCATTTCTTCGGTCAATGCGATCTTGTACCTGATCCCTGTCGATTTGGGTACAGGAGTGAAGCAGCCCTGCCTCGGCCTGATCCCCGAAAGCGGCAGTTCCTTTGCTTGGAAGGTCGGAGACGTCATCCGCTTCCGCAGCGGTTTCACCGTCGTGGATGCGTCCGGCGTCGGGTATTCCACCCTGCAAAGAGATTATTCCTTTACCGTGACAAGTTTAGACGAGGGAACGGGAAGCTGCGCGTTTACCCAGCAGATCGGGATTGTATCGGTGGGCGCGAACGGCAATTTCGTCAATATGGATCTGACTTTTTCCATCCCGTCGTTTGAGAGTCCGGTCAGCGTACAGAATGTGACGCAGATCACCGTCAACGGCACCCCGCTTTGCGACGCGGGCGGCTATGTGAATTTGGCCACGAACAGCATTTACCAGATCTTGAAGAGCGAGGGCGACTGGACCTGGGCGGACGGGGATGTCATCATTTTGAAAAAAGGACTTCTGATCCAGGTTTCCGACAGCGTCAGCTACAGTTTGGACGCGAATTATATCCTCACCTACGGCGGCGGGACCTTTACGATCCGGCAAGAGACCGGCGACACGGTTTACCAGCCTGTTTCCGTGACGGGGTTGGTGTACGCGACGCTCAGCGGCGAAGGCCTGTACGGCATGCAGGTCCATTTCAACGAAAACGTGCGCGGCACGATCGAGGTGAATGCAGACATTGCGGGCGAGGCGTGGTTCAGTGATTTTGTAAAAGTCAACGGAAAAACGCTTGCGCAGATCAAACAGATCGTCGTGCAAGAGGGAGAGACGCCCGTCTATGCCACGGTTCGTGCGATCTTCGAGGGGGAAAACTACGTTACCTTGTGGGTCGATTCTCGCGCAAAGGTCATTGAGCCGGGGCAAGACAAGGTCGGCGACGGCACCGTAGTCACCGTAATGCCGGGGCTGTGTTTCCCGTCCGGATTTGCGACCGAAGAGGAGAGTTCTTTTGAATGGAGAGATCCGTCCTGGCAAGAGACGGTCGTTTTGGAACAATTAGAGCTGGATCTTTCCGACGGGCAGCTTTTGGAAGTGGGCATCGAACCGTCAAGCGGGCAAGCGTTCGCCAACATCGGCGCAAGCATCCTCGGCGAACGGGTCTCCGTGCCGAGCTGCTTTATCCAGATGTCCTCCGCCGTCAACCAATATGTCACCTTCAACGGAAGCTACGGTTCACAGCTGCCCACGATGCAGGTGATCCAATTCAACAGTGCCAACGTGCTGCAGATCAAGCCGGGCACGACGCAGTGGACCGTCGGCGACAAGTTGGTGCTCTTGCGCGGGATGCAGCTCTTTGACGACGAGGCGAACAAGCCGTCGGCAAAACCGATCGGCGAATTGGCGTACTATTACATACTCGAATGCGTGGACAGCACGCACCTGAAAGTCACCGTCACCGATTTTTACGAGGCGGACGAAGACATCGAACTGGATTATGCCGGAATGCAATCCTTTACCTATAGCGCGACGACGGATACCTACTCGTTCCGATTGAATTTCAGCAAGAACATCCGCGGCGACGTCTATGAAAAGTTTGCAGACATCACCCAGGAAGCATGGATCCGGGATTTTGTTCGGATCAACGGCAAGAGCATCGAAGAACTTCTCGCCGCGAAGGCGGCAGACGGTTCCGCCATCGAGGACGCGGTACAGGTCCTCTTTGAGGGAGACGACTACTTTACCATCTATATCAGTGCCAAGATCCCGCAGGATGCGGGCGGCGTTTTAGACGCGGACGGAAAGGTTCTGGACGGGATAACCGTGCAGATACTGGATAATTTCACGGTCCCGCGCGGCGGCGTCATGCCGCTGGGCATCACCTACAAATACGAGTTCGGCGGATGGTGCGAGGACCTCGATCTGTCGCAGCTCGAGTACGGCGAGATCCGGGTCATCTCGGTGGATAATCCGATCTCCGTCGATCAGGACGGCAACATTGCCTTTAAGATCCAGTTTGACAAAAATGTTTCCGACACCGTGTACGAGCACATCAACGCAGGCGCCGACTGGCTGCTCGGCGTCGGGTTGGGCTATACTCCCTCGACCATCAATTACCTCGCCAGCTACGGGTTTATCCGTGATTGTCTTACCAAGATCCTCTACAACGGGATGACCATTCAAGAGCTGATGGAATCCGAAGCGGATGCGGTGTATCGGCCGGTAAACGTCGTGATGGTCCATTACAGCGGGAGCGGGATCCAGCTGGTGTTCCGCACCAACTCCGTCAACGAAAACGACGGAACCCTCGGCCAGCGCACGCAGTATGCGATCAATCCCGCGGAAGAAAATCCCGCCTGGACGATCACCGTTTTGGAGGGCTTTACGGTCCCGACTTTGTGCAAAACATCGCAGGAATACACCTTTACGTATAACGCGGCGAGCAAAAAATTCGAGCAAGTCATCGAAGAAGAGATCATTGAAGACGTGGCGTTCGAAGAAGTCTATTACGACGGCGTCAAGATCGAAGAGGGCGGCACGCTGACCTTGCAAAACGTCACGTCGCTGGATAAAAACATCTTTACCGTCGTGTTTGTTGGCGGCGTAAACGCGCCTTGGGAGATTCAGGGCGGCGAGCTGAAAGTGGGAGAGAACGCCGTTAAACTGGTCGCCTCCACCACAGACGGCAGCGGCAAGACGGTCGAGTTCGCCTTCACGGTGACCGTTACCGAAGCCGAAACGGAGAAAGAAGGCGGTTGCAACGGCGCGATCGGCGCGATCGGGTCCGTGGCATGCGCGGCGGTTTTGTTGGCGGCGGCTGCGGCCGGGATCCGCAGAAAGGGAAAAGAAGATGAAGAGTAAAAAAATGTTTTGCATCCTTTCGGCAATGCTGATGCTCTTTACCTGCGCCTGCGCAGGGACGGGCGATCCGTTGCCCGACTACCAATATCAACGGGAGCAGGGGGATTCGACGATGCTCAAATTCTCCTCTTCCGACGAGGGGTTAGACGATTTTCTCAACGATTATCTGCACCGGCACCTTCGCTATGACGATCTGCGCATCGGCGCGCTTTCCCTGGGCAACTCGGTCATGTTCAACAAAGAATGGGAAGCGATGAGTTTGATGTACTTTGATTCGGCCACGTCCGTTGCGGATGACCGGTATCAAATGATCGATAAATGGACCAGCGACGTACCCGTCGATAAGTTTGGCTATACTTGGTCTACGACCGAAGCGGAAGCCTTGCAGAGCGGGATGCAGGCGCCCACGGCGATGTTCGGGCAGGGATGGCCTTTCCCCGATTATACGCTCTCCGGCGGCGACAGCAGCGGCTGGGAATGGAACGATGCAGGGATGAATGAGGGTTGGACGGTCTCGGTCAACGGAAACCCGGCCGCGGCGGAAGTTACGTCCGGATTCTTTTCCGTAGAAAACGCGCGCATCCGGGAGGTGCAGTTCACTTCGCCGGAAACAACGTATCTTGTTCCCAAACACGCGCCGTTTTTAGAGATCGACATTCGCCTGAACGACCTAAACAACATCGGCAGCACGAGCGGTTTTGAGAACATTCTCGTGGAATGGCAAAAAGGGGAAAGCGACACCTGGTACAGCGTCGATTATAAGAGCTTTGCGACCTACCCGACCAACATTGGCGCCACGTTCAGCAAGACGATCTATTTTCCGATGTATCAGCATCCGGACTGGGGACGGTCGGATTCGAGCGCCGACGCCGTTTCGCGCATCCGCATCACCGTGCTGGCCAAGGAAAACATGTCGGTATCCGGCGGCGTGCGTCTCAACTATGTGCGCGGCCAGTACGATACCCGCCAGACGAACAACAACGCGCTGCTCTTGCGGGCGGGCCGGATGTATGTCGAATATACGGGCGATCGCGAATACCTCGAAAAAAATCTCGTCCGATTCCGGAAGGCGGCAGAGTTCCTCATCGATCTTTGCGGCGGCAAGGACGGACTGATCACGATGGAGGATTTCTTTGTCGGGCACGAAGGGGCGACCAATAAGGACATCGGTTCGAGCATCGGAAACGGGTATTGGGACATTATTTCCTGTGCGCCGGACGGTTTTTATACCAACATCTATTATTATAAGGCGATCGAGTCGATGCTGTATCTGGAGGAGGCGGCGGCCGCCATGGGCATTCAAGCGGAGATGCCTTCCGTCAGCACCGGCGTGTTTCACGACGGCCAGGAAGGAAGCGTGACTTACACGCAGACCGCCGAGTCGTTGGCGCAACTGTTGGAAAACATCCGCGCGAAGCTGCAGGCGCCGGTGGATACCGCCGCAAAAACAGGTTTTTGGGATGCAGCCAAAGGCCGGTTTATCGAAGGGTTTGACGCCAACGGCGAGGTGATCGACTACGGGTTTATCATGTTCAATCTCGAGGCGGTTGCGGCGGGCATCTGCACAGACGAACAGGCCAAACAGATCATGGACTGGGTGAGCGGCGTGCGCATCGTCGAAGAGGATGCGGCCGATGCGCCCGGACTGACGCCGGAGGCAAAAGAGGAAAATTATGCGAGCGGCTACCGCGGTACGCGCGTTCGCGAGGACGGCAGTTTCGATTACACGGGAACGCTCGGCATTTACGACTTTGCGTTTGCGCCGCGCTCCACAACCGTGCGAAACACCAACCAATATGTTTGGAATTGGGCGGGGACCAACAAATTCGGCGGCCAGGTACAAGACGGCGGGGCCATCATGTATCTGAGCTACTACGACCTGATGAGCCGCATTTCCGTCTATGGAGCAGACAACGCGTTCGAACGCTTGAAAGGGATCCAAAGCTGGTATGAGCAGGTCAAGGCGGTTGCAGACGCGGCCAACGTTGACGAGACGGATCCGACCCGTTTTTACCGCGAGTACTATTCAAAGCTCGGAATCGTGATGCAAGGCGCCGGAACGGCGGGCGGCATCGGGCTGGACGAAGAATTTTTGGAATCGGCGCTCGTGCTTGCCGCGATCCCGTATGGGTTCTTCGGTTTGGGCAGCGCTTCCTACCAAACGCTCTGCGTTGCGCCGCAGCTTCCGGCAGATCTGGACTGGTGGAAGATGGAAAACTTGCGCTTCTGCGATGTCGATTACGATTTGAGCATCGGCGCCAACTTTGTGCAGATTTCGTACGTGCGCGGCATTACAGCCGGATTGGAGCTGGAAGTGACGCTGCCCAAAACCGCGGCGCAGAAGGTCTATATCGACGGGGTCGAGACGGGCGAGTATACGACCGCGGGTGAGACGGTCACGGTTACCGTGCCGTTCCGCTCCTGCAAAATCATGGTGAAATAAAAAGAGGACAGAATGAAAAAATTTTTAGCAGCATTGCTCGCGCTTTTGATGTGCCTTTCGGCGGTCGCCTGCACCAATCCGTTCGAAGAAGAGGAGGATCCCGAGCAGGCGGAGGCGGCGGGGAAAGTCGTGATCAAAGTCGGCGTGCTCGGCACGACCACAGAGCAGGATATCTTTTCGCGATATAAGAGAAGTTTTGAAGCGAAGTATCCCAACATTTCCCTGCAATTGGATCCGATCCCCGGCGATTATGCGACCGGTATGAACAACTACGTCATCAACGAATCCTTTCCGGACGTCGTCTTTACGACGGGCGACCAACACGCGGCCTATTCCTCGCAGGGGCACTTTGTGGACCTGCGCGCGTATGCCGCGGCGGACGATACGTTTACCTTTGACGACATCTATCCCGAGTTGATCCAAACCACTCATTACAACACCGAGGACGAAGGGATTTGGTTCATGCCGCGCGATTACAACAAGGTGATCACGTTCGTCAACAAGACCATGCTCTCGCTGGTCCCCGGAGACAACGGCAAGATGTTTGCCGGCTACGGCAGTTTTGAAGAACTTCAAGCCAACTGGGATCTGGAAACATTCTACGAGGTTTGTGCGGCCGTCACGAAAAAGGTAGCCGAAAACACGCAAAATCCCGCGGGCGTGAGCCAGGAAGAAAAACTGGCGGGGCTGATCAAAAACACTTATGCCGTCGACGCGCGCTATAACTGGGCGCCTGCCTACAGCCCCATCCTGAAGCATTACGGCGGCACGATGATCGATACGAGCGCGTTGAACGGCGCAAATACCGACTATTCGAAAGTTTTGAGCGTTGACGCCACGCGCACGATGGAAGCGTATCGTTCGTTTTATCAAAACCTGGCCCGCCCCGGCTATGTCAAACAATCCTTGACCTCCAGCGGCGTTTCGCTGTTCCCGAACAGCCAGGCGGCGTTCTGGTTTACTACCCGCCCTTCCTGGGGCGAAGTTATCAGCAACAACGCGACGTTCGAAGTGGACTTTTTGCCCTTCCCGTACGATTATACGGGGGTCGGCTGTAGCGGGTATGCGATCCCGAAATTGGCGGAAAGCCGGATTTCGGACAATGCGGAGACCAAGCCCGGCACGAGTGAAAAGATGAGCAATGCGGATTATGCGTGGCTTTTCCTCAAATACGTGGCGAGCGAAGAGGGGCAGAACGAGTTTGGTTCCATCGGGATGGGCGTTCCTTCGCGGATCTCGCTGCGAAACAGCGGAACATGGACGGAGTACGGCAGCGCGGAGCTGAACCATAGGGCGTTTATCGAAGAAGTGCCCGGGCAGACGATCCTTTCCGTGAACGACATCTATTGTTTCCCCGCGACCGCGCAAAAGACGGTCAGCGATAATTGCATATCGATCATGACGTACGTCGTAAAAGACGGATTTTGGCCGGATGATCTCACGCTGGCCATGAACAGCGGCAATTATGCGGCGATCTACGGAAAAGTAAACGAATACAAGGCGACGATGATGACGCGCATCAACGCGTCACTGTGATCGATTGCGGACGCGTGCGCGCGGAAGGCGGCTTGCTTCTTCCGCGCGCCGAAAGGGAGGTGCTATATGGAAAAATTGCCCGAAAAACGAAGGCGGAAAGCGGTGCTTGATTGGCTGAGTTCCTTTGCGTTTGTGCTTCCCGTGGTGATCGGGATCGCCGTGTTTACGATCGTTCCGATGGTCTCGTCGCTTCTTTACAGTTTTACCAGGACGCTGACCACCGTCAAGGATATGGGGCCGTGGGTGTGGCTGGAAAATTACCGTCTGATCTTCGGCGTGTATTGGAAGCAGATCGGCGAGTCGCTCGGCGTCACCTTTCTCTTTACCGTCATCTCGCTGCCGCTCAACCTGGTGCTTTCCTTTGCGTTGGCGCTGTTTTTGGCCAAAGACATTCGGGGGATTCGCGCGTTTCGCGTCATTTATTATCTTCCCGTCATGCTTCCGGCCGTCGTCAGCGGTATCTTGTGGTCCTCGCTTGCCAGCGGTTCGGACACGAGCGCCTTCAACGTCATTCTTACGCACTTACATCTGCCCGCCTTTTCTTTTTACGATTCGGGGGATACGGCCTTATTTACCTTTATTTTGTTGGGGCTGTTCAATATCGGCGGGAGCATGATCCTTTGGATCGCGCAGATCAAGGCGATCCCGGTTTCCATGTTCGAAGTTGCCGACCTGGAAGGGGCCAACGCCTTTGTGCGCCTGGTTCGGATCATTCTCCCCCTGTGTACGCCCATGATCTTTTACAATCTCATTACGGGCATCATCAACTCCTTGCAGGTATTCAACGGCGTCGTGACTTTAAACATCGAACCGGAAGGCAAAGAGGCGCTGGGGTTTATCGTCGTGCAAATCTACGATTTTTATAACAGCACGGACCTTTCGATGGCATGCGCGCTGAGCTGGATCCTGTTCCTGATCATCGCGATCATCAGCGCGCTGACGTTCAAGCTGAATCGCTGGGTCTATTACGGGGAGGAAGTGTGATGAAGACCGTGCGTTCTGTAAAAATTGCGGAATATGTGGTTCGCTACGCGGTGCTGGCGCTGTTTGCGGTGCTCTTTCTTTTTCCGGTCGTGGAGATGGTCCTCAAATCGTTTATGAGCGATTTGGATATTCGTTTCGGCGAACTGTTCCCCACGAGCTGGGGTCTCGCCTCGTATGCCGAGGCGATCGACGCAAAATATTGGTGGTGGATGCGCAACACCATCATCATCGGCGTGATCAACATGGTCGGGATCACGCTTTCGTCCAGTCTTTGCGCCTTCGGTTTTGCCAAATTGCGCTTTAAAGGGCGAGAAACCCTGTTCTTTTTGGTGTTGGCGACGCTCATGCTTCCCTCGATCTGCATGCAGATCCCGCTGTACAAAATTTATTACGGGATGAATTGGACGAACACCTGGCTGCCGCTCACCGTTCCGGGCTTTTGCGGCGGCGGCGCGCTGAATATCTTTTTGATGCGGCAATACATGAAGGGAACGCCCGATTCGATCTGCGAAGCGGCGAAGGTAGACGGGGCAAACAAGCTGGGCATTTATTTGGTCATCGTCCTTCCCATGTGCGTGCCTATCCTGGGGTACGTTGCGCTGACTTCGTTTCTCGGGTGTTGGAACGACTTCATGACGCCGTTGTTGTACATCAACCGCGAATCCATTTATAACCTTTCGTTGGGCCTGTATTATCGCTATGTCAACAATGCCGGCTCCATTCCTCCCGCGAATGTGCAGATGGCGGCGGCGACGGTGATGTTGCTTCCCTGCATCGTTCTCTTCTTTTGTTTTCAAAAAATGCTCATCAACGGCGTCACGGTCGGCGCGGTAAAGGGCTGAAAAGGCAAAAGAGCGTGGCGGGCGGAAGAAAACGCGGCGGGTGGCCAAAAAAGGCCGTGTCTTTTAAACGGGCGGGCGCCTCGAGAAATTCGAGGCGCCCGCCCGTTTGGGAACAGCCGTCTCGGCGCCGGCGAAAAAGCGTCAAAAATAAGGAAGCCAAAGCGATCGTCCGCAGAAAAAGCGGGCGAAATTTCAAATTCTATAAAAAAATCCTTGACAAGTTTGCCCGTTGCGCCTATAATTAGATTAGCACTCTAATAATGAGAGTGCTAATTCAAACAAAGGGGAGCGCGGGCGCGCGGCTGGAAATGGAAAGAGCGGAAAACGGACAAACGGTCACGGTTGTCGGCGCCGGATTGGCCGGCTGTGAAGCGGCCTATTTTTTGGCGGAACACGGCATCGCAGTGCGCTTGTACGAGAGCAAGCCGAAGAAGTTTACGCCTGCGCACAGCGACGCGCGGCTGGCGGAGCTGGTCTGCAGCAATTCTCTCAAGAGTAACGACGCATACGGCAACGCCTGCGGCCTGTTAAAAGAGGAGATGCGCCTGCTCGGTTCGCTGATCCTTCGGGCGGCGGATGCGACCAAGGTCCCGGCGGGCGGGGCGCTGGCGGTCGATCGAGCCGCATTTTCCGAGTTTATAACGCAAGCGATCGAGCGGCATCCGAACATCGAACGGATCTGTGCGGAAGTGGAACAGATCCCGCACGGGTATGCGATCGTGGCGACAGGGCCGTTGACGCTGGACGCGTTAGCTGCAGACATCGCTGCGAAGTTGGGCGGAAACCTCTTCTTTTACGATGCGGCCGCGCCCATCGTTTCCGCGCAGAGCATCGATCGCAGCAAGACGTTTGTAGCGGACCGATACGGAAAGGGAGAGGGCGACTATCTGAATTGTCCGTTGACGCGCGAGGAATACGAGGCGTTTGTTCGCGCATTGGTCGGGGCCGAGCGCGCGCTCGTGCATGAATTCGATCGGCGCGACGTATTCGAGGGATGTATGCCCGTGGAGATCATGGCCGAACGCGGCGCAGACACGCTGCGCTTCGGCATGTTGAAGCCGGTGGGATTGTACGATGAGCAGGGAAGACGTCCCTACGCGGTGTTGCAGCTTCGCAAGGAAAATGCGGCGGGTACGGCGTACAATTTGGTAGGCTTTCAAACCAATTTAAAGTTTTCCGAACAAAAGCGGGTCTTTTCGATGATCCCCGCCCTGCGCGAGGCGGAGTTTTTGCGCTACGGGGTGATGCATCGCAACACGTTTTTGAATTCCCCGCGCGTGCTGTGTTCAGACTATTCGCTCAAGACGGACGGCACAGTATTTTTTGCGGGGCAGATGACGGGCGTGGAAGGATATGTGGAAAGTGCAGACAGCGGCCTGCTGGCGGCGATCGCCTGTGCGCTGCGGTTGCGCGGGAAGCCGCCCGTCGTTTGGGACGATACCACAGTATCCGGCGCGCTGAGTCTGCATGTGGCGGCGGAAACGGCAGATTTTCAGCCGATGAATGCCAATTACGGGATCCTGCGTCCGTTGCAAGAGCCGGTGCGGGACAAAGCGCTGAAAAAGCGTCTGTTGGCGGAACGCGCCCTGGAGCGGGTGCGTGCGCTGCGGGCGACGATCGAGGACCGCCTGGGGCGGTAAATTTCAATAGAGAAGGAGAAAAGAATATGCCGGAATTTCGGGGCACAACCATTTGTGCCGTAAAAAAGAACGGGGAGACGGCGATTGCCGGGGACGGGCAAGTCACCATGGGCGAGTCGGTCGTCTTTAAAAACAACGCGGTCAAGGTGCGCCGCATCTATGGAGGGAAAGTCGTTTTAGGCTTTGCCGGATCGGTATCGGACGCATTTTCGCTGTCCGAGCGCTTCGAGGGTATGCTGAATAAATTTTCGGGAAATCTGATGCGCTCGGCGGTCGAGCTGGCCGAGCTTTGGCGCAACGACAAGATGGTCCGCAAGCTGGAAGCGATGATGATCGTCGCGGACCGAGATCTTTTGCTGATCGTCAGCGGCAATGGCGAGGTCATTGAACCGGACGGCGGGGTCTGCGCCATCGGCAGCGGCGGGAACTACGCCCTGGCCGCCGCGCGCGCGCTCATTCAGGAGACCGACTATACGGCCGCGGAGATCGCGCAGAAGGCATTAAAGATCGCCAGCGAGATCTGCGTCTATACGAACGACCACATCACGGTGGAGAGCGTATGATGCGGCGCTCGTGCAAGGAGGAAGAACAATGAATCATCTCTCACCCAAACAAATTGTCACCGAATTGGACAAATATATCATCGGGCAAGATCAGGCCAAGCGCGCCGTGGCCATCGCACTGCGCAATCGTTATCGCCGCAGTCAGCTTTCGGAAGCCGACCGCGAGGAGATCACGCCCAAAAACATTATCATGAAGGGGCCGACGGGCGTCGGAAAAACGGAGATCGCACGCCGGCTGGCAAAGCTGGTCAAGGCGCCCTTTATCAAAGTGGAAGCGACCAAATATACGGAAGTGGGCTATGTCGGCCGCGACGTGGAGAGCATGGTGCGCGATCTGGTCGAATGTTCCATTCGTCTCGTCCGCGAGGAGAAGATGAAGGAAGTCGCCGTGCGTGCGGAGGCCGTTGCGGAAAAGAAGATCGTCGCCATCCTTTCGGAGATGAAAAAGGGAGAGCGCGGCGAGCTTTCGAAGGAAGTCTTTGACGCGCGCCTTGCGGAGGACCTGCATGCGGGCAAGTTCGACGAAATGCAGATCGAACTGGAGGTGGTCGATGCGCCCAAGAGCATGGAGATCGTGCCCGGCGGCGCGGAGATCAACATCGGCAGCATCTTCGGAGATATGCTTCCCAAGCGCAAAAAGCGGCGCAAAATGTCTGTTCGGCAGGCCTTGCAGCAGATTGTCAACGAGGAGTCGGAAAAGCTGATCGATGACGACAGCGTGAACACCGAGGCTCTGGCGCGGGCGGAAGAACAGGGCATCATATTCATCGACGAGATCGACAAGATTGCCGGCAAAGCCAATCAAGGCGGCGCAGACGTTTCCCGCGAAGGGGTCCAGCGCGATATTTTGCCCATCGTGGAGGGCTGCACGGTGATGACCAAATACGGCGCCGTCAAGACGGATTTCATCCTCTTTATCGCGGCGGGCGCCTTTCACATTTCCAAAGTTGAGGACCTCATCCCCGAATTGCAGGGCCGATTCCCCATCAACGTGGAATTGGAAAGCCTTACGAAGGAAGATTTTGTCAAAATCCTCACCCAGCCGCAAAACGCCATCACGGCGCAATACGGCAAACTTTTGGGCGTGGATAAGATCGATCTGCAGTTCAGCGATGACGCGATCGAGGAGATCGCAAGCATTTCGGCGGATATGAACGCGACCAGCGAAGACATCGGCGCGCGCCGCCTGCATACGGTCATGGAATACCTGCTCGAAGATATTTCGTTCAACGCTGGCGGCGATTATCCGACGGTCACCGTCCGCATCGATAAAAAATACGTTGACGAACATCTCGATAAGATCATCCAAAACCGTGATCTGAAAAAATACGTGCTATAAAACACCTTGGCGTTGCGCGGACGGTCAACGCCGCGCGCACCCAAGCCTTTGTCGGCGAAATTCGGCCGCATCGGCGCGAAGGAGAAAACAATTTATGATCAATATACCCAAAGGCACCAAGGACGTATTGCCGGCCGAATCTTACCGCTGGCACTTTGTGGAGGAGACGGCGCGCCGCATCGCCGCGCTGTACCATTTGCAGGAGATCCGCACGCCCGTGTTCGAGCATACGGAGTTGTTTTTGCGCGGCGTGGGAGACACGACGGATATAGTCAACAAGGAAATGTACACTTTTCTCGACAAGGGCGGCCGCTCGATCACGCTCAAGCCGGAAGGCACGGCAGGGG
>CALVHT010000025.1 GCA_944328645.1 uncultured Clostridia bacterium
AAAAATGCGAATTTTTGCGAGTCGTCGTGCGGGAATTGGGACTGAATGCACAAGTTTGCAACGCCCGTGCCGAAGATCTCGCGCGGGATGCGGCCCGGCGCGAGCAGTTCGACGTGTGTTGCGCCCGCGCCGTCGCGCGGCTGAACACCCTGGCCGAATACTGCCTGCCCTTCGTGCGGCCGGGCGGGCGATTCGTGGCCTACAAGGGAGATGCCGCCGCGGAGATCGAGCAAGCCAAGCATGCGTTTTCGGTGTTGGGAGCCGAGCTTGCGAGTGCCAAAACAGTACAGTTACCGGACGATGCCGGGCTGCGGACGCTGGTCGTGGCGAACAAAGTACGTTCCACGCCCCGAGCGTATCCGCGCGGCAACGGAAAAGAGCGGAGCCGGCCGCTATGAGCGAGGCGAGGATGGAGACGAAGGTCTGTGCCCTGACCGGGCATCGCATTTTGGGGCGGGATTTTCCCGAACGGGCGATGCGGGAACGGCTGAACGAATTGGCGGAGCGCGGCGTGCGTACTTTTTTATGCGGCATGGCCCTCGGGTTCGATTTGCAGTGCGGCGAGGCGATCGTGCGATTGCGCGAGCGCTATCCCGTGCGGCTCGTCGCCTGTTTGCCCTGCGAGGATCAGTGTGCGCGGTTTTCGGCCGCGAATGTGCGGCGGTACCGCGCGCTGCTGCAGGCGTGCGACGAGAGGATCGTGTTGCACCGCTCTTATACCGCGGGATGCATGTTCGAACGCAATCGCTATATGGTTGACCGCTGCGACGTGTTGCTGGCCTACCTCACGCAAGAGCGGGGCGGAACGTTTTATACGGTCAACTACGCAAAAAAACGCGGGATCGAGATCGTCTATATTTCGTAAGGGCGAGAGCGGGTCTTGCCGAAAATCAAAAAATAAGGAGAGCGCAAAATGGGAGAATGGTTTGAAGGGTTCGGTGCCTTGGAATGGACATATTTTGTCCTCGCATGCATCGGTACTTTGTTTTTGCTCGTGCAGATCGTCTTGATGATCGTCGGCGCGGCGGAAGGCGACGCCGATCTGGATACAGATACCGACGGCGACGGATCGCCGGATACGCATACGGATACGGGATTGTCTCTGTTCACGACCAAAGGTCTGACCGCGTTTTTTGCCATCGGCGGCTGGACGGGGCTGATCTTGCTCCGCTACGGGATGCATGCCGGCATCGCGGTGGGCGTTTCGCTCGCGGCGGGCCTGGCGGCCTACATCATCGTTTGGTTGGTCATTCGGCTGATCCTGCGTTTGCAAGACGACGGAACGCTGAACTATTCTTCCGCGATCGGAATGCAGGCGACGGTGTATGTTTCCGTGCCGCCCGCGCGTTCCGGCCGGGGAAAAATAACCTTCGTTTTGCAGGGACGCTATACCGAAGCGGATGCCGTGACCGACGAAGCGGAGCGCATCCCCGTCGATTCGGTCGTGACGGTGATCTCGGTGCAGGGAGATGCGTTCCTGGTCAAAAAGACAGAAAATTTGGCGGATGCGTCCGAAAAAAATCAGAATCAGTAAGGAGAAAAAAAGATGGAAGGATGGATCGTATTATTGATCGTTGTGGCGGTTTTGGTGGTGGTGATGTTGTTTTTGATGGTCGTCACGCGCTATAAAAAGTGCCCGCCCAACAAAATCATGGTGATTTACGGCAAAGTGGGCGAAAACCGCAGCGCCAAGTGCATTCACGGCGGCGCGGCATTCATTTGGCCGCTCGTACAGGCGTTTACATACCTGGATCTGACGCCCCTGTCGATCGCCGTCGATCTCAAGAGCGCCCTTTCGCGCCAAAATATCCGCATCGATGTGCCTTCGATTTTTACCGTCGGCATTTCGACGGAGCCGACCGTCATGGAAAACGCGGCGGAACGGCTGCACAATTTGGGGATGCAGGAGATCCAAGAGCTGGCCAAAGACATCATCTTCGGGCAGCTGCGTTTGGTCATCGCGACCATGAACATCGAGGAGATCAACACCGACCGCGACAAGTTTTTGGAGGCGATCTCGCGCAACGTCGAGGGAGAACTCAAAAAAATCGGGTTGCGCTTGATCAACGTGAACGTCACGGATATTTCGGACGAATCCGGCTATATCATCGCTTTGGGAAAAGAGGCGGCGGCCAAGGCCATCAACGACGCGAAAATTTCCGTTGCCGAAGCCAACAAGATCGGTTCGATCGGCGAAGCCAATGCCAAGATGGAAGAGCGCGTGCGCGTGGCGGAAGCGGAGAGCGAGGCGATCAAGGGTGAAAACAGGGCAAAGGCGGAAATCGCCCGCACGCAGGCGGAACTGCGCGAAAAGGAGGCCGAGGCGCTGAAATTGGCGGTCACAGCCGAAAAAGTGCAGGCGGCAAAGGCGCTGGAAGAGAGCTACAGCGCCGAAAAACTGGCGGAAATTTCGCGTGCCGAGCGCGAAAAAGCGACGCAGGAAGCGGATATCATCGTCAAACAGGAGATCGAAAAGCGCCGCAAGGAGATCGAAGCGGACGCGGAAGCGGAACAGATGCGCCGCACGGCCAAGGGCGAAGCGGACGCGATTTTTGCCAAGATGGAGGCGGAGGCGCGCGGTATTCGCGAAAAGTTGTCCAAACAGGCGGAAGGCTTGGATTCGCTCGTCAAGGCGGCGGGAGGCGAGGCCGACGACGCCGTTCGGCTGATGATCGCCGACAAGATCGAACAGCTTGTCGCCGCGCAGGTCGAAGCGATCAAGAACGTCAAGATCGATAAGATCACCGTTTGGGACGGCGGCGAAGGCAAAGGCGGCAAGACGGCGACGGCCGGATTTTTGAGCGGCCTGCTCAAGAGCCTGCCCCCCTTAGAGGAGATGTATCAGTTGGCGGGTCTGTCTCTTCCGAAGATCGTCGCACCGCAAAAAGAGAGCGAGCCGGCGAAAACGACCCCCGCACCCGGCGAGCCCGAACAAGCAAAGTAAACGGCCGGGGCGCATGCGGCAAATAGAAAAAACAAAGGCTCTGCGATGTGCAAACGCGGCGGTTTTTTAAATCCGAATGCGCGCATGGGACCGAGCCGGCGAAAGCGGATATTTTAGGCCTGGCGCCCATCGGCGCCAGGCCTGTTGCTTGAAAAAAAACGCACAGCGCCCTGTTCCGTCAACGCTGTGTTCGGCTGCGGCAAAAATTTCGGTACGGCGAAGCATTAAGGCACGCCCGTTGCCATGGCCGGGCGGATTTTGCGGCAGGCAGCCGCGCGCCGCCGAAAGGGACAAACGGCCGGCCCGCGCGCGGGCCGGGGGCCTCGCCGAGCGTAAGTTGCTTAAAAAAGACCGTTTTTTCGGGGAAATGCGGGGAATTTTTAACGAAGGCATTGAAAAACCCAAAAAAGTATGCTACAATCAAGAAAAGAAAAGGAGGAAACGGGAATGGAAGAAAAGGAACCGATGCAGGCGGAAGAGAAGGAAAAGGCGATACCGCGCAACTACCACGTGTCTTTGCGCAAAGAGGACGGAAAATGGCAGGTCAAGTTTGCGCGCGGCGAAAAGGCGATCAAATTGTTCGACACCCAGGCAGAGGCGATCGCATATGCAAAAAAATTGGCGGAAAATCAGGACGGGAGCATCACGATCCATAAAAAGGACGGAAAAATGCGCAAACAGCGGTATTGAGCGAGGCGCGTATGGGTTTTAAAAAAAAGGCGGCCCCCCCGCCCTATGATCCGGACAGAGAAGAGCCGGTTTTGCGCAGCAGCATTTGTACCGGAGAGACGGCGGCGGGCTTTTTGGATCGCGGGACGGGACGTTTCCGCGAAGTCATGCTTGTTCGATCCGAAAAGGACGTGCGGCGCTTTTGTAAAGAATATCGCGTTGCGGGATATCCCCGGCGCATCGTGTAAAGACGCCCTTCGGGGCGTCTTTCGATTTTCGGGAACAGGCCGGCGGCAAACGCGCGCCCTCTCTTTTTTGCCTGCCATACTTTCCGCGATCATTGTATTGCGGCGGCAATTTGCATCCGGCGATGAGCGCGAACAGGAAGGCCAAAGTGCTGTTTTTTACAAAAGACAGAGAACAAAACAGCCGCAAACAAGCGCACGCCGAACGGCCAAAGGATGTTCCGTTTGATAAACGCGGGCGGTTGCAGCATGATAAGCCTGTCATTCTTCGGCCGCTGTTTTGCCGCGATCCGCTTGCTTTTCGAAGCCGTCGAAGACAGGCTTCAAGCTGCCCGCAAGGTCAAAATAGTTTTCGTGCGTGAGGCAGCTAAAAAGCGCTTCGCCGTTTTTTAAAAAAGCGATGTCCGCAAAGCGGAAATAGGGGTCATATCTTTGATAAGCGTCGTAGTGGTATCGGTCAAACCGCTTGTAAGACAAAAGGTATTCTTTGAGCTGCTGCGTGGGTTTTAGGTAAATGCGGAGCACTTTCATGCCGTAATTTACCGTCTTTTCCGTCTTTACGACTTCGTCTAAAATTTGGGCAAAACGGACATCGCAATCGTCCCCGATAGGAGTACCCTCTTCCGCGTGGAAACAAACGGTATCGCACGCGGAAAACAGGTATTCAAGTTGCAACGCCGAAAGTTTTTTTGCCCGTTCGTCCTCTTTTAAAGCCTTCGTGTAATCTTCCAAGTAGCCGCTCTCTACATACTCCTTCCAAATTTTTATCTGATCGTAGATGCAATCCGAAGGCATTTCGTATTCGACCGCGTCCTGCTCTTTTCCCGCCATCGCCTGCGCTAAATCCAAAAATGGCATACTCTCGGGCGAAGTCCGTTCCAGATGATATAGGCAGGATTCGTCCATCAGCGGATTGTTCTGAAGGAATGCACCGTACTCGCCTATGGCTTTTTGGAACGCCTCGCTGCTCTCTGCCTGTTTGAGCATTTCCTCTATTTTGCTGTAAACTTCATCCTGCATCTTCTGTCTCTTTTCTTCCTCGGACAGGGAAGGGTCTTCCATGATTTTTTGCGTCATTTCCTCTTCCCATTCTCCGATATGCTCAGTATAGCGCTGCCAATTTTGTATCAAGCGCTCACGCTCCTCTTCAAAGGAAGCGCGCCTTTGTTCATACCCTTCCGCCTCCAAAAGCGCCTTGATCTCTTGCAGTCGTGCCAACTTTTTTGCCCCCGCTTTACGGAATGTCTCGGCGGTGTACGGCTTTTCTCTGTCGATTTCGTTTCCCGTTGTTATAGGTATCAGTTTTTCCATAGTTCCTCACCCGATGATTGCTTTGTTGTACGATTTCTATTAAAACTTTTTTACAGCTCATCCACTTCATGCGTCTTGCCGCTATTTATGCCGGGCGTCCACAGGCCGTCGCCGCGGTAGGTATATTGCGGATAGTTCGGATCGTCCGTCGCTTTGATGATATAAAACGACTCGATCCCCACATTGCCATTATCGCCCGTATCCTTTGCGCACCAATAGAACGCCATTCGGTAGATTGTGGTATCCGTTGTCACGTCGTAGGACATATTGTACCATTTTCTTACGATGCCGCTGTCCTTGTCCTCTTCCACACCTGTCGAGTGCCGTTCGACAGAGATAGACTCGCCTTCGTAGTATAAAAGCAGTTCTTCCATGCTTTCGTCAAAATCCGTCATTCCAGCAAGGATGTTCTGCGCAAAAAGAGATTTGAACCCCTCTTTATCGCCGCTGTCAAGGCATTGGACGAACGAGCTGAATTTATTGTCCGCGTCCTCGTTGTCGGACGGTTCAAACAAACCATCCAAAATTGTGCAGCCGCCCAGAAACATCGTCATCGTTGTTAGGAGTATTGCAAGAACACAAATAAATATCTTTTTCATTTTATTCCCCGTCAAGGTCGCCATGAAATCCGTCAACGGCATTTTCGCCCGCGTCGGTATCGGCGCAGCCATTGTCACGCAAGACCGTTTGTCTGTCAATTTCATTTTCTATGGGAATGACTTTTTTGCGCAGATTGTTTACCTTTTTATTATTGACCGCAACAACGATCAGAATGGGCACAAACGCTAAAAGCGACCACGCGTCATACGGAAACAAAATGGCAAGCGCCCAACCGGGCGCAAGGGCAAGAGTAAGGCATAGATAATAGATTCTGCGGTTATGTTTTTGGAAATTATAGTTAAGGTTGTACCATTCGAGGTGTTTTGAATATTCCCTCTTGCTTGCAAGCTCCTTTTTTTGCTCCCTTTCGATTGCTTTGAGTTTTCCGCCCGTGCAGGCAGACAACAGCGCGGTGCCGCCCAACAACAGCGTAAATATCGCGGGCAGCGGATAGCCCAGCAAGCCGAAACACAAAAAGACTACGAGCGCAGCGATACTCATGACGCCAAGTATTAGGATTGCAGGCGCAATGATTTTTGCGCGCCTTTTGCGCGCGGCGTGCGCTCTTTCGCGCAGGGTTTCGTTGGGGAACATATATGTGTACATCTTATCGATCTGAATATTCCTGTCCGACTGTATGTCGTATGTACTCTTTCTGCCCTGCGCTCTGTCTATTGCCGCCGCTTCCGGCGCCGTCTGCTGCTCGATTGCGTTGCCCTTCTGCTGTTTTAAAACGGCGTTTATAACGTACGCGAAGAACAGCGTAAGCGCGCCGGCAAGAAGCAACGATGTGCCAACCCAGCCGAATATTCCCATTTCCTCGCCGTCGGGGTTTTTGATCGACTCGATTGCAACCAATGCAACGAATGCGACGGCGCATATGCCAAAAACGGACCACGCCCACCACAGTTTTTTGAAAGCGGACTTTTTGTCTTTTGCCACCTTCTGCCTGTATGAGGCAACTTCGGGCATTTCGCCCGAACGTGCGGGGCGGTTGAGTATTTCGCGGTATTCCATTCTGAATGAAAGCCATAAAATGAGCGCGACTGCGCCCGATATCACCCACGCGCAGAGCAGTGCGATTATTGTATATACCGCCCAACTCTCATTCAGATAATTTTCTACGGCGATAATGTAGCCGACCAAGGCAAAGCATACAATATAAAAGGCAATCAAGGCAATAATCTTTGCCGCATACTTTTTATAGAGCGCGCGGCGTTCGCCCGCGTCGCTTACCGCTCTTGCGTATTTTGCAAACCATCTTTCAAACATTTATGTATTCTCTCCTTATTGATTTTTTATCTGTGATATGCCACGTAATATCATGCTGTTTTACGCATTTGTATTAGGACATATAATGTACCTATAAAACTTAACTGTTTTTTGTTTTGGTTGAACCAATACGGTAAAATATTATAAAAGAAGCAATAATTAGTATAATATCTATCAAGATTACAAAGGTATAAATTTCAAATTCCACATTTATTTTTTCATATTCCACTATCGTACTTGCATGAGTAAAAAAATGGGAAATGAGAATTAAAGCTACAATACACAATGATCCGATAATAACTTTCCATAATTTTATTTGCTTGAAATAATTACGGCTCACCCCTTGAATAAAGTAAATTAAGAATAAAATGAATGAACTAATCAATATAGGTAAAGGTAAAAAATAATATAGAATATTACCGACTCCCACAAAAAGAATCGTAATACTTCCTATACCCGCCATCAATGTTCCCCCTAAAGGATAAACTCTTATATGACTTCTTTCGCTCTCCTTCATATACATTTCGGGCTCTTCCGCCTTCGTAAATTTTTCCCAAATTTTATTTAATCTATGAGCGGAACTCATCAATATGACCATAGTCACAGCAACAAATAATACAAAATAAATTTTTAAACTTAAAAAAGCCGCAATTTGCCAGGATTTAAAGTTGTTAAATAATTCAACCAAACCGATAATTACAGCAAAACCGATGCAACATAAGTAACTGATTGTATCGTATAAGAACCTATTTTTTGATTTTTGGTAGTTTGGATGTCGGGAAAGAAAAATTGTCTGCCTTACGAAATTATACACAGATAAAATGCCCGTCGCAAAAAACATAGGAATACCCATGTTTAAAATATTCTCATCCGTCCAAAAAACTACAGGCCAACAAACTGCGCATAACAACAGGGCCGACAAATGCATATTTATTACTGCATATTTTAATTTTTCCAATTCCCCCTTGTCCATCTAACGCCTCAAAAATTAAATAAATTCACAAATTTCTTTAGCCTTACGCCACCCAACTTCCAACCCGATTTTGAAACAATGGCCTTGTTAAACTGCATATAGCGTAATCGCCACAAGAGAACCCCTAACCGCAACGGCAATTATCTCACCTACTGTTTTATCTGTGATCTGCCGCACCGCGATTGATAATTTTTCCGTTGAAAAAGGTCAGTACCTTTTCCGCTGCTTTGTCTGCACTCTTTTTGATCGAATTTAAAGCAGTAAATTCTCCTCCGCCAAGGTTTATGCAGATATTTCGATCATCTCGAAAAATCGGTAAAATATCTTCAAAGAAAAAGCCTGACGGCTTAAACACCGAAAAGTATAAAAACAGGTCGCGCGACGGATAGGAGCGGGCACGGAATATCGTTAAAGGATAATAGGAAACCAGATCCAAGTCGTAGGCTGTGTGTTGCATATCGCCGACATAAAAGCCCACAGCCGCTATCTCGTTCCAAGCCAAAAACTTGCATTGCCTGCCGAATATACCGCGGCGAAGCCTTACGCCTTTGCTGTCTAAGATTATTTTTGTCCAATAGCGACGTATAACTTTTTCATAATCAAATTTCCTGACTTTTATAATATTACCGCAAATATTATGACAGCAACAACAGCTGCCAGCATAAGCGCGAGAAGCGCCCACCACATTATCCGCGCAACATTTATTCTGCGATTTACAATTTTTGTACAGTCTTTCGTCTGCATTGAAACAACTTCAACATTCGCGCCAACGACCTTGACAGCAGACAAGTCATTGCCGATATAAATTGTCATATCTCCATATAGCTCTTTAAGTCTTAATGCAAAACTTTTTCGGGTATATATGGCGAGCCGGTCTCTGCTCTCTTCAATTTTTTCAGAACCGAACATAAATATGGCGACGACGAACAGCGCGAACAACCACCAAAAACGCGAAAGCCAGATATTTTTTTGCACGAAGATTATTTCATCTTGCTCTGTAAAACTGTATTCTTTTCCGCTTTTCAACTTTTTTCCGTGCAAGGTTGCAATATATCTGTCATTGCCTTGATATTTTATCAAAAACCGCATATTCTCACTCATCCGTCCTTTGTATTCTTTACCATTATCGCAAAACATACAAACGATACGCACATTATAAGCGCGAACAAACTAAGGCATATCCATACCCAAACATCTTTTGCCATTCCCCTGAAAATAAATTGCGCCGCAATGTATGCAAGCACTTTCGCCGCAAAATCAATATAGCTCCACGGTTTGAAATTTACCGTCCCTCTGCCCTTTGAAAGTATTTCGGTCGAGCACGCCAAAAATACAAGGGGCAGAAAGACAACCGCAACATCCCAATTTAAAATTTCTTGCTTTTCTTTGAGGTAAAAGATGGCGAAAATACAGGCGGAGTAATACAAAATAGTCCATAGTATCGCCCGCATTGCCGTTATGTTAAATTTCTTCATTATTGCCTGCCGTCCGACTGTTTTTCCTGATCGTCCGGCATCATGGTTACGGCTATCTTTTTCAAGCGAATGAAAAGTATCAGTGCCGACGCGATAAAAAACAAAAGCAAAAAAGCCAACAGGATCTGTAGAGCGATCCTGAGGGAATTCTGCCCCTCAAAGTTATTGGTAAGCTCGCAGAGTATGGTAAATAAGTTGGAAAACACGCTCATGCATACCAAGCTTATCAAGGAATCCGTTAAAAATCTTTCTCGTATATTCAAATTTTTTCTGTGGCGTGCGCAGTTTTTTCATAAATCGCCTCCGCACTGTCTGCAACATCTTATAATTGCCGCCTTTTCGGTCACATAGGAATCGACGCACATATAGACAATGTGCAACAACAGAATCGCAAGGCTGATAAAGATAAATTCGTGCCGATAGATTAAGCCCTTATCGCCTATGTATATCCACACATTAAACGCAGATTGCAAGGTTGCCGCAAGGATGAACGATGCGTGAATCCCCAGCTCTACCCAAAAATATTTTGTAATATTTAAATTCGGCTCGGCTTTGTAACATTTATATCTGTTGCTGTACGAAAGGCAGAATAAAAATATAAACAACCCTTCGAGCAGATAATTTACAAACAGGAAATGAGGCGTAAACCCGACAATTAAAATCATTCCTTCCAACACCCAAGCCGCCAGAAAAGGCGCACCGATCCACGGAAGTATTTTTTGCGGATTTACAATTTCAATCTCTTTTTTCATGATTCTAAAAATTTGCAAAAAAACGGATCTTCAACGTATAACGGCCGAAACGACGAATCCGCTTTGGCGTCGCTCTGTATCCTCTCTTCGTTGTCCTTTTGCTGTTTGATCTTTCTTAATTTTACCGAAAGAACCATGCACGAAATGGAGCAGTACAATGTGCCTGCCGCTAAAATGATTGCCGATACCAAAGATAGCGCACCCAACCATTCTGCAGGAGCCGTACAAGCGTTGAGCAACACGATCGTTACCATTGCACAGCAGCAACCAGACGAAATCACATTCAATCTGCCGATGGTTTTCCGAAATCTTTCGCTATGGTTTTTAGGCGTTAGCATTTTTTATTATATCCCCCCATTGACCGTCGGCTCTGACAGCATTTTACCATATTTTTTTGTAAAATTCAACCGATCGATCGAATGGGAGATCGCGCCCTTTTGCGCAAGACAAATTAATAAATTCGTATTTTCGGAACGCACCGGATCGCACGTTTTGCAGAGACTCTTTGCTCCTTCGACTGCGTTACATACAATTTTTGTATCCTGATTTTAAGCGGTATCCTTTGAGCAAACCGAGGGAAAGGCGTAAACGTTTTACCCTTTGTTCATCTTGCGTCTTTTTAAGGGCGCGTTCCTGATCTTATCGAAACGCAGTATCCACACAGCAAGCGTCTTTGCTTAGTCGCGGTATGTAAAAAAAACTTATAAAAATGACTATTTTTATATAATTACCCTTTGCTTGAACGGTTGAAACCGAAAGGTAAGCAGTCCTCGTCAGCTTTCATCGGCGTGCAAAGTCGAAGGCGGAGCCGTATGCGCGGCAAAGAGGCGGATTCCATTTCCGAATGTTGTTCGTTCAATGTTGTTTCGGTCCTCTGCCGACGCGAATCAAGCAAAAACGTTGGATCGCACCATGCCCTTTTGGGAGCGATTCAGGAAGAGAAGATCCTTTTCCGCGATGTGCAAGGCCTTCCTAAAGGCATCGCATCTCCATGAATCGGTCGGTTCGTGCGCAAAACCGATCGCACGATCCATCGGGAGCGCTCTGCGGCGCGCAAATCGTTTTAAGACGGTTTTGCTTTTTTTCGTAACGGCGCAGAGCGAATGTCTGCCTTAGGCGGGCAGGCAAGATGGATGGGAAAATCGTTTCGCTTTTTTGCCGTGGAGGGCGCATGCTCTTTGGGCGTTGAATCGAGGCAGAGAGCAGCCGGACATTTATATTTCCACCTTGCTGTACGGCCCGATCGGATCAGCTTTATTGATCGGCTACATACCGTCCACGAAATCGTTTTGCCCGTATCCGTCTCGCTTTGATTTGAGATTATGAAGGACAAAGAGTATGCAAAGGGATCCCCTCGCCCAGGCGTTCGATTGTATTTTCGAAATTGCTCGGGCGGACAATACACGTTGATTGCGATTTTTTGCGGGCAAATTCTTTATTTAAAACCTTTCTCGGTTTATGCTCCCCGAACGATCTTGTCGCGTCTGGCAGGAGACGAAGAGTTACAGGGATGAAAACAGCGGCATATGGAAAGTTATGTGTACGCATGTCGACGGGGCAAGAAACAGTCGTTGTGTTTTCGGCGCGAAAAATTTCTTACAGCCAACGAAAACGCCGGGCAAGAATTTCTCTTGCACGGCGTTGTTTCATTTTCGGGGCATTTTTGGGGAGTTTTATGCAATCTTTAAGTTCCGCAAAGCACAGCGCTTTTATTCCTTGCCGGAAACGGAAGGATGCGGAGGGATATTCGCTTTTTTCAGATTGTACGATGCGCAGAAAAGTAACCATATAAATCGGGATCCGCAGGCAGGCGCACGCGCGAGTCGGTTCAGTCTGCTTTGATTTTTGCCGATTTTTTCGATCATCCCCTCTTGCGCTATTGTTTTGCGCGGAAAAGATCGATGAAATCGTTTTTCGTGTGCGGTTTTCAGTAAATTCGCGGATGCCTTTTTTGGCGAAAAGCCACTTTGCCGAACGGAACAAGCAAAAAATTTGCGTCGGCCGCACGCAGGCAGGGTAACGACTTTCGAAATCGTCTTTAAACGGCGATCCGTTTTTGTACGGTACCGCAGCAAGCGATCGCATCGGCGATCAGATCGGCCATCCGGTATACCAAATTCAAGCGCGTTAAATTCAACAATGAATAGTTAAAGAGGGATTTTTCGGCAACGATCCCCATTATTCCGATGTCACCGATGCGTGCAAGGCGCTTGTTTGCGCCTAAGCCCGGATAAATGCCGGCGTCGGATACCTTGATCAGTCCGATATCCCCGCTTTCGCCGACGGCTGCGTCAATGGCTATGATCGGCTGATTCGGATGCGTCTCTTTTAAAAAGCGGTGCATATATTTTACTTCTTTTGCCGTAATCGTTTGGCGCAAAGTTCCATATACAAAAATATTAGCGCTTTTTCTTTTGGCGCAAAGCATAGTTCCGCAAATCGGTCCTAAGCTGTCTCCGATCACCAGATCGCTCCCGATGCATAAAAAAACCGGAGCGGTCCCTTTTTGTGCGATCATTGAATCGATTGCTAAGGCAATTCCCGGAATTGCCATCTTATTAAATACATTAAAACAATATTCCATTTTACTCTCCAAGTTCGTGATGGATGTTTGGTAAAGTATTCCCAAAAAGCACGGCATTTAAACAAGAACGGCAAAAAAAGTTTTCCACATTTCCACAATTCTATGTGGACAACGATTGCTTTTTTGACGCAGAACATATTATAAAAAAACAAACCGTCACTGCTTTGGTTTTCTATTCGAATTTCAGCGTTATAATTTTAATTTTATTGTGTTTTTCAAACGCGTTAAAAAAATGCTTTTTGTCTTTGCGATTTTATAGATGTTCTGTTTGCGTAATTAAAATTGTTTCCCGTGAAACAAATAATTTTATTTACGCAAGAAAATTGAAGAATTAGTTTTCATGTTTCCCGTGGAACATAGAACGATGATTCACTTGTTTTATAACATAAACAAAATATTTAAAAAAAAGGCAAGGTGCAATCTATTTCATTATAAACAATAATGTTTCACGTGAAACATGGCAGATTTTCGGATTGTTTCATATGAAACATGAAACATCCTCGTTTTGACGAAAAAATGCACAGCGCAACGGCAAAAATGGCGGATTTTTTGGGTAAAAAGTGATAAAATGATAAAAATTTGTCCTTTTTCAAAAAAGATCGTGGGAAGTGTTGTGTTTTTTTCCGTTTTATGGTATGATAAATCCAACAGCTTTATTGATTGCTTCTGCAAGCTGTTTGTGCGAAACGATTGCGAGCGGTACAGGGGCATGCGCAGCAATATCGCGTTTGTAAGCCGTTTCATGGATCGGGTTGAATGCAAACATTCCGTGCGCGGCAGCCGGCCTTATGTTTGTCTTTACGCACGGGCAACGCAGGGAGTACGTTCTGCCGAAACCTGATTTTGCATAGTGGCCTTGATCGCTTAAAAACAGATCTGCCGGTCGATTTGACGTTTTGGAGCAAGGCCCGGCTTAGCCGACGTATGTCGAATGAAAACCAAGTTCTGTTTTGGCGGCCGTTTAAATTCGTCGTTCTTTGCGTATAATAATACGGACTTTTCACGCACAAAAAGGCTTGTTTTGTAAAAAAGAGTCTGTGTACGGATCGAAGGGAAGGGCTGTGTTATTGAGCGGAAAGTCCGCCATGTGTTCCGATCGGCAGCGTTTGTTGAGCGCCTGTGCCGTCTGCGCCAATGAAAATGCGAGGCGCTATGCGTTTTGGCGGCGCTTAAGGCCTGCGCGGCGGGTTGGAGCAGCGATCGCAGTATTTTTTGAAAACTTTGCGGACGAAGCGGACGTTTTGGGCGCACGTATAAGATAGAGCGGCGCGGAGAAATCGAAAAAAGCACGAACGGACGACTTGCCCGAATCGGCGATCGGATAACAATGGGATCGGATCGTCGCATTGCCGCGTTTTTTCTCGGAAAAGGGCAGGTGCAAAGTCTAAATCGAAACGTTTTGGGCGAAACGGCGCGAGGGAGGGCTTTTTGACGAGACGCATGCGTCGAAGAAAGAGACCGACCGCCTCGAACCCGATGCGCGTTTGCGCATGGTTTGTTCGACGGGCGAATGCCGCGCCGGCGTATAAGGAAGCTCGGGCGAAAGTTTTTTGGCGAGCGGGCGGCAAGGCGTGCGCAGGCGCGCAAAAAATTCAGACGCGCAAGTACTTTGGCGGACCGCAAATGAGCGGGCATTGCAGCGCTCTTGCGGCGGCCGCAGAACGAAAAAACGGCGCATTTCTTCCGGATTGCGCAGGCAGGCCTGCCTTTTGCGGGGCGGGCGGCGAAGAAAAAAACCCCTGGCGAGGGAAAATCGGCCAGGAATTGTTTTGTAGAAGGAGAAACAGAAAAACATGAGTAAAGCATCCAAAATCATACTCTGGGTCATGCTCGGTGTAGTACTCATACTGATTTTGTCGGTCGTGCTTTCGAGCACGCTCACGGCGGCGCAAGAAATCGACTATTCGCAGGTCGAACAACACGTGGAAAACGGCGAGATCGAGCGCATCGTGGTAGACGATTACAACTTGCTCTGCTACAACGGCGCCGGGCGGCTGATCTATCGCGCAACGTACGGCCGGACCGAGTACGACGCACAGATCTTGTCAACGTGGGCGGATAAATACGGGATCAAATATACCTATACCGACCCCAATTCGGGAAGCTGGGTTTCCTATATGGTCCCGATGGTGGGGATCGTGTTGGTATGCGTGGTGTTCTGGCTGCTCATCCGGCAGACGCAGGGCGGTTCGAGCAAGGCGATGAGCTTTGCCAAGACCAAAGCGCGCGTCAACTCCAACATCAAAGTGCGTTTTTCCGACGTGGCGGGGGCCGAAGAAGAAAAGGCTGAACTTGCCGAGGTGGTCGAATTTTTAAAGTCGCCCCGCAAGTTTTCCGATCTGGGCGCGCGCATCCCCAAGGGGATCCTGCTCGTCGGGCCTCCGGGAACGGGAAAAACGTTGTTTGCCAAGGCGGTTGCCGGGGAAGCGAACGTGCCGTTCTTTTCCATTTCCGGATCCGACTTCGTTGAAATGTTCGTGGGCGTGGGCGCATCGCGCGTGCGCGATCTGTTTGACGCGGCAAAGAAGAGCCAGCCCTGCATCATCTTTATTGACGAGATCGACGCGGTCGGCCGACAGAGAGGCACCGGTCTCGGCGGCGGACATGACGAGCGCGAACAGACGCTCAACCAATTACTCGTGCAGATGGACGGGTTTGAGACCAACGAGGGGATCATCGTCATGGCGGCGACCAACCGCGCGGATATTTTGGACCCCGCACTGCTGCGCCCCGGCCGATTCGACCGGCAGATCCACGTCAATCTCCCCGACGTGCGCGGGCGCGAATCGATATTAAAGGTACACGCGCGCAACAAACCCTTGGCCCCGGACGTCAACTTCAAAATTTTGGCGCGCATGACCAGCGGATTTTCGGGTGCGGATTTGGAAAACCTGCTCAACGAAGCGGCGATCCTGACCGCGCGTGCCAACAAAAAGATGATCGGGAACCAAGAACTGTTCGAGGGCATCAACAAAGTGCTTCTCGGACCGCAAAAAAAGAGCCGCCTGGTCACCGAGTCAGACAAGCGCATCACGGCCTATCACGAGAGCGGCCACGCGATCATTGCCAAGCTGTGCAAACACTGCGATCCGGTGCAGGAAGTTTCCATCATTGCCCGCGGCATGGCCGCCGGCTATACGATGACCCGCCCGGACAATGACGACAATCACATGACCAAAGCCAAGCTGACCGATTACGTCTGCGAACTGCTGGGCGGGCGCGTCGCGGAAGAATTGGTCATTCAAGACGTTTCGACGGGAGCCTCCAACGATCTGCAGCGCGTGACGGAGATCGCACGCAAGATGGTCACGGAATGGGGAATGAGCGAGCGGGTCGGCTTGGTCACCTATCGGTCCGACAGCCCGATCTTCCTCGGCCGCGACATGGAGGCGCACAACAGCTACAGCGAGGAGACGGCGGGGACCATCGACGAAGAGGTGCACAAGATCATCGAGACCGCGCACGAGCGCGCAGCCAAACTGCTGCGCGAAAACCGCCAGGTGCTCGACAACATGGCGCGCGTTTTGGTCGAACGGGAGACCATCTATACCGATGAAGTGGATATGCTGTTGGAAGGCGCGTCGGTAGACGAGATCTACC
>CALVHT010000026.1 GCA_944328645.1 uncultured Clostridia bacterium
GGTGCGCTGCGCGCCTACGGAAAAAGTGCGCACTGCTTCATCGACGAGAGCGGAACGCCCCTTTCCTTGCGTCGAAAATTTCCCGCCTGGGACGAGATTTTCCAAGAGAGAGCGCGCGACGACCAAAATTTTTTGCTCACGAAACAACCTGCCCGCTGACCAACAAAAGGCGCAAAAGGCCGCTGATCGCCGCCGGCCGAAAGCCAAGGCGAAACCGCGGCGGAACTTCCGGTCCGGAAGTTCCGCCGCGGTTTCGCTTTTTCAAAGCTCCTCGATGACCGGCAGGATGGTTCGAAGAAAAGACTCCTCTCCGAGCGTATTTACTTTGAAAAAAACGCCGCGGCTGCCGCCAGAGGTAATGACACTCAAAAAGTACTTTCCGGCCCGGCCGGCCAAAGACACAGCCATGCTCACTCGATTGCTTCCAAACGCACTGTAGCGCTCATAAACGCGTATCTCGCCGCGAAAATCTCCGTCAAGCCAAGAACTTTGCTCTTCCCGCGAAGAACTCACGCTGCCATTTAAGATCGCATTTTCCAATTTTGCCAGTATATCGTCAAAGTTTCCGACGACTTCCTTTTCTATTTTCGCCATTCTCGTTTTTCACCATCAATCGCAAAACGACATCCTACGGAAGCCACCAAATTTGCATATCCCCTTTGCCGCGGTTTGCCCAGGCAAAATACGGGATAAGACGCAATGAAATCGCCTCTTCCGTCGGCGCCTGCGTCGAATACAAAGCGGGCCCCGTGTGCAGGCGAACAGCCGGCAACGTCAAGGAAAACTCTCCTTCCGTCTGAACCTGCGCCCCTTCCAACGACGGAATGCGCACGGCACGCAGATTTTTTCCGTTATCCACGCTCTCTCCGCATAGTACGAGCGGACCGTATTCGACGGCACGGCGACCATTGTCGTACCAAACATTTTCGTTGGCATAAACGAACCGCGGCTGCATGCAAAAATCCAATTCGATTTCGGTGTTTCCGTTGCATTGAATACACAGGTATTCATCCTCGATCGAAACAGAGCAGACCTTTTTCCCGTTTACGCGTACCTGCATTCCGTTCTGCCAGGACGGAACCCGCAAGCGCAGATCCGCCGTCCCCGCCACAGAAACGCCGATCTTTCCGCAATAAGGCATCTGCGAACGAATGCGCACCGATGTTTCCCCGATGTGCGTATGCGAAGAAATGTATTGATTGATCAGGATTCGGCCCTCTTCGACCCCGTAAATATAGCTACCGATACTTTCCAAAAAACGGGTAAGATTGGGCGGGCAACACGAACAGTCAAACACTTCCACTCGTTCCGGAATGGGGCAAAAGAGTTTTTGTCGCAGCCCTTCATTGTAATCGTACAGCGATTCGTGCATTTCAAGCGGATTGACGTAGAAAAAGCCCTTTCCGTCTTGACTTTCCCCCGCAAGCACGACGTTGTATAAGGCGCGTTCAAAAATATCGTGATACTTTGCACGATTTTTCCGTTTGGCCAAACGATCGCAAAATAGGCACAGCGCGATCCCCGCACACGTCTCGCTGTAAGCAAATTGATTGGGCAAATCGTATGCGAACGTGAATGTTTCGCCGTGGAAGGAAGAGCCCGTTCCGCCCGTAATATACATCTTTTTCGCAAGTATATCTTCGAAAATTGCTTCGCAGGCGGCGGCCAGTTCTCCGTCGCCGTCGATGCGCGCCATGTCTGCCATGGCAATATAAAGATACAGAGCGCGTACCGCATGTCCTTCCGCCGTGCGCATTTCTCGCACGGGCTGGTGGTCGACATGATAAATGGGGTAAGTAAACAGGTAAGTTTCCTCCCCATGTTTTCCGCGCTCGTCCAAAAAGTAGCGAACAAGACGCAAATATTTTTCTTGTTTTGTTACGCCGTACAGCCGCACAAGCGCCAGTTCGATTTCAGGATGTCCGCAAGTAAAAAAACCGGCGTCCTTTTTTTCGTAAAACCGCTCGTAGATATAGTCGGCATAGCGGATCATTGCAGCCAAAAGTCGCTCGTCCACCCCTGCCTCGTGCAGCGCTACCGCAGCTTCGATCAGATGCCCCGCGCAATACAACTCGTGTTCGGTGCGCTTTTGAAAAATATTCTCCGGTTCATACACCTGAAAATAGCAATTAAAATAGCCGCAGGGAAGCTGGCTGGCACAGATATCGGTGATCGCCTCGTCCGCCCAACGGCGCAGCTGTGCGTCCTCGCGCTTTGCGAGAATGTATGCGACGCTTTCCAACCATTTGGCAATGTCGCTGTCCCAAAAGATATGCGGCTTATGCGCATCGTCGCGCACACATTTCATCGCACGAAAACGCCCCGTCTCCGAAAACCGCTGATAAATATTTTGCACGGAAACGGTGGCGTTTTTTTCCTGCAAATCGCCAAAAAAGCCCGCCTCAATGTCTGTATGCCGATAGTCGATCGTTTTCATTTTTTACCTCCGTCATCAATCTTTTCGAAGAAAAATGCCCCTGCACGAAATTCCGACGCCGGTTGAAAACGCATAACGCCGTTCTGAACGGAAAAATCAACGGTCGCATAGGAACCGATCAGGCGCCATCCGAACAAATCCGTCTCGCAGACCGAATACGGCCGACGGAAAAAATGCGCCAAGAGCAACATGCGGCTTCCGTCACGGGATACCTTTTTATAAATTTGGCTGCCCTGCGGATCACGAAAATAGCGGATGTCGCAGGCAATTTCTGCAATGCTCCCGCGACGAATGACCTCTTTCACTGCGTTATAGAAGTCCAGTCCTTCGCGAATCTTTGCCTTTTGCGCCGCGCCGATCCGGTGTACATCCCCCGAAACACAGATTCGCCCGAACATGGCGGCCGTCATTGACCAAACGATCCGGTCAATGGAATCGTTCTCGCGGATAACGGCCCAAATTTGGCTCTGCCGGGCGGGAATGACACGGGATACGTTGGCCGCGACCAGCGGGATCTCAAGGCACTCATGTGCGTCCGAAAAGCTGCACATGGATACCCGGCTCATGCGCAACGGCTCAATACGGCTGCCGCCGGAGGAGCAATTTTCAATAACAATCCCCGGAACGGAAGCCTGCAACCGATCCAACCAACGCAAACTTTCTTCCGTAACTTGACGCCCGCCTTCGCCCAGGCTCTCCGCCCCGTCGCAACCGATGCCGATGTTGTCATTATAATCGATCTTAATGTAGGAAAAACCGTTCTTTTGCAGGAATGCACACATCTTTTCGTGAATGTACGCCTGTACCTGCGGCAGCCGTAAGTCAAAAAAGCGTCGGTTTTTGCTCGTCAAAACAACGTCGTTTCGCCGCAGAAGCATGGCCTCGTCCGAAAAAGCGCGGCTGTCTCGGCCGGCAACTTCAAATTCAAACCAAATCCCCGGCAACATTCCTTTGCGACGGATCCTGTCTGCCACGGCTTTGATCCCGTGCGGAAACAGTGCCGCATTTTCCTGCCAATCGCCGGTGGCGTTGCACCAGCCGCATCGATCCGGCTTATACCAGCCGGCGTCGATCACAAAATATCGAAACGGAATTCCTTCCACGGCATCCAATATTACGGCAATGTTTTCTTCGCTCGGCACGCCCCAAGTCGTACAATATTCGTTGAACAGAACAGGCATATCCTCTTCAGATTCCGGAACACGCAGACGCGCGTCCTGATAATGCACAAAATCATTGCATACATCTTCCAGTCCGCCGTATCGGACGCGCAAAAGGGCACGATGGGTGCGAAAACTTTCCCCGTCGGCAATTTCCTTACACCAATGCCCGAACTCAAAATCGGCCAGCCCGCCGGAAAAGGCGCACGTCTCCTTTTCCTTATAGATCTCCATCTGCCAGCTGTACGGCGCTTCCAACATCGCGCCCAAAATATAGCCGCTGACCGGATCGGTCAGCGCCGCACAGGGGAACCAACCGCGGTTCGGCATGCTGCCCGCCTGCCCGAATCGCTCACACTTGACGCCGTAACGCGCCCAACTCATATCGAGGCCCAAATCGGCAAACTCATCTTCTCGCGGGCGACATTCTCGGCTCCAGGCACTGGTCAGGCGGATCAAACGCAGACCTTCGTCAGTCAACGTCTCTTGCGACGGATTAAAAATCCCGCTGACCGAAAAACTTTGTAAACTTTCCAACACCTGTGTCTTTCCCGAATGATTTTGATATTCCGTCCAAATCGCAAAGACACCCGTTTCGGCGTCATACTCCAACGCATGCACGTATTCGTTGCCTGCCTCGTCCGACAGGTGTGTTTGCACGCCGCTTTCGCTCACCGTTTGCGAACGGATCTTTAGCAGAACGCTCGACGCATTGCGCATTGTCACACCCTGGGTATAATCCACCAAGTTATGCGAGCCGCGCAGCACGACCTGCACCATGCTGTCACAACAGAGCGCGTCTGCATCTTCGATCGACAACTTGGCCGGAACCAACGCCAATCCGACACCAAGATCGGGCGTATCGATGTATATGGCGGCCGTATCGCCGAAAATATATTTTTTATAGACCATATTCCCCTCAAATGTCTGATTCGCTACCCGCTTTTCTGCCGCGCAAGAAAGGCATCCGCGCGGTCGGGCGAGCTTATCTCCTATTTTTTAAAACGGAAAAAGAGCTAACGACCCAAAAAATTCAATCCGCAACCGAAAAGAAAGCGGCATTGCGTTTGCAACGCCGCCTCGGGCACTGAAATTGCTTAATTTTTATTTTTCCAAATCACGTCGGAATACAGCAAATCCTTTTTGAACTGATTGATCTCCGTATTCTCGTCAATAACCACGGATTCGATCCCCCACATGTTGGCCAAATCGACCATATCCTGCACGGTAAGCTGCGCGGAAACGACCGTATGATGCGCGCCGCCTGCATAGATCCAAGCCGCAACGCCCGTCTTGAAATCCGGTTTGATCTTCCACATCAAACCGCCGACCGGCAGGTTCGGCATGTGGTGCGGCCATTGCACCAAATCGATCTTTTGGATGATCAGGCGCATACGATCCCCCATATCGATCATAGACACGGCGACCGCATCCGGCGAAGCGATCCCTTCAAACACGAGACGGGCCGGGTCAGACTTGCCGCCGATCCCCAACGGATGAACTTGGATCTCCGGCTTTGTTGCGGCAAACTGCGGCGAAACTTCCAGCATGTGTGCGCCGAGAACCAATTCATCGGCAAAGTCATAGGTATAGTCTTCCATCAAGCCGGTCCCCTTTTGCCCAGCCATGTATTGCATCACCGCGCCCAACGCCGCGACTTTCCAGTCACCTTCCGCACCGAATCCGTAACCTTTGCTCTGCAAATCCTGAATGGCTATGCCGGGAAGTTGATTAAGGCCGTGCAGGGCACCGAAATGATCCACAACGCCGATATAGCCGCCTTTTTCTTTGCAGAAGCGATCGATCGCGATCTCGTACTTTGCCTGTTCGCGTACAACGTCGATGCGATCCGTCTTCATGACGTATTTCGATTCGTATTCCTGCATGAGGGCATCAATCTCAGCATCGGTCACCTTTTCGATAAATTTAACAAGATCGCCGATCGGATAGTAGTCTACCTGCCAGCCGAAACGAATGTGCGCATCCACCTTATCCCCTTCGGTTACGGCCACGTCGCGCATGTTGTCTGAAAAACGGCAGACTTTGACGTTTTTGGAGAATGCGATGCCCGCAGCCGCCCGACACCACGCCGCAAGCTGCGCGAGCGCCGCTTCGTCTTTATAATAGCCGACGATCACTTTGTTGTCCATGCGCAGACGGGATACGATATATCCGAATTCGCGGTCGCCGTGCGCCGCCTGGTTTTCATTCATGAAATCCATATCAATCGTATCATACGGCAATTTTTCGTTGTATTGGGTAGCAAAATGGCACATAGGCTTTTGCAGCATAGACAAACCCTTGATCCACATTTTGGCGGGAGAGAAGGTATGGCACCAGGTGATGATCCCGATGCAGGACTCGTCTGCATTGACCTGTTTCATCGCGGCAACGATCTCGTCTGAACTTTTGCAGGTCGTCAAATATTTTACAGTGACCGGCATGCGCTCATTGACATAGTTTGCCATCTCCTCCGAATGCTGTGCGACGTGTTCGAGCACGTCCGCGCCGTACAGCGTCTGTGAACCGGTGATCCAATAAACAATTTTCTCTTTCATCTTCGTTTACCTCTTAAAAATTATTTTATGCGCCCGGGTCCGTGCGGGCAAAATCGGTCAGTGCGAACCCTGCCCGTAATAAGCATTTTTGCCATGTTTGCGCAGATAATGCTTGTCCATCATGAACTTGTCCGCGCGCTGCACCTTGGGATTGACGCTCTCCGTGATAAACGCCATTTTAGCCACTTCTTCTATGACCGTCGCGTTATATACGGACGCATCGGCATCCTTCCCAAAAGCAAATACACCGTGGCTCTTGATCAGTACGCCCGGCACTTCCAAGGGTTTAAGGCCGTCTTTCCGGAACCGTTCGATGATGACCAATCCCGTATTTTTCTCATACTCGCCCTCGATCTCTTCCTGGGTCAAGGAACGCGCACAGGGAATGTCACCGTAAAAATAATCCGCATGCGTCGTTCCGTAAAAAGGTATGTCGCGCCCCGCTTGCGCCCATGCCGTCGCGAAAGTCGAGTGCGTATGCGTGACCCCGCCCACGTCCGGGAATTCCCGATAAAAAGCGATGTGCGTAGGGGTGTCGCTGGACGGGCGCAGTTTGCCGTCTACGACCTTGCCGTTCAGATCGACGACCACCATGTCGTCCGCGGTCATGTCGTCATACGATACACCGCTGGGTTTAATGACGACCAAACCGCTTTCACGGTCAATTTGGCTGACATTGCCCCATGTAAACAAGACCAATTTGTGCTTGACCAAGTCAAGGTTTGCCTGCAGTACCTTTTCTTTCAACTGTTCTAACATGATTGAACGCCCTTCCTTATTTGATTCGATATTCTTCTTTGTTCGTGCAAAGCGCCTTCGCCTTGCCCGTCATTGCAACGATTCTACCGCCTGCCGCACGATGGGAAGGCCCCGGACGTATCGCTCGGCAAATTTTTCGAATCCGGCGACGTCTTCCGGGTCGGGAGCCAATGTAACGCCCTCCTGCCCGCGGAATACTTTTTCATCCAAGTAGCTTTCCAACGTCTCGTCCGTTCCCTTGGTCCGCATAAAATTCGCCAAGATCGCAATACCCCACGCGCCGCCTTCGCCCGCCGTCTTCATGACCGTGACGGGCGCATTGATCGCCGCCGCCAAATAGCTCTGCCCGACGTGTTCGGTCTTGAACAAACCGCCGTGACCGGTAATCGCATCCAGCCGCACGCCCTCTTCCTTTAACATGATGTCGCACCCGACTTTAAGGGCACCCAGCGCCGCAAACAAGTTCGCACGCATAAAGTTTGCCAGCGTAAAATTACTCTCGGATGTCCGAACGACCATCGGCCTCCCTTTCTCCACGCGGGTAATGTGTTCATTGGAAACATAATTATAGGCCAACACGCCGCCGCAATCCTTGTCTCCCTTTTCCGAATGGGTATATAGAAGATTGAACAGATCGCTCTTGGAGACGCTCAATCCCGCCATTTTCGCAAACTCGCCGAACATATTGACCCAAGCGTTCAGATCCGAAGTACAGTTGTTGCAGTGTACCATACCCACCGGGTCTCCCACCGGAGTCGTAACCAGATCGATCTCGTCGTATGCCTTGGACAGCTCTTTTTCTAAAACGATCATGGCAAAGACCGACGTTCCCGCCGAGACGTTGCCCGTGCGCGGTTTGACGGCGTTGGTCGCCACCATCCCTGTGCCGGCATCCCCTTCGGGCGGGCAGAACGGAATGCCCGGTTGCAAAGTTCCGGACGGATCCAGCAATTTTGCGCCCTCGGCGGTCAATCGACCGGCTTCCTGGCCTGCGACCAGAATTTCCGGCAATATATCTTCCAAATGGAAGGGCAATCCGTACGGTTTGACCAGTTCTTCAAACTGTTTCAGCATGACGGCATTATAGCGACGTGTCTTCGCGTCAATCGGGAACATGCCTGACGCTTCTCCGATCCCGATTGCCTTACGGCCGGTCAGCTTCCAATGCACATAGCCCTCCAGCGTCGTTTGAAAATCGATATTTTTCACATGCTCTTCGCCGTTTAGGATCGCTTGATACAGGTGCGCCACCGACCAGCGTGCGGGGATATGGAAACGGAACAGTTCGGTCAGTTTCACCGCCGCCGGCTCCGCGTTGTTGTTGCGCCAAGTGCGGAAAGGCACCAGCAGATTTCCGGCCTTGTCAAAAACCATATAGCCGTGCATCATTGCCGAAAAACCGATCGCCCCGATGGTCTTGAGCCGCACGCCATATTGCAGACGGACGTCTTGCGCCATCTTCGCATAACAGTCCTGAACGCCCTCCCAAATATCCTCGAGCGTATACGTCCAGATCCCATTCTCATACCGATTTTCCCAATCATGACTGCCCGACGCGATGGGCGTATTTTCTTCGTCCACCAAAACCGCCTTGATCCTCGTCGAACCAAACTCGATGCCGAGCGCAGTTTTCCCCTCTTCAATCCGTTGCGCAATATTCTGTTCCATAGTCGTCCTCCGCCTCTTCACTGTTTTAATTCAAGCCGAACTTTATACATATTATAAAGACTTTCTGACGAAAAATCAATAGATGCGCGAAAATTTCTTGCATTTTTTTTCAAAAACTGAGCGAAACGTTCACTTTTGACAAAATACGCCTTTCATGCCGAACCGCACGCAAAATCTGCGTTTTGCCTTCCTTTTTCGTTCGTTTTTTATTCATCCTCCCCCAAAAGCGCTCGACGCCAAAGCCGCCCGCGTTATACGCGGGCGGCTTTGGCGTTCAATTCTTAGCGGCTCAGTCCAAACGAACTTCGGCCAACTCTTTGGGCGGAACCTGTTCGGCTGATTCGGCGACCGTCTTTTTCACTTGCGCGGCGGCCTTGCCTACGGCAATGTTCGTTCCCGCGCCGGCCACACATCCGCCCGGGCAGCCCATCCCCTCAATCAGCGCGCCGTTGAGTTTCCCCATCTTCGCAAGCAACAGTATCTTGCGGCAGTCCTCCAATCCCTCGACGTGTTGAATATCCACCCGAGTGTCGGGATAGTAGGCGGCAATGCACTTTTCAATGGCGCCTGCCACACCGCCGGCTACGGCGTAACCGCGGCCGGCGCCCGTTGCATCGTTGATTTCCGTGCAATCTTCAATCGTCTCCGGATCGATACCCTTCGCTTCAAACATCGCGGACAATTCTTCAAAAGTTATGACAAAATCGACGTCACTGCGGACCGTACGGCGTGAAGCTTCCAGTTTTTTAGCCGCACACGGCCCGATAAAGACGACGCGTGCGTCGGGGTGTTTCTTTTTGATCGTTCGTGCCGTGGCGACCATCGGCGTCAGCGTACGCGAAATTTTATCGGCCGACTCCGGAAAATACCGCTTGATCAGCATAGCCCAGGACGGGCAGCAAGATGTGAGCATGAAGGGCAGCTTCCCCGTCGCCACCGACTCCGCATAGTGCTCGGCCTCGATTGCCGCGCCCATGTCGGCCCCCAGCGCAACCTCATACACTTCCGCAAATCCCATCGCCAAGAGCGCCGCCTTGACCTTACAGGGAGTCGCCTTTTCCCCGAATTGCCCCACGTACGCGGGTGCGACCTCGGCAATAATCTTGTCGCCCCGCCGCAGGGCGCGGATGAGCTGCAAAATCTGCGATTTATCGGCAATGGCCCCAAACGGACAACTGACCATACACATTCCGCAGGAAACACACTTATCGTTGTTGATCTTTGCGCGCCCGAGTTCGTCCGACTCGATCGCCTTGACACCGCACGCTTCCGCGCAAGGGCGCGTGTGATGCGCGATCGCATCATACGGACATACGCTCTTGCATTTTCCGCAGCGGATACACTTTTCTTGATCGATCACCGACCGCCCGTTCCGGATCGAAACGGCACCTTTCGGGCAGACCGCCGTACAGGGATGCGCCACGCATCCTCGGCAATTATCCGTCACCTTATACAGGTTGGGGGCACAGGCCGCACAGGCAGACGGGATGACCTGCATCAACGGCGGTTCATAATATTTATCGGCAATGTCGCTTCCGCGCAGACCGCTGGTGACGTGTACGGGCGCATCTTCCGGGCGCAGAGACAAACCCAGGGCCAACCGAACGCGTTCGGCACAAATGGCTCGTTCCCGCCAGATGCTTTCCCGATAGAGCGGTTTGTCGCCCGGCGTGATCTTATACGGAATCGCCTCGATGGCATCCTTCAACTCGTCTCGCTCCGTCTCGAACGCGGTGCGCGCCACTTCGACGAACACTTGCCTGCGCAATTTTTTCAGCGGCGTCAATAATCCTCTTTCCATGTCTTTCCTCTACCATTTTGCCTATTTTTGTATGTATTATACGATTTTTTGATCGATTTGTCAATCCCCCGCCCGATGAAATACCGCTCCGCCCCGTCCCACGCGCTTTTTTCAGCCGACCGGGTCGCCGCTCTTTTGCCAAGCGCTTGACAAGAGACGCACCTCATGTTATCCTTAATATATCGATAAATTTTTTATTTTTCCCAACAAAATCTGCTTTTCGATTGTTATTAGAGTGAAAGCCTATGAAAGAGAGCAAGCTCGAGCGTGTGATCGAACGCTATAAAGCGGGAGATGTGCGGGCATTTGACACAATTTACGAATTGACCAATCGGAGCGTCTATTTCGCCGTCTTGTACATCGTCCGAGATAAAATGTCTGCGGAGGATATTTTGCAGGAAACGTACATTCGCGCGATGCGCTCCATTCAAAGCTATGAGGCGGGAACCAATTTCACCGCCTGGCTTGCACGCATCGGAAAAAATCTCGCGCTCAACCATTACAAACGCGCAAAGCGCGAGATCTTTGCGGACTTCGATACGGACGCCTACAAATATGGAACAGCCGAAGCGGAGATCCCCTATTTATTCGACCTCGCCGCCAAAATTTTGGATGCGGAGCAATACGAGATCCTCATGCTCTGCCAGGTTGCCGGATACAAGCGGCGGGAGGTATCGGAAATGCTCGGGATACCCATCGGAACCGTTACTTGGAAAAACAACGAGGCACTGAAAAAACTGCGAACCTATTTCGAAAAGGAGGGCCGATCATGAAAGACATTCGAAAGCTTTTAAAAGAACAATCGTCTGCGATCCTGCCCGACGAACGCGTTCGCGAAAATATTCGACGCGAGCTGTATCCGGAAGGACGCGCCGCCGCACCGGAAGCGGCCTATGCCCACGGAGGCACCACAAACACGCGCAAAAACTGGCGTATCGCCGCTTTCGCCGCCGCCTTGGCCATAGTACTCTTGCTCACCATCCTCTTGCCGCTCGCGCTTCGAAAAAATCCTGTGCCGCCGATCGACGGAGGGCTGTTCAACCAAATCAGCGACGACACTTCCTTCTATGCTTACGGCGCGGCATCCGTCGGCGCGATCCTTTCCTTTGAACAACAAGAGAGCTTTTCCGCCGCACCGCAATCGGCACTGCGCACTCTTTCGACTTTGCGGCAGTCCCGTGCAGATGCGCAGGCGGCTCAGACAGAAAAAATATCTCGCTACCTATCTCTCGTGGAGGGACTGCTGAGCGATTCTTTTGAACACCGCGAAACACAAAACACCGCCGATCGAAAGGAATACGACTTTCAAATGGTCGTAACGGTACGCGATCTGCTCGGGAATTCCCTCAGCTACACCATGTATTATAATAAGATCCCCTTGTCTACCCAAGTCGAAGACGGGGAAACGGAGGAAAATTACGCCATCCGCGGCGTTTTACTGGTCGGCGATCGGGAGTACCTCGTCGAAGGAAACGGCGAACATGAAACGGAGATCGAACCGGACGAGACGGAAGAAGAGACGGAGATGACCTTTTTGGTCTACCACCCGGAAGATCCGTCCGATTATATCCGCATGGAACAGGAATTGAGTACCGAAACGGAGGAAGGCGAAACGGAAATCGAACAAAAATATGTCTACACCACGTATGTCGACGGCCGAGAAGTCGAACGGACGACCGTCGAGTACGAACAAGAGGAGGACGGCGAACTGGAATTAAAACTGGTCGTCGAAGCCGATGACGTCAAGGATGAGCTTCTATTTCAAAACGAGCGCGGCACGGATACCTCCCTGCGCGTCCGCGGCAAATTGGACGGGGAAGACACCGCGTTCCGCATTTATATTCGGCAAAATGCGAACGGCGACACCTATTACGATTTTGTGTTCGATCAAACGCACTATGAACACGACCGCTTCGACGACGAAGAAGAGGACGATTAATCGATTGCGGATGCGGCAAAAAAATTGCCGCATCTTTTTTTATTTTTTTTAAAATTTTCCAACAAAAGCGCCCTGTCGTTTGTTGTATAGGTGTAAAGAGAAAACAAAACGTTTTGCAATCTTATCCAATCCACCATTTTAGGAGACAAAATCATGAAAAAAATTCTCACAACGGCATTGACGGCTATCACGGGTATCGCGCTTGCATGCGGAGCGAGCGCATGCAGCAACAGCAGCTTCGGGAAGGATTCCGCAGCCCAAAACATTGCAGACGCATACGGATTCAGCGCCGGAACGGCAGGCGTGATCCTCTCCTCCATGCAAGGAGGCAGTGCTGCGAACGTTCTCGCCGCAAAGAGCCTTTCCTTGCGAGAGACCGTTACGGATGAGACGACGATCAACGAATTGAATCAATACATGCTGTTGGTCGAAAGTCTCCTGGAAGACGGCGGTTTTTCCTCTCGCTCGGAAGCATCCGACCGGGCAGAATATGAAGTCAAACTGACCGTATCGTATACCGACATGCTCGGCAACCGTCTGGAAAATGTTCTCTATTACAACCGCGCAGAACGCGGCCGCCCCCAGCAGCAGTTCCAAACCACACAGCCCCAAACGGAAACGCAGACGGACGAATCGACGCCCTTCACGCAGGAAACGCGCCTGCTTGCCTCCGCCCCGACCGCGGATCGCGATGATTGGGATGATTGGGACGATCGCGACGATTGGGACGAAGAAATCGAACGCGAATACGACATCACCGGTATTCTCGTGGTAGACGGTATGGAATACCCCATCCGCGGGGAGGAAGAGAGCGAAATCGACGGGGATGAATCCGAACTGGAAACCGAATTTATCGTTCAATTCAGTGACACCGAATCCATGTATGTCGAACAGTCTGTCGAAACTGAGCGCGGCGAGGAAGAGAAAAAATACGAATATTCCATCCGTAACCAAAACGGTATCGTCGAACGGTGCGAATTTGAGTATGAATCCGAACGCAACGACGAGACCGAAATCGAGATGATTCTTTGGCGGAAAGGCGAAAACGGCGCTGCCGATTTCAGTCAGGTATTCTATTTCGAAGAGGATCCCAACGAACGCAACGGAATGGAAATCCGCGTAGGAAGTCGCGAATCCACACAAAAATATTATGTACGCATCCAAGCGAATGCGGACGGCAGCACGTCTTACATTTACGAATACGCCGGACAGTCCTGGGAAAAATACCGCGACTGAATCCGAATCCCCCTATATCGAAAGGAGCGGACTGCAAGGTCCGCTCCTTTTGGTATTCTGTACGAAAAATCTTTCTCCGTTTGCGATGCGGCGCAAAGCGCCCTCCCGGCCTCGCGTGGCACAGTTTTTCCGCCCCGCGCCGACGTAACTATGCGCGGCCGCAGCGCTCCAGTTCCTCACGCAACGATGCGGCAAGTTCCGGCGAGAGCGCGCGTTGTAGTCGAAAACTCCAATTTCCCTCCCCGATCGACGGGACATTCATGCGCGCCTCCGACCCCAAGAGCAACAGATCCTGTGCCGGCACGATCGCAAGCGCCGCCCGACTCGTCCAACAAAGGGAACGGATCGCCCGCGCTGCGCTTTCCACACCGCGGATCCGCCCCGGCAAACCGTTTTCCGCCGCCAACGCACGTAACTTTTTTTGCAAAAATGCAAACGTATCCGCCGGCAAGCCACGCAAAAAGCCAACCGTCGTGTCGTTATCGTGCGTGCCTGTATAACAGACAGAATTTACGCCGATATTGTGCGGAAGATACGCATTGTCCGGATTTCCGTCAAACGCGAATTGCAGTACTTTCATGCCCGGATACCCTGCGCGCTTCATCAAGCGCAAAACACCGCTATCCAACAGACCGAGATCTTCGGCTATGATCGGAAGCGGCCCCAGTGCCTCTTCCGCAGCCCGAAACAAACGAATGCCCGGCCCTCTGCGCCAACGTCCGTGGAGCGCCGTCTCTTCTCCTGCCGCAATTTCATAATAGCGATCGAATCCGCGAAAATGATCGATGCGCACCACATCGTACAACGAAAAAGCGCGGCGCATCCGCTGTATCCACCAAGTGAACCCGTCGGCCTCATGTACGGACCAGTCGTAGACCGGATTTCCCCATAATTGTCCGGTTGCGGAAAAATAGTCCGGCGGAACCCCCGCCACCTGTTTGGCGGTAAGGTTTTTGCGCAGTTTAAAGAGCTTCGGGGCAGCCCATACGTCCGCAGAATCATACGCGACATACAAAGGAATGTCGCCAATGATGCGGATGCCACGCTCATTGGCATATTGTTTGAGCGAAGTCCATTCTCGTACAAATTCGTATTGCAAAAACTGCCAGAACAAATATTCGGAACGATTCTCACGTTCGAACTGCGCCAGCGCGGCCGGATCTCGGAATCGATATGCTTTGGGCCAGCGATCAAAACTTGCGTTTCCGTGCAGCGTTTTGATTGCCATATACAGCGCATAATCGTGAAATTCCCCCGCGGCGAGGAATGCCCGAAACTCCGCAGAGTCAACGTCAAACCGCGCGAAGGCACGGCGCAGGACCGCATATTTTTCCGTATATAAAAAGCCGAAATCGATCTTTCCGGTGCGCAACAATCCCTTTGCCTCGCAACGGCGCAAAAGCCCCTGCTCGATCAGGCATTCAATGTCTAAAAGATACGGATTTCCCGAAGCGCCGTACACGGACTGATAGGGAGAATCGCCAAACCCTGTCTGCACCAAAGGCAGAACCTGCCAATAGCGAACCCCCGCCGCGCACAAAAAATCGACAAAGCGCCGCGCTTCTTCCCCCATTGTTCCGATCGCATATTTTCCAGGGAGTGAGGTGATGTGCAAAAGGACTCCTGCCGAACGCTGCGGAATCGTACGATTTATTTCTGCTTTCATTGTTTTACCGTCCATATATAAATGATAGATTCCCTAATATCTATTATAGCATACGCCGAAAAGATTTTTCAATGCTTTTTCGGATTTTGTCGAAAAAAGCATAAAAAAAGAACCGCTCCGCAAATACCCAAAAAACGCTTGCGTTACGGCTGATTTTTCGCTATAATCGATGGAACAAGTGAAAGGAGCGGACAGAATGCTCGTACATATATGCCACGAAAAATCCTGCAAAAAACGCTTTGACGTCTATTTCGGCGAACAAAAGCTGGAAAGCGGCGAAGAATATTTTCTACCACCGGCCGGCGCGCGCCTGATGTTTGTGGAACGGAATTTTATGCTCGGAAAATATTGGTTTCTTTTGTTGTTGTCCAACTTTTTTGCCGGGCTACTGAGCGGTGCATTTCGCGACTTTTCGCAGGATATCTCGCGCCGTACGGAAATCTGCGTGGAGCTCGGGCCGTTGACCGAAAATACTTTGATGATCCGCTTTCATGACAGTTTTCCCTTTTATACTTTGGTCGGCGCGCCATACGCAGAGATTCGGCGAACCGAAATATCTCTGCCGCAGGTCGAACGCCGCATCCGCGGTTACAAAATCGCAGTTATCGCCCTAATATTGGCCCTGTTGGCGGCCGCTATCCTCTGTACGATCTTTGTTTTAGCAAAATAGCCAGAAAAATTTTTCTTAATCCCGCTAAAAACGTTTGATTTTCCAATAAAATATGGTATAATAATTAAGCTAAAAACAAGTTAAACCATTTCTTGTTCTGTGTGCTACTGTGGCTCAGTCGGTAGAGCAGCTGATTCGTAATCAGCAGGTCGCCGGTTCAAGTCCGGCCAGTAGCTCC
>CALVHT010000027.1 GCA_944328645.1 uncultured Clostridia bacterium
ACAAGCGCAACGGCTTCAAAGTCCACAAATTGGGCGATTTCGATTTGACCTTGGAAGAAAAACCCGACAACGTATAAAAAACCATTCTTTCTTGATTTTCGATCACACACACCGAAAAATATAGAAAAAGGGAGCAGATTTTCTCTGCTCCCTTTTTCTGTCGCAAAGGCGCGTGTGTTTTCCCGGCCTCTTCCCGGCGGCCGTTAATAGGAGATCTCTACCGACTCCAACCCAAACGGAACAAGCCTGCGGCGGCAATCATACAGCGGATTGGTATGCTCGTCTGTCCAATTCCCGCGCAGCGTGAAGCAATCGGGCGAAACGCCCAGCTCCTCGTCTCCCGCATAATGGAACGGCCCGAAACGGTTGCGCATGGTCGAATACACCCGGACGGTCAGCCGATGATTTCCGCGGCCGAGGTCCATCTCCGCCGTCTCGTTCAACAAAACGATCGCACGCCGGTCTTCGCAACGAAACTCGCACATCGAAAAATGCCCGATCGGGCGCAGGCAGACGCGCCCTTCGGCCGCCGTTTCAAACGAATACTCTGCCACGCCGCAGAAGTTTTCCATTCCCTGCGCGGTCAGATCCCCCGCGGTCTTGGGCGTTTCGGCCGTCAATCGCCCTTCCCGCACGTCAAACCGCCCTCCGATATAGATCGGCTCCATGTACGTGGAATAGCTGAAGCAGTTTCGCAAACTTTCCGGCACGCTCGACTCGAACAGCACTGCGCGCACTTGCGCCGCATTTTGCAGGTCTGCCGTGTATTCATATACGTTTTCGCCCGGGCGCGCCTGCAAATGTGCGCGCCGGAAATTGACGTCTTCCGCACAAGGCACGAACGTGATCGATTCGCCGTTGAACCGCTCCGCGCGCACGTCTTGTTTTTCCGCCGTCAGCCAAATCTCCCGTGCGGCATCGCTTTCAAAGCGGAATGCAACCCGGATCACGCCCGTATATCCGCGTTTGACCAAGGTTTCGTATATTCCGTAGGCGTAGCCGCACAAAACCGTGCCGTCTTCCAGCGTAACGCGCACATCTTCTATGGTCAAATTGTTGCGGTCCGAGCCGCAGAATTTCGGCGTGACCGTGACGGAGCGCCGCGCGCACAGCGGCGGGCGCGTGTATGGACCGTCTTCCTCGGCCAACAGCGAACTTTGGGGCGGAATCGTAAAGCGATCCTGCGCCGCATACCCGATTCCCGACTCCAAATCGACCGCGCAAAAACGTTCGTTGAGCTGAACTTGAACCGGCTGGTCGCTCTCGTTGACGGCAAACAGAAAGCGAGTGCCGTTTGGCAGTCTGCGAAGGGTATAATCCGCATCCAGCGCACGGATGGCGGCGGGGCGGGGCAACTCTTCGCATCCAATGTTTGCCCGCAAGGGCGGGCACGGCGTGCGAAAGCCGTCCACAAAGGCGGGAATGCTCCCCTCGATCGCCAATTTGCCGCCCTGTTCGAGCATTTCGGTGAGCAGCCGCACCGTGCTTTGTTTCAGCTCGCGGCAATTCGCCAGCAAAACCGCCGCATATGTGCGTTCCCCCACGATCAGCCGCCCGTTCTCCGCGCGGCCGAGATCTTGCAAGATTTTTTCGTTCACAAACTGATAGGCGATCCCGTTTGCGCGCAATTTGCTCACGATTTTCGAAAACCCTACGTCCACGTTCTCGCGTGCCGCTTCTTCATCCAGCCGCAAATAATCCAAATAGATGCTCTCCATGGGCGTGACGACCGCGACGGGCGTTTCTTCCTGCGACGAGGCGATCAGATAACCCAAGTCGGCAAAATATCGATTCAGCGCGGGGTAGCCTTCGATCCACGGCAACGTTCTGCCGAAAGATACGGGATGGTCGATCTTGCCCTGCCCTGCCAACGAGTAATTATACAGATGCTGGCACATCAAATCGACGCCAAACACGTATTGCTTGTCGCCGATCAGACGCAGTTCGCGCGGAGTTACCCCGTAGCTGCTGCATCCAAACGTTTCGGTCATAACCAATGGCTTTCCCGTCTGCGCCGCCGCCGAGCCCACGTTTTTGGCGGATATGTAGGCGGGGGAATGCTTTGCCAAATTATCAATGGCGGGAATATGCTCGTACAAATAACTCGTAGCACAGTCGGCGCCCCCCCACATTTGCGTAAAGAAAAGCGTTTCTTCGACGCTGTGCCCCGTCAAACGGCAGCCGTGCGCCTGGCACCAATCGTACAGCCTGCGATAGTAATTTTCGCAGTACAATCGGTTCATCAAATTATAATATCGGACACGGAAGGGATACGCGCGCTCCGTTTGTAAGAACAGATACAGCAATCCTTCCTTGAGCGGTTCGCCGTAAGTACGCAAGAAAGCCTCCTCCGTCACCGCGGAGATGGGGGGCGCATATCGATAATACTGCGGCTCGTCCGTGAAAAACCCGAGCAATTCCTTTCCGAAGCGATCGCCGAACCGTTCATAATACGGACGATATGTCGCCTCGATAAACTGATCGGTCACCGCCGGGTTCAAAATATCCACATACGCGTCCGAATAACGCAGATACAGGGTATGATATTCCGCCGCACGCTCTCCCGGGCGCAGCAGACGCGGCACGCCGTCATGAAGCGCATAGACGGCGTACGCCTTCTCATCATACCTATCCAATACGGCATACTCCAAATAACGCGCCCGGTTCTCTCGCGCTTGCAGCAATTTCCCGCCGACAAAGCCACTCGGCCAACCGAATTCGTCGTATACCCAAACCTGCAACCCCTGTGCCGCCGCCTCTTTCAGGCAGACGCCGACCAAACGAAACCATTCCTCCGAAAGGTATTCCGTCGTCATGCCCGCGCGAGCGTGAAATACGAACCCGCCCAAACCAAATGCCCGCATCTCACGGATCTGCCGGACCAGCTCTTCCTGTTCCAATGAAGAATTGATGCTCCAAAACACGACGGGACGAAATTCATTCCGGTCTGCTCCCTGCAATAAATTCAACAAGCCCTTGCTGTTTTCCGTTTTCTGTAATTTCTGCATACTTTCTGCCATCGTTCCCCTATTGTTTTTTTAGGCGATCCGGCCTGCGGCCCGATTGTCTGATACAGAAAAAAAGTATAGCAAAATCCGCCGTTTCTGTCAAGTTCCTCGCAAGATTTTTCCGCTCTTCCGCCTTCCCCCTTGTTCGATGCGCTGCAATGACCGGATACGGACTAAAAAACATTGTCCGCTTGCCTTCCTTCTTGATTTGCGGTATTGACAAAATTGTAATTCCGTGATAAACTATATATAAGTATTCATATATACGTATTCGTAATCCAAAGAGGAACATTCCATGCGGGATTGTTTCCTGGGGGAAATCCGATCGATTGTTGGGGGAAAGCCATGAAAAAGAAAACTTTGGGCATTTTTTCATCCTTCGCCGTGATCGCGTGCTGCGCCTGTCTTGCCGTCGGCGCCACCTTTGCTCTGTTCACCAGCCAATCCGAAGTGAACATTGCCGTCACGAGCGGTAAAGTCAACGTTGTGGCTGTGCCGAGCGACCTCACGCTCTATTCGGCCGCGGCAGACGTTTCCGGAACACTGGTAGACGAAAACGGCAATACATACAGCTACGTCAAGCAAAGCGGAAACTCCTTTGCGAACGGCGGCATCGCCGCACTCAACGGCAACGCGCTCACGATCGAGCGGATCACGCCGGGAGATAAAGCGGAATTCAACATCCAAATCACCAACAACAGCAACGTCGCGATCAAATACCGCACGATCGTTGCGGCAGAAGACGCCGCGCTCAACGCTTTGGAGATCACGATCAACGGCGAAACGTACGGCCAAACCACCAATATTTCCAACTGGACGACCTTGGCCGTGAACGAAACGATCGGAACCTACACCGTTTCTGTCGCGCTCCCGCTGCAGGCCACGGACACGTACCAGGATCTTTCTGCCGTTCTCAACTTTACCGTCGAGGCGGTACAGGCCAATGCCACCACCGCGGACCCGGATCCGGACATCACCTATCTGTACAACGCGTCGGACCTGCTCTATTTTGCACAACAAGTAAACAGCGGATCCACGGCTTATCGGAATCGAACGATCCAACTCATGAACGACATCGATTTAAGCGGCATCCTTTGGGAACCCATCAACGGCTGGAAACAGTCGCTGGACGGCTTGGTTTTGGACGGACAAGGACATACTATCCGCAACATGACCATCCAAAACGGAACATCCAACAGCGGCTTCATCGGCAGCAACAGCTCGGATCTAACCATTCGCAATCTGCGCTTTGAAGGAGTCGATTTCCAAACCCAAGGCAACTTCATCGGAACGGTCATCGGATACCAATACGGCGAGGTCACGTTGGAAAACGTTCACGTTTCGAACGGCGTCATTGACAACAGCAACTGCGTTGGGATCCGCGTCGGCGGTCTGATCGGTTTCTCTGTCTTACACGACGGCGCAAAATTGTATTTGCAAAATTGCAGCGTTTCCGACTACGAACTCTATGGCTATCACAACATTTGCGGCCTGGTCGGAACCTTGTACGGCTACAACACTCTCCCCGACCGTTGGAGCATGACCGATTGCTCTGTAAAAAATGTGACCATTTACCGCGAACAATCCAACCTCAATTACAGCAGCGCGTTCAGCGTGAACGGCGGGGAAAATGGATATTTGGTTTATACTGAAAACGAAGAAAATTTTACTTCGATCGGCAACACGGCCGAAAATGTGCGCATCCTCTACATATCCCCGGAGGGGCTGATCCAGGATCTGATCACCGGCGAGACGTTGATCTCCTCGGCTGACGATCTCACGGCCTTTGCCGCTTCCGTCAATGCCGGCAACAGCTACAAAGAGCAGACGGTCGTTCTGACACAGAACATCGACCTGGCCGGCCTCTCGTGGGAGCCGATCGGCCAGGAAGGCGCCCCTTTCCAGGGAACCTTTGACGGCCGCGATTACACCGTTTCCAACCTCACCTGCGACCTGCCCGACCGCGCCTTCGTCGGCCTGTTCGGCGTCCTTAATTCCCCTGCGGTCATCGAGAATCTTACGATCGAAAACGCGACCGTTACGGGCAAAGAGTCCGTTGGCGCCATTGCGGGCGGCTTTACGGGGAACATCCGCAATTGTACCGTGCAGGGAGATATTTTTGTGACGGGCAATTACAAAGTAGGCGGACTGATCGGGTATGCTTATGTCGGCGTGAACGACTGCCAGGTCATCGGAAATACGGGAAGCTTTGTCAAGGGCATCTATCGGGAGGCCAATTTGGAAGGCGACAATATCGGCGGCGCGATCGGTTTCACCGGCGAAGCGACCGGACGGGTATACAGCGGCATTTCCGTTTGCGGAATTGACGTGATCGGCACGCGCAAAGTCGGCGGCGTAATCGGCTACCTGAACTTCGGTTATACCGCAGGTATGACGCTGCAAAACGTTTCTTTCTCCGACGGAACGGTCAAGATCGAAGCGCCCGACGATTATCTGACGGAGAACGGTTCCCGCTCTTATGTAGGCGGCATTGTCGGCGAATATTCTGCCAGCTATGCGACGTATCCGATCCTTCTTGACTCGGCTACGGTCGAAAATGCCGCCATCATAGGCTATGCGCAGGGGGCTACCGGCATATTCCTCGGCGGGACCCGGGGGACTTATTCGGACGAGATCCTCACGTTGCAGAACACGACTTACTTAAACGTCGACCTCTCCTATACAAATCCTTAACCGCAAAATCCTTTGTGCAAACCGCAGAATCGTCGGCTGCACACCGAAAACAGCGGATACATTGCAAGCAACGATTTGTGCCCCGAACGCCGAAAAGGCGTTCGGGGCACATCCACTTTTTGCAACCAAGCGGACGGCGATCGTGCGTCGAAAAGGCTCTTGTGCGTCGGCGTAAAACCGCCGGCCGAACGCATCGCGCTCCTGTGCCGTCTTTTTATCCGAACGCCCTCACTCGGCGCATGCGTCTTGCTCGCTCGATGGCCTTCTCCCGTTTTCTCGCGGGCGGCGCGGCTACTTGTTTGAACTTTCCGCGGGAGGGATCTTTTGCAAGAGCGCGACATACACGGCGGCTATGCCGATCAAAAACAGGGATAGCGCGATCAGCCACCACCCGCATCCCATAAAATATACGCCTTCGCCGCCGAAACCGAACGCCCCGACAGGCGAACCCCAGTTCAAAAAAAAGTACGGAAAGCGCGCTCCCCTGCCAAAATCCCAACGGCAGGCATATCCGATCCCGGCAAACACCACATAATACAGAGGCGGGAGCAGGGCGAAAGGCAAGTCCTTGCCAGACGAATGCGCATCGCCGGCAACAAACAGATCCGCGACGGAAAGGAGCGGCACCACAACATGCGTAAGTACGTTCGCGGCCGAATCGAAGGCGCCCGCAACCGTCGGGGCGAGGACGCAGCAAAACACGACGCCCGTTAAAGTGATCGAGACGGTAAAAACAAATTTGAACCGCCATAGGACGCGCGGGATCGCACACCGCGACTTCCCGGCGCCGATCAACCGAAAAACAAAAAAAATGGCACATACCGCGCCCATCCAAAGGTTGGACTGCACGGTAAAATACAGCAGGACCTGCGCGCCTGCCTCTGCGATGGAGAACACCACGCCGAGCGCGGCAAACACCGCGACGGCGGCCTGCAAAAGAAAAGACAATTTTTTTCTCATGCCCCTATTGTAACCCCGGCGGCAACATCCGTCAAGCAGAAAATCAAAAAACCAACGTCCATGCGCATTCACGCCGATTTGCATGCGGGAGACCCCGCGATTTCGGCGCTGCGAATCAGTTTTACCGTGAGTCGAAAATTACAAGGGCGCGGCGCATCTTTCGATGCGCCGCGCCCTTTCAGACAACAAACTTTTCGTTCTTTTCCTTGCCGAACGGCAGCCTTACGGCCGCATTTGACGCAAATCAATCGTATGAAAGATCCGTAAACAGTACGAAGCTGCGGGCCTTAATCGGAACGCTCAGCACGCCGTCTTGCAACACATACGACCGGCTCGGTTGTATTTCGATTTGGCCATCGGCCGGAAGCGAGGTCTCGGCAACCTCGTATTTGTTCATTTCTTGGGAACAATCGGGCGCTCGATTGACCAGCGAGACAAGCTGTTGGGTCGGCCCGTTGTTCACGACGAGGTAGGTCCATTTGTTTTCCGGGGAACGAAGTGCCACGCCGCACAGGTCGCTCCATTGCCCGAACTGCATGGGGTAGATCGCACTGCCGGGCTGGGTATAACGCGTAATCAGCGAATACGTATAAAATTGCGGGCGAGGCTGCCAATCTTCGTCTTTATACTTCCAAAGCCCCAGCTCCATGAGCACGTTGTCGTACATGGAATCCCCCAGTACCCAGTAGCTCATATTGGTAAAGCCCGCGTTCAAAGCCAACGTCACGAATCGTGCCAAATACAGCGCACGGTCAAACGTATCGATATCCGACTGCGCCGCCGCCGAGATCATCAAATCGGAACCGAACTCGCTGACGCCGTATGTCTTTCCGATCTCCGCCGCCTTCTGCGCAAACGGCTCCATGCCTGCCAAAATCTCGAAATTGCTGTCGGAATTGTTGAACTTGTAAAACGATCCCGTAAACTTGTCAAAAATATCGCCGCAATCCTCCACGACCTGCTCAAACACCGCATAGTCGCTGACTTCCGCCGGTCCGGAAAAGATAAAACGATCGCGCACGCCTTCCCGACGCAATTTGGCATCGCACGCCTCGATTAATTGGCTGAAATTGCGATCCGCCGCCTCGACAAAGCGCTTATCCGGTTCCGGGTAAACGCTGAACTCGCGCACGACGTCGTATCCCTTCACTTCGGTCATGTAGTACAGACCGGCATACAGCGTTTCCGCAAATTCCTCAAAATCTTCCGGCATGGTAAGCCAACCGGGCGGATAGATTGGGTCTTTGGCCGCGTTAAAGCCATCAAGGTACAGCCCGTACAGCGAAAAGTTGACCTGTATATCCAATTCCTGGCACCAGTCGAGCACGCGGTAGACCGCCTGCATTTTCGGACTATCCCAGGTAAGCGCGGGAGAATCGATATCCAAAACATCCGTATCATCATTGTCGTTTTCATGTTCGTACCAGTCCGGAACGATCGCCAGGCGAATGAGATCGATCTTCATATACTCCAGCCGGCTTTTCCACAGCGAAAAGTCCTCCTCCGTCATGTCTGGGTTGACGATCGCGCTGGAGGTATAGCCGCCCGTAAAAACGCATTGATCGATCTGCGCGCCGATCCCTTCCAGTGCAAACGGATTGGCCGTCTCTGCGATGTCTACGCGGGTATATCCCTGCGGAATTGTCGGTTCGGGCAACACGTTGTCCGGGCCGTCGGGATTTGTACACCCGGCGCCCGCCAAAACGCCGATACCGAGTACCGCGCTCAATAAAATGCTTGCCGCTTTTTTCATTTTTGTCTCCTCACGGCGCCGCCTTGCCGCGCAAAGCGGCGCTCGCACCCTCTCAAATTTTCTTTTTCTTGCCGATCAATCCGACCGCGGCCCCTGCGACCAATACGGCCGCAGCCAGCATCCCTCCGCCCAGCGAACTCGCACAACCGCCCGTCTCCTCGTCCGTGTCGCCGTTTTCCGGCGGCGGCTCGCTGTTGTTTGCGTCTTCCAAAATATTGATATCGATCAAAAGGCTCTTTGCCTCGACCCCTTCTTTGTCGGGCGTAGCTGTCACGCGGATGACGAAATATTCTTCGACGGTCGGCACATACGTCCAGATCGACCCGTCGACCGTTCCGATCGCCTCGGAGGTGGCATTGTTCAAAACCGTAAAGGTCAGCGGATATTTGCCCGCGTTGTTGAATGCGCTCTCCAGATTCAAGACGACGTCTTCGCCCACATAATACGCTTGCGCCGGCGCAAAGTTTTCGTTGATCGACAGGGAATAAAGCGGCTCTTCCATTTGCGTGAAGAATTCCCCTGTTTCCGTTTCATCGTAAGAAATGACGTACATTTCTTTGATCAAAACGCTGGACTGCACGGCTTCGGCCAAGGAAGCGTCGGACATGCTGTACAATCCGATATAGCCCGGCAAACCGTGGACCTTTTTCTCGTATTCCACGCTGCTCGACCCGACTTGCTCGGTAACCGTTCCGTCGTAATCCGTAAAGGTCAGGATCTCCGCATCGTCCAGATAGACTTTGATGGTGATGCCTTTTTGGCCGCCTTCCTCAATATCGTCGAACTCGACCTCCAACCAATGATCGTTTCCGTCTGAAATGTTCGGAAGCGAAGGGTTATACACCTGCCATTGCTTCAGATAATCGCTCGTGCTGTAGCCTTTGAAAGTGGTGATCGCCGCATAGGAAAGGCTTGTCGGACCCATGGCAAGTTGGTTGCGGCCCAATTCGATCCCATAGTAGCGCGGTTCTTGCTTTCCGACGGTCGGCTCGTCGCTGTCGATCTTAAACGTCAACATCAGATTGCAGAAATATCCGGCTGCCGGGTTTCGCTCGCTCTCCGTTTGGCTGTCCCAATCGATCCTGAGATCGGCGTTGAATTTCATCGCAAAGTCGAATTCGGAAACTTTTTGTTGCTTGAGCACATACAAATTGGAAGCGCCGGAAGGTATGTTTCGAATCAGCATCCCGTCCTGGGAAATCGCGATGTTTTGCGCGTTGTAGTCGAAGTTATAAGGATTCGTCGCCAGGTTTTTGGCCGGATCCGCATATTTTTCTTCGGCAGGCGTCTTTCTTTGTATCACAATCTCGTTGTCGACCCGGACGGAATCGATCTGCACGAAGTTGCGATCGTTTGCCTCTCTCTGCGTCAAGTGAATGTTGGCGCCGGCACCGATCCCAAAGCTCCAATCCTGCAAGGTCAGATCGACCGTTCCGTCAAAAAACACGGTATTGTTGATGCGAATGCGGATATTCGCTCTGTCTCCTGCCGGCGAGGTTTCGATCACGACGCGGTTGTTTGTTACCCCGTCCAAATATACGTCGGCAAAGGAGTCGCTCAACCGGACCGAACTGGCATGGCCGCCGGTCGAATCGTCCCCTGCCGTAATCAGCGAGAACTCGACGACATTGGAATAACCGATGGATCCGTTGTACCAATAATGTTGTTTGGCGATGGAAAGGACCAGGAATTTTTCGCCGACATCGGCCCCGGACCAATAACGTACCCCTCTTTGCCCCAAGGCGCGATCCGTCGCGTTGGCAAACGCGATCATGACGGCATTCTTTTCAAAATCATAATTGCCGTGGTTTCCTTCGGTAATCTGATCTTCGTCATAAAAATTCAGATCGGCTTTAAAATCGATCGCCAATTTGCTTGCCGGCGCGACGCAGTTGACAAAGTTCGCCGCCACAGGATCGTTGGTGGTCGGCCATGCGGAAAACCGCAGCCCGTCGCCGTTCGCGTTGTTCGTCAGCACTCCGCCGTCGCCCGCATATCCGCTCCAGCGGGCCGGATCGACAGCGATATTTTCATATTCTCCGTCATCCGGAAATTGCACGTCGTAACTTCCCTGTTCGATCTGTACGTCGGTGATGGTGACGTATTGACTCTCGTCTGCCTGCCAGTCGGGGTCGGCGATCTGCCAGTTGTTGTATGCCCCGAACGCGAGGTAATAAGGACCGCTCAGATCGCTCTGCTTGGTGAGCGCCTGTGCGTCTACGACCGCCCCGTCTGTAAAGATCTGCCCGTTGACAAACACGCTGTATTGCATGACCCCGTTGACAAAGTCCGTCTGAATGACCAAGGTTTGTTCCGTGCCGTCAAAGAGCGGGTCGGCAATATAAAATTTTTCGCTTTCCTGCACGCCGTCTGCATATTGACGAACCAACTCAGTGGTGGAAATATAATCGCCCGTCGTGTATTTTCCCTCTTCCTGATGGCACAGGTACGCCCACAGCGAGCCTTCGCTGGGAACTTCAAACTCCGTCAAAAGCGACTCGGTGCCGCTCGCGGTCACATTCTTGAAATATTGAAAGTTCTCGGTGATCAAACTGCCGGACTTCAACAGCTTTACCCCGAACAAATTGCGCCCGACGACGCCGGAGTTCAGTTCTTCCTGCGTAAAGTTTAGGTTTCCGCGAAACCGTATGGTGATCCGGGCCTTTTCCTGGATGGGCGTTTTGAGCGCCACAGCCGTCGGATGCGTCTCATAATTCCATTTTTTTAGCGTGATTCCGTCTGTATCGATCGTGACCGCGCCCTCGTTGTTCGTGGCATACGTCTGCCAGGCGGAGGCGTCTATCGCAAGATTTTCAGACGCGGCGCCGGCGGCTCCCGCCCCGCCCAACATCGTGACGAGGCCGAGAAGCAGCGCGATCATGCAGGCCGTTATCAACAGAATCAAACTTTTTTTCTTCTCTTTCATCATTCATCCCCCTTTTTTATACACTCGCCAATAAATACTGATTCGTCATCCAGGTCAAATATGCGGAAGATGAGTTCCGGAACCCGGCGACCCCGTTTGTTTCGTCCTCCATGTGGTACAACAGCGGATCTTGCGTGCCGTTCCATGCTTTGTAGATAATTTGCGTCATCATGCGATTTTGGCTGTTCAGAAATTCCGAATAAATTTCTTTTCCCGGTTTAAAAAGAAACATTCCGTTCGTAACGCTTTCATAGCACGGCGCCGTGGCCGCGGCATCCAACCATGCCTGCTCCGTTTCCGTATAGGAAGCGAGCCGTCGGTCCGAAATCTGAATGTTCGCGACCAACTTGTAAGCCCCCGAATAGCTGGGCGATTTTAAATACAGATCTTCTTTGCCCGCGGGGTATTTCATCTGATCGTCGCCGATCGCCTCCCAGTCCTGTCCAAGGATGCCATACGCACAGAGTTCGTAATTTTCCTTACTCGCTTGCACCCAGTTTAGATACTTTACGACGATTTCTGCATTGTCGCTGCGGGGATTGATCACCAATCCGCTGTATGCGGGATCCTCCGCACGGAACCCGCGCAACTCTTTGCCGTCAGACAGGATGGCTACCCCGTCACTGCCCCCCGCCGCCAACGGCCCGATGATCGTCACTTCCGCATTCGGATCCGTCGCCTGCAAGTTTCTCGCCACGCGAATCAGCTCGGTCACCTTGGGATTGCCCACGTATACGCCCGTCGTGCCCGAAACAAACCAGCGTTCCCGCGCCGAATAGGTCGTAGCCGCTTCATATTGTTCCCACAAACCCATTTTCGACCACTGATAGGCGTAGGAAAGAACCTCGCCGTAATTCGGATGCAAATATCCGGGCCCCACTTCGACGTTGTCGCCCTCTCCCAAAAATACATTGGTCGCATAGGAGGGCTGCCCTTCCACTACGCCGGAGGTCAGCACGTATTCCAGATCCCAGGGCGCTCCGGCCAACGGAATTTCACAAGAAGGGATCTCCTCTTTGAATTTGCGAAGCATGTCCGTGAACTGCCCGATCGTGTTGAGAAGCTGAACTTGATCGGTGACCTCGCTCGGATCGTCTGTATACCCGACCTGACGCATCCAATCCTTTCGGATCAGGATGCCGTATTGTTTGGATTGTTCAACGCTGGTAATGCCGTACTGGATCCCCTCGACGGAACGCAGCGAGTTCAACGCGTCTCCCGTATTGGCCAGGATGTTCTGCCCGTATTCGAGCAGCAGATCCGTCACGTCCAGCGCCGCGTCGTTTCGAATCAGATTGTCGTCAACGCCCGCGATCCCGAGATAAGAGACCGCAGCATCCCAGCTGTTGCTCGCCATCGCGTTGGTCATCGTGGAAGCAAAATCGCTCTTGTTCTTGATCTGAATATTCAAATCGATCGAGATACCGGTATCTTCCCAAAACTTTTCTTCCACCGCCGCCTTGACCGCCGATTCGTTGGTTCCCGCCACCTTATCGCTCGCCATAAAAATAACGATCTCCGTGCCGGCCGGCCTCGTTCCGTCTCCGCCAGGTTCCCCGGGTTCTCCGCACGCCGCCATTGCCAACAGCATACCGAATGAAAAAACAGCCAACACCCATGCCAAAATTCTCTTCATCCTTGTTCTCCTTATTCTTTCACGGAACCAATCATGATCCCGTTGATAAAATACTTTTGCAAAAACGGATACACGCAAATGATCGGCAACGTTGCCACGATAATCGCCGCATTTTTGATGCCCTCTTGCGGAAGGTTTGCCACGGACCCGCTTCCGACCTCTCCCGCCATCGAATCCAACCCGCTTAAGAGCTGCCGGATATAATACTGCACCGGGTATAATTCGGCGTGGTTTGAATCGATAAACATCATGGTCGTCGTCCAGGTATTCCACTGATTGACCGCCGCAAAGAGCAAAACGGTTGCCAAAACGGCCTTGCTCAACGGAAGATAAATGCGAAACAGCACGACAAAATTGTTCGCGCCGTCGATCTTGGCGGATTCTTCCAGCGCATCCGGGATGGAAGTAAAAAAGTTGCGCAAAAGAATGATGTTGTAAGCCGAAAAAACCATCGGCAAAATCAAAGCCCACAAGTTGTTCAGCAAATGCAGTCTCTCGATCAACAGAAAGAACGGGATCGTTCCGCCGCCGAACAACATGGTGATCACTGCCAATACCGAAAACACTTTAGCCGCCGAAAACCGCCTGCGCGACAGCGGATAAGCAAACAGCGCGTTGACCGCGAGGTTCAGCACCGCCGTGACCACCGTGATGTAGACGGATACCCCAAACGAACGAATAAACGACGTCTGCGTAAAGAGGATATAATCGTATGCCTCAAAGCTCCATTGCCGAACAAGCAGCGAGGGACCGTATACCATCAATATGTTTTCGGCCGTTAAGGAGGTCGCTAAGATCAACAGGTACGGAAGCGCAAACACCAGCAACAAAATCACCATCAGCGCCGCGTTGCATGCATTGAATACTTTTTGTCCTTTGGAATATAGCATGGCGACTCCCTCCTACCACAAGGCCTGGTAGCCGCGCCTGCGAACGATCAGGTTGCTGCTGAATACCAGGATCAGGGAGATCACTCCCTGGAAAAATCCCAAAGCCGTCGCCGAACTGAACTGTCCGGGCCCCGATTGCAGCGCGTTGTAGATACTTGTACCGAATACCGACACTTTTTCATCCAGCGCATAGTTGCCGCTCCCGACCAGCGCCATGATCTGGTCTGCGTCGTCCTTGATCAAATTGCCCATGTTCAAGACAAAGGTAAACCCGATCACGGGCATCATGCCGGGGATCGTAACGCAAAAAACTTGGCGCATCGGGCTGGCTCCGTCCATGCTCGCGGCCTCGTACAGTTCCTCGTTAATGGCGCTGATCGCCGCCAAAAAAACGATCGTTCCCCAGCCCATTCCTTTCCAAACGCTCGTGATCGTCAGGATCGCCCACCAATGACTCGCATCGTTGTACCAGTTGATCGGCTCTTTGCCGCACAATTCCAAAACATTGTTGATCACCCCGTTGTTTGCGGTCAAAAAATTGTACGCGATCCCTGCGATCATGACCCAGCTGATAAAATAGGGCAAATAGGAAGCCGTCTGCACGATTTTTTTCAAGGAGCGATAAACCAGCATCGAAAAGAGCAGCGCCAAAATAATGGAGGCGGGATACCCGACCACAAATTTCAACAGCGCGATGACGACCGTGTTGCGCAGCGTCCTCCAAAAATGATACTGCGGCTCAAACATTTCCAAAAAATTTTCCAGCCCCACCCATTCGCTGCCGAAAATACCGTCTGCAACGTTATAATCCTTAAAAGCGACCACCAGCCCCGCCATAGGGATATAGCAAAACACGACCATCAGCAGCGTACCGGGGACCAGCATGACGAACAGTCCCCATTCCCGACGGAAAAATTGCAGAAATTTTCCGCTGCGGATCCTGCGGCCCCAGTGAAACCGAAATCCGCAAAAGACCAATG
>CALVHT010000028.1 GCA_944328645.1 uncultured Clostridia bacterium
CGACGCGGCGCAGCGCGCCTTCCCCTGTTTTCCTGCCGTGGAGGGATTGGCAGAGCGCCTGCAGGGCGCGCGCGGCATGTTTTTTTTGGGCCGCGACGCAGACGTGGCCACCGCCCGCGAAGGGGCGCTGAAAGTCAAGGAGATCGCCTATCTGTTTGCAGAGGGTTACCCGGCGGGCGAGCTTAAACATGGCACCCTCGCGCTGGTCGAGGAGGGGTTCCCGGTTGCCGTGCTCTCCACCCGCCGTGCGCTGGTGCGCAAATGCGAAAATGCCGTGGCCGAGGCGTCGGCGCGCGGCGCGTTCACCATTTTGTTTTCCCAGCAGGAGGAGGCGCTTGCGCAAAGCCGCGCACGTTTTTGCTGTCGGCTGCCGGCGGTGTGCGAGCCGCTGATGCCCGTCGTGTCGGTCATACCGCTGCAATATTTGGCCTGCCGTCTTTGTCTGTTGCGAGGGTTTGACCCCGATCGCCCGCGCAATCTTGCCAAAAGCGTCACCGTCGAATGAGCTTTTGCCCCGCCGAAAAAAGGCGGGGCAAAAGCATCGCTTCCCCTCCCGCCGCATTGCAATCCTTGGCCGGATGTGGTATAATGGCTTTCGAACAGACCCAGCGAGGATCGAGCAATGGACAAAACGGACAAGACCAACGCCATGCGGCTGTTGGACGGCAAAAAGATCGCCTATGAGAGCTTTTCATACCCGGCGGAGATTACAGACGGCATGCAGGTCGCCGCGCAACTGGGCGAGGATGCGCGCGCGGTATTCAAGACACTGGTGACCGTTTCCGAGCGCGGGGCGCATTTCGTGTTTTGCGTGCCGGTATGCGCCACGCTTGACTGCAAGCGCGCCGCCAAGGCTGCGGGAGTCAAGTCGATCGCCATGATCCGCCAAAAGGAACTGGAGCCGCTCACCGGCTATGTGCACGGCGGGTGTTCGCCCGTGGGGATGAAAAAACGGTTTCCGACGTTTTTGGACGAAAGTGCGCGCACGCTGGAGGCGATCTATGTCAGCGCGGGAAAAACGGGGCGGCAGATGCGCCTTTCGCCGGCCGCGCTGGCGTCGTTCGTGGGCGCGTCGTTTGCGCCGCTGACCGCGCGGGATCCCGCGTCCGAAGGCGGCGAGTAGCGATCGCGCCCAAGGGGCGCGCGCGGGCGGGCGCGAAGCCGCAAGATGGGGTCAAAATCCGCTGATTTTCGGGAAGAATCGCGAAAAAACTCTTGCAAAACCCGTCCGAACAGGGTAAAATAATAAAAAAGAATGCTCCCGGCGGGGAGAAAAGGTCGGCAAAGAATGAAAGGAAAACAAAACGATTGGAAGCGGCGCTGGGCAGAGCCGCTTTTCTACGCGCTCCTCGGCACGGCGGTGGGGCTGGCCGTGGGGGCGGTCATCGTTCCGTTCGGGATGGGGGTCGAGTACTTTAGCGCGCTGGGTGCGCGGCATTTCGGCCTTTACGTTTGGTTTTTGCCGGCCGTGGGGGTGCTGACCGTCGGCATGCTCCGAAAGTGGGGGCGCGGCGGCGTCGGGATGGCGGCGGCATTTTCCGCTTCGCGGGGGGAAACCAAAAATTTTCCGCTCCGCAACGCGCTCTTCCAATTTGCGGGCACCTGGGGCGCGCATTTGGTCTGTGCCAGCGTCGGGCGGGAAGGCGCGGGCGTGCAGATCGGCGCGGCGATCGGCGGAGGGATCGGCGCGCGCGTTCCGTTGGCAGGAGCGGAGAAGATCTTGCTCGTGGCGGGCATGGCGGCGGGCTTTTCGGCGCTGTTCTGCACGCCAGTGTGCGCGTTGTTTTTTGCGCTGGAAGTGACGATCGTCGGGCATGTTCGGCTGCGCGCGCTGATCGCGGCGGCCTTCGCCTCGTTTGCGGCTTACGGGGTCTCTGCGTATTGCGGAATGCAGGCGTTTGCGCTGGAAATTACCGCGGCGGCGATGGATTTGGCGCTGGCGGGCAAGTTGTTTTTGCTGGGCGTCGCATGCGGGCTGGCGGGGCTGTTGTTTTGTCTTGTGCGGCGTTTTTTCGGCGGTTTTTTCCGCACGGCGGTCAAAAATCCGTATGTGCGCGTGTTTGCGGCGGGTCTGCTGCTCGCCGGGCTGCTGTATTGCGGCGGCGGGCGGTACAGCGGGCTGGGGTCCAACCTGATCGGGTTCGCGTTCGCCGGACAGGCAGATCCCGTTGACTGGCTGTGCAAGATTTTGTTCACGGCGGCCACTCTTTCCGTCGGCTTTTTGGGGGGCGAGGTGACCACTTTTTTTGCCGCGGGCGCGTGTTTGGGCGCAACGTTGGGCGGTTGGCTGGGCGTTCCGCCCGAACTGGCGGCGTGTTTGGGGTATGCCGCCGTGTTCGGTGCGGCGACGAACACGCTCTTTGCGCCGCTGTTGCTGTGCGTTGAGCTGTTCGGCGGCGCGTTGCTGCCGCATGCGGCGATCGTGTGCGTGGCGGCGTATCTGTTCAACTTCGGGCATTCCGTGTACAACCAAAAAGTCCGCGAAGATGTGGTGCGCAAGGCGCTGGTCCGCACGATTTACGGCAAAAAGCGGCCGTTGCCGCTTCCGCAGCGGCTGTATTGATTGCAATTTGCGCCGCTTTATAGTATACTGAGGGTATGAAATTGGATCTTTCGCCCTATCGCGGCCGCCGCGTGTGCGTCGCGCTTTCGGGCGGGGGCGATTCGCTCGCTCTGTTTGACTATCTGAATAAAAACGCGGCCGCGGCGGGCATCGCGCTTTCGGCGGTGCATGTCGAACACGGCATTCGGGGCGCGTCGTCGCTGGCAGACGCCGCGTTTGTCGCCGCGCTGTGCGGCGCGCGGGGCGTTCCGCTCGAATCGCGTGCGGCAGATATTCCGGCTTTGGCCGCCGCGCGCGGAGAAGGTCTGGAAGCGGCGGCGCGGCGGTTTCGTTATGCCCTGTTTGCCGCCCTGTTGGCGGAAGATCGGGCGGATTTTGTTTTCACCGCCCACCACGCCGCAGACAATGCCGAAAGCGTCCTGTTCAATCTATTCCGCGGCGCCGCCCTCACCGGAGCGGGCGGCATGCGCGCATTCATTCCCGCGGCGGAGCTGATCGCGCAGTTTTTGCCCGACGGCGCGCCCGGCGCCGATCTGGAGGGCAAAGGGGTCGCGCGCCCGCTGTTGGGCGTTCCGAAGGCAGAAATTCAAGAATATTTGCGCGAGAACGGCCTGCAAGGGCGGGAGGATGAGACCAATGCGGACGAATCGTACACGCGCAATTTTCTGCGCCGCCGGGTGTTGGCGTCGGCAAAGCAGGTCTTTCCCGCCTGCGAGAGCCGGCTGTACGAGTTTTCGCGCGCCGCGCGCGAGGACGACGAATTTCTCTACTCCCTCGCCGCGCGCGCGCTGCGGTTCGACGCGTTTGACGGCGCGTACAAGGTCGATCTTTCCGCGCCCCGTCCGCTGTTTTTCCGCGCCTGCATGGTCGCGTTGCGCGGGCTGGGCGTGCAAGCGGACTATGCGCGCGTAAATTTGGAAGATTTGGCGTCGCTGGCTCGGGGCGAAAACGGCAAAACGCTCGCCCTTCCCGGCGGCGTGCGGGCGGCGCGCGAATACGACGTCCTCGCCCTGTATCTTCCTCGTCCGCGCGCAGCGGCGGAATACGCCTTCGGCGTGGGCGAATTTTGTTTCGGACGGATCGCGGTCCGCGTTCGTTCCGCGGCGCCCGGCGCGCCGCTGGAAGGTCGGGGCGAGGAACTTGTTCGGTCGGCGGCGGGTTTTGCCCGGCTTGCGATCGATGCCGCGGCGCTGCCGGAGGGGAGCGTCTTGCGCCTGCGGCGGGAAGGAGATCGGTTTGAAAAATTCGGCGGCGGCCGCAGAAAGCTCAAAGATTTTCTCATCGAGCGCAAGATCCCGCGCCGTCTGCGCGACGAACTGCCCGTTCTTGCCTGCGGGTCGCAGGTATACGCCGTCTGCGGCGTAGAAATATCCGAGAAGGTAAAGCTCGGCGCGCATACGTCCGAGCGTTTGACCATAGAAGTTTACCACAAAGGAGATTCGTAGCAATGCACCAAGACGTAGAGAGCATCATGTTTTCCGAGGAACAGATCCGCGCGCGCATCGCCGAACTGGGCGCGCAGCTGAGCCGAGAATATGCGCAAGCGACGCCGCTGATGGTCGGCATATTGAAAGGGAGCGTCATGTTTTACGCCGATTTGCTCCGCGCGATGAGCGTCCCGGTCGAGATGGATTTTATGGCGATTTCCTCTTACGGCGCCGGGGCCAAATCTTCGGGCGAGGTCAAGCTCATCAAGGATTTGGATCGCAAGATCGAAGGCCGGCACGTGATCATCGTGGAGGACATCATCGATTCCGGCTATACGCTCGCGTATTTGAAGCGCATGCTGTATTCGCGCAAGCCCGAATCGGTCAAGATCTGCGCCCTGCTCGACAAATACAGCCGACGCGTCGTTCCGATCGAAGCGGATTACAAGGGTTTTGACTGTGCCGACGAGTTTGTGGTCGGGTTCGGCCTGGATTATGCGGAGCGTTACCGCAATCTGCCCTACATCGGGATCCTCAAGCGCAGTGTTTATGAGGGCTGAGCCGGAAAAACGCCGAAAAAAGTGCCAAAAGATCCGGAAAACCGGGCAAATCGTCGTTTTTTTGCTTGACAAACCTCGTGAGGCGTGCTAAGATGGATACTGAGCCGCTCGGAGCGGGCTTTATAAGCGCGCGTTTTTTTCGATCAAAAAAAGCGGAAAAACGTGCCGCCTTGGCACACGGCGAGACTGGATAGAGGAGGTAAAAGCATTTTGTACGCAATCATCGAGAGCGGAAGCAAGCAATACCGCGTTTCCGAAGGCGACGTTCTGCGCGTGGAAAAGCTGGACGCGAACGTCGGCGACGCAGTGGACTTCAAAGTAGTCATGATTTCCGATCAAGGCGAGATCAAGACGGGCGCCGAAGTTTCTTCCGCCGCCGTCCGTGCGACGGTACAGGCGCAGGATAAGTTCAAAAAGATCGTCGTATTCAAGTATAAGGCGAAAAAGAACGAGCGTAAAAAGCAAGGCCATCGTCAGCCTTTCACCCAAGTGCTGATCGAAAAGATCACGCTCTAACCCAAACAGGAGGGACAAAACATGATTTTTATTCGACTGTTTGCTCATAAAAAGGGGACCGGCTCGTCGCACAACGGGCGTGACAGCGAGGCAAAGCGTCTCGGCGTCAAGCGCGCAGACGGGCAGGAAGTGCTTGCCGGCAACATTCTGGTTCGCCAGCGCGGCACCAAGATCCACCCGGGCAACAACGTCGGCATCGGCAAAGACGACACATTGTTCGCCTTGACCGACGGCGTGGTTCGCTTTGAAAGACTGGGCAGAGACAAAAAACAGGTCAGCGTTTATTCCAAAGCGCAATAAACGCGAGCAAGAACGAGATGCCGCGCCTCATTGCGCGGCGAAAAAACAAAACGCATTGCTTTAGCAGCGGCAGGCGGCTCCTATAACCTTAATATAAATATAAAAAAAGGAGCGGTTTTCACGTTTTGGCAAACTGCCCAACTTTTGCCGCGTATCTTTTCACACTTTTTTGTGAAAAAATACTTGACATCTGTATCCACGTTTGTTAAAATATAGCCAAGTATCCATGCGAGAGGCATGCGTACAAAAATATTAAAAAATATTTAGAAGGAGTTATGAACAAGATGAAGGAACATTTTAGTTCGAAGATCGCGAAGCTTTTCGTGATTTTGGCAATGGCTGTTGTTGCTTCCGTAATGTTCGTAATCGTCGGATGTAATCCGGAAACTCCTGAGGTGGAAGAACACCATCATGAGTGGACAGAGGACGCCAGCAAGGCTGTCGCTGCCACTTGCACGGAACAGGGGTATAAGTATTATGTTTGCGATTGCGGCGAAGTGAGAACAGAAGCTGTTCAGGCGACCGGTCATAAGTGGGAGAAAGATTCTGCTGCTTCGACGGCTGCAACCTGTCTCACCAATGGTATCGACGTCTACAAGTGCTCTGCCTGCGGAGAAACCAAACAGGAGCAGGGTGCCACGGCAACCGGTCACACCTGGGTTTTGAATGAATCCACCTCGACGGCGGCAACTTGCGTAGCCGAAGGCGTGAACAACTATAAGTGTGCGAACTGCAACGAGACCAAACAGGAAAAAGTTGCAGCGACGGGCGTACATACCTATGTTGATACCGTTGTCCCGCCGAGCTGCGAAACCGGTGGTTACACGGAGCACGTTTGCTCGGTTTGCGGCAACAACTACAGAGATGCGTATACCGACAACATTCGTCACGACTATGCTGTGACGGAAGAGGCGGAAGCGACCTGCACGACGGATGCGTACAGGATCTACGAGTGCACCTACTGCGGCGATCGTTATATCGACACGACAAATCTCGACAAGGCGTTTGGGCATAGTTGGGATGACAACAGCTGGGAAGTCGAAGTAGCGGCGACCTGCACCACGACCGGTACGGAAGTTCGTTCCTGCCAGAACGGCTGCGGCGAAGAACAGACCCGTACGGTTGCAGCGCTCGGTCACAAGTATTATAGCGTAAAGAGCGGCTTGGTGACGGCTGCGGAAGCTCCCGAATACAATGCCTGCGAAGATATTGGCAAGGTTACGATCGGCGGCGTCGAATATGATGACTTTACCGGCTATTCGCTCGTTTGCCTGCAGTGTGAAGACGTGCGCGTTGCGACGGCGGATCACACCAAACCGGCTAACTTTAAGTTGACCGACCTCTGCGGCGATCCTTCGCAGATCGCGTATACCTGCACGGTTTGCGGATACAATGAATACAAACAGCCCCATAACGAGGCTCTGATGGTCCGCGACGAGACGGCGGAACACGGCTGGGCATATGAAGAAGCCGGCGCAGATTTCGATTGCTCCAACTCCATCGTTTGCGATCGTTGCTATACCGAACTTCGCAGACAGCCGCATACCCATCCGTTGGCGACGGATCTTGTACATCAGCCGAACTGCCAGCACGGTGAGCTCTGCACGGTTTGCGGATACGACTTTGGCGGAAAATTGCTCCACGATGTGACGAAAGTCTTGACGGATACCGAGTCCGTGAACGGCGGCGCGATCAAGAATACGGCTGCGACTTGCGAAGAGAACGGCACGTTGATCTCGGTCTGCACGATGTGCTATAACCTCGAAAAGGAAGGCGTTGCCATTACCTGGACGAAGGATACAAACTACACGGTTGACACGACGACCCGCACCGCGCTTGGTCACAAGTGGGTACAGAGCGAGAAGCTCTTGGTCCCTGGTCAGAATAAAGACTTTGACGATTGCACGGCGTTGTATCAGTATCAGGATACTTGCTCGCGTTGCTCCGACATTCGTATCGAAGTGAAGGGCGAGGACGATACTGGCGCTACGGCTCCTTCCGGACAGCCTTGGACGGATGCAAGCGGCTACTATGGCGCAGATTCGCTCCAGGATGAACATAACCTGGTCTTGGTATTGGATACCGAACTGGATTACACCGCAGAAGGAATGGGCAAATATGTCCAGCCGACTTGCGCAAGCCAGGGTATGATGATCTGGGTTTGCACGAACGACAACTGCAACGGCGGCACCTGCAACTACACCGAATGGAACGTTGCTACGCTGGATCACATCGCGAATCGTATGACGGAGCTCGGAACGGCTACCACGAAGGACGATCTGTTGGCGCAGCAGAAGTATCACGCTTCGACGATGTACAACTGCCCGGACGACGTTTGCCCGTCCTGCAGCCCGAACACCTTGCATAACCTGCAGTTCACCGTTGACTTCATCGTGAGTGCGGCGGAAGGATATCCCGAAGGTTTGAATGTTCCGACGATCGCTCCGTTCTACGGCTGGTCTTGCCAGAATGACGCTGCGGAAAAGGCTGCGTTCGATGCGATGATCGCGGAATTGAAGGCTTCGACGGTTTACACCTACACCTTCTATAGCGACAGCGCTTGCACGACGGAAATCACCGATTGGACGCAGATCGCGGCGACGGATGGTTCCGGCAACCCGTACAAAGTGGTTGAAAACATCTACGTGAAAGTTGCGATGAAGAACCCGGATCCCTCCGATCCGACCAACACCTGGTTCAACTCCGGATTTAACGGAGCAGGCATGAACTGGTATATCGGCACGGAAGGCAAGGCGGTCTTGGACGTTGAGTTCTACTTCAACAACAACGTGATCAACAACGAAGACATCGCGAAGATCACGGTTACCGTGACGAAGGCGGGCGATGCTGCTTATGCACAGGCCGTTTCGACCGGAACGCAGTTGGAGAACTTGAAAAACGAGTCGATCCCTTACTGGACCAATCCGGATCAGTACTGGGTAAGCATTGGCTGGTTCTGCCAGGATACGGATGCGACCAACAACGACAATACTTGGCTCTTCACCTATGCGAGCGATTTCGCTCCGAAGGCTGACTTGGTTGGCGGTAAAGTGACGGTCGTCATCGAAATGGAGAACGGCTCCACGTTTACGAGCGTTACCGAGATCACTTATGTCACAGATCGCACGATCTAAGTAAAAGTAAAAAACAGCCGCGCATACGCGCGGCTGTTTTATTATGCTTCGCCCGTTCAAGGAAGAAAACGGATCTTTCGCTTAACGGATGGATTTTCTGTTTGACGAAGAAAACGGATCTTTCGCTCAACGGTTGGATTTTCTGTTTGACGAAGAAACCGGATCTCTCGCTCAACGGTTGGATTTTCTGTTTGACGAAGATAACGGATCTTTCGCGCAACGGTTGGATTTTTGGATGAATGAACGAACCGGCTGTGCGGCGTTTGCTGCACAGCCGGTTTTTGATTGAAAAAAATCTAAAAAAGCCAAGGTCCTCCGGCGCACAGCGCTGTAAGCGCATTGCAAAGGATCGCGGCAATAAAAAGCATGCCATGCGCCAAGAGCAAGGAGAAAAGAAAAATTGATCGCGGAGCAACAACCGCGTCGTCAAGAGGCAAACCGGTACATCGCGCCGGAGCGGGCAGCCTTGTTTTGATGCAGGGTGGTTTTATTTCGCGGCAGAAAAGTTTGGATTCAGTGGCGGGGCGGCTTTTCCTTTTGAGCGATCATTCTGCGCATGGATGCGCCGCCGTCTACGTTGGCAATTATGTTTGTCAAATCGATCGTGTTTCCTTCCGAATCCACCGGTGTTTCCCGTACAAATTCCTTGGTCCGGAACAGCGAAGCAAAACGCCGTTCCAAGTATTCCGCCAGCACATTGACGAGCAATCCCCAAAGCAAAAAGGGGATCGAGAGTCCTGCAATAATAAGCGAAAAGAGATTCATGTTTTGCACGGCGGAAATGACCAAGCTGAGCGAAATAGCAGAGGAGATCAGTTGCACCAAATACTTTGCCATTTTCAAAAAGCGGTGGACCTTCGGCCGCGGCGCATCCTTCAGGTTGATGCGGTAACTCACGAACGTAATGATGGCGGAAAGGACGAAGGCGACGCTGATCAGCGTGAGCAGTACGATGCTGAGCTGATTTCCGAAATTGCGGTAATAATACACCGCATAGACCGTATAGGCGGTGTATCCGGAAAGGAAGATACAGCTCAGGATAAACCGCGATTTTTTTATTTTCGAATGTAGATTCATAGCGACAGAACAAGAGGTTCTTCATTCGCCGTTCGATCGCGGCAACCGTGCATGCTTGTCCGAGCAAGCGAAAAAGACGAATGCAGATCGGCGTCAAAACAGCGCAAATTAAAGGCTTTCTGACAATACTATACACCCAAATGCCGCTTTTGGCAATCTTTTTCGGCAAATTTTTTCAGAATAAAAACACTTTTGATTTACAAGGCATAGCAAATCGTGATATAATACAAAAAGTAGCGCGATTGGTATGGCATCGGTGCGGGCAGCATGCCTGCAGGCGAATGCGACGGAGCGGAAGAGCGGATGCGGATCGCGCACGCATGCAGACAGGGAGGGATTGCCGAATGGCTGGCATCACCGTAGACGAAAAAATTTGCAAAGGTTGCGGACTGTGCGCCAATGCCTGCCCGAAAAAGGTCATTTCGATCAGCGAGCATCGCATGAATCAGAACGGTTATTTCATTGCAGAGGCGGTTAATCCGCAAAACTGCATCGGGTGCGCTTTCTGTGCGATTATGTGCCCGGATTGTGCGATCGTCGTCGAGCGCTGAATTACCGACCGGAAAGTCAAAGAGCGCGCGGGTATTCGGTGTACCCGGTGCGAGGAGTAAGCTATGTCAAAGATTTTATTGCACGGAACAGAAGCAATCTGCGAGGGAGCGATCCGCAACGGATGTCGCGCTTTTTTCGGGTATCCGATTACCCCGCAGAACGAGGTTCCGGAATATATGTCCGTAAAGATGCCGCAGATCGGCGGCGTATTTGTACAGGCGGAGTCTGAAGTTGCCGCGATCAACATGGTTTACGGCGCGGCGGGGGCGGGCATCCGCGCAATGACCAGTTCGTCCAGCCCCGGGGTGAGTTTAAAGCAGGAAGGGATCTCCTACATCGCGTGTGCGCGCATTCCTTGCGTGATCGTGAACATCATGCGAGCCGGTCCCGGTCTGGGCGGAATTCAGCCTGCGCAGGGAGATTACTTTCAGGCGACGAAGGGAGGCGGGCATGGAGACTACCATCTGATCGTGTTGGCACCTTCGTCGGTGCAAGAAGCCTGCGATTACACATATCGCGCCTTTGATTTGGCCGATCGTTATCGCGTTCCCGCCATGATCTTGGCGGACGGTATGATCGGTCAGCTGATGGAGCCGGTGGAACTGCCGCCCATGCGCGATCTCAAAGAGATTCCGGAAAAAGACTGGGCGACCAGCGGCCATTATGGCGCCGCGCGCCGCGTTTTGAATTCGTTGATCATCCAGCCGGACGAATTGGAGCCGCATGTCAACGAAATGCAGCGTACCTATGAAGAGATTTACCGCAACGAACGCCGCGCGGTCGAATATTGCACGGAGGACGCAGAAATCGTTTTGACGGCGTATGGCACCGTCGCGCGCATCGTCAAGAGCGCAGTCAACGAGCTGCGCAAGCAAGGCGTCAAAGCCGGCTGTGTGCGCCCGATCACGCTCTATCCGTTTCCGGACGATACCTATGCGGCCTGTGCGGCGCGCCCGAATACGAAAGCGTTCCTTTCCGTGGAGCTTTCGCTTGGGCAGATGGTCGAAGACGTGAAATTGGCCGTCAACGGCAAAAAGCCCGTCTATTTCTATGGAAGAACGGGCGGCAACGTGCCAGAGGAAAGCGAAATCGTCGCCGCGGCGAAAAAGGCGCTGGCACAAGCGGAGGCGGAGAAATGAAAGTATTTCAAAAAACGAAAATGCTGACGGATGCGCACCTGCATTATTGTCCCGGATGCACGCACGGCATCGTGCATCGGCTGGTTGCCGAGAGCATCGAAGAGCTGGGTTTGCAGGAGAAGTCCATAGGGATCGCCCCGGTGGGATGCGCCGTGTTTGCGTATGATTATTTTAACTGCGATATGCAGGAGGCGGCGCACGGTCGCGCTCCCGCCGTCGCGACGGGGATCAAGCGCTGTTTGCCCGATCGATTGGTGTTCGTTTACCAGGGAGACGGAGACCTTGCATCCATCGGTATGGCAGAAACCGTGCATGCGGCGGCGCGCGGCGAAAAAATCACCATTATTTTTATCAATAACAGTATTTACGGCATGACGGGCGGACAAATGGCGCCCACCACGCTCATCGGGCAAAAGGCGACCACCTGCCAAAACGGCCGTGACCCCGCCGTAAACGGGTACCCGATCCGCGTATGCGAGCTGCTGGCGACGTTGGATGCGCCCTATTACATCGAGCGCGTTTCGACGCATGACGTCAAACATGTGCTTGCGGCCAAAAAGGCGATCAAAAAGGCTTTGCAGTTCCAGGCGGAAGGGCGCGGCTATACATTTGTCGAAGTATTGGTCTCCTGTCCGACGAATTGGCATATGCGTCCCGTCGATGCTCTGCGTTTTATGGGAGAGGAATGTACCAAAACGTTCCCGCTCGGCGTATTTCGTGACAAATCGGAGGGTAAGCAATGATCAAAATTTTGTTGGCGGGGCAGGGCGGACAGGGTGTCCTGAGCATCGGCCAAATGCTGGCGGAGAGCGGCCTGCGCGAAGGGAAAGAGGTTTCTTATCTTCCCGCGTACGGCCCGGAAATGCGCGGCGGTACGGCAAATTGTTCGGTCATCATTTCCGAAGAAGAAATTGCATCGCCCCTCTGCAATACGCCCGATGTGCTGATTGCTTTGAATAGCCCGAGTTTTCATAAATTTGCGCCGCGCGTCAAACCGGGCGGTATAATCATCGTCAATGGCTCCATTTCGGACAGCTATGCCGGACGAGACGATCTTTCGGTGTACGATGTTTTGGCCAACGATCTCGCAATCGAGGCGGGAAACGTTCGCGCGGCGAACATGGTCGCGATGGGGGCGCTGTTCGCTTTGACGCAACTGGTCAAGGAGCGCAGCATCTTAAACTGTTTGCAGGAGCGATTTGTCGGAAAGGCGGCCGTCTACGAGACCAATGTGCGGGCCTTCCGTGCCGGAGTGGGCGCGGTTGCCAAATAAAAATAAGAATAAAACGACCCGGCGTCCGTACGCCGGGCTTTTTGTATCTTAACCCCGCGGAAAATCCGCGGAGCCGAGAAAAGCCTTGCCGAATGAACAAGAAGGAGCGATGGCGCGAAAAACAACCGTCCGGCCAAAGCGAGCGAAAAGAAGCGCGTCAAAAAAGCAAACGGAAAAGCAAAAAACGAGAACGAAAAACAGGGCCAGGTCTTGGCGGCAAATCCTATGCCTGAATGCGGCCCGCTGACGGGCAGCACGTACCGATCGCATGGCAGACAGGTCGTCCTATGCGCGGCTTGTCCGGCTCGATCAAGGCCGATTCGGTTGTCGTTTTTTTGCGCGGGAGACTCGGGCGGGCGAGCAGAAGAGCCGGGCCGGCAAAAAACCAAAAAAGAATCCGTGCGGTCCGACAAGAGAGGCCGAAAAGGGGAGAACAAGGAAAAGACCGGACAAGACATTTCTTGCCCGGTCGCTTCCGTTGATGGTCTCCAAGAATCGTTTTGTGCGGGGCGGATCGAAACAGGGGAGCCCGCACAAGGAAAAATAACCGACTTGCGGTGTTTGCCGCGGCGAAATCAAAGAAACGCCGCAGGGAACTACCCCCTGCCTATGAACGTTTTACCGCCGAAACGGGGCGTTTCGCCCGTCGAACTCGTAAGCAAAGTAAACGTTCGGCCGATTGCCGCCACAGCGGCGCACACCGCGAAACATTTCGGATGTGCCGACATGTCTTTCCCGCGCGGGGAGGACATGCGAACGGGGGATAATCAGCCCGCAGAACCATTGGCGCTGCGGGCAACATTCGATTCAAAGTGATACCGAAACCTATTCAGTTGTACGGAACGTCGTAAGGTACTTGTTCAAAAAACCCAAAACGGATGCAACTGCCCAAAACGGCACGCTTGCAATTTGCGGAACTTTCGCTTATTTAACCGTTCCTCTTGAAAAGTTGTACATTGGACCGCCCTCCTACTTGTTGAGCTTCCGTAAATCGGATCTGTACAGCATAGCAGTACCTCCCGTCTCCGCGTCTCAACGGCACCGCCGCTTTTGTAAATCCGGCTCTTTTCTGATTGCCTTGTGTGTGAAAAAAGCGAAGCGGCACATCGCTTTGTCGTCCCATTGTTTTCTGATTTCTTTGGACCCTTGCGCCGATATTCGCTGTGCACATAACCGGTGGAAACCAACGCAATTTGGATTTGGGTCACGGACGATCCCGCGCGATCTGCGGATTTGAGTTGTACCGCGGGGAAGGAATGGATTCTTCCCCGTTGGTCATCTTCATTATACCATAGAATTTGTAATTGTCAAGAGGGAAATTGAAAATTTTTTTATTTTTTTGTAAGTTATTTTCAGAAAAGCGAGAAAGAAAAACAGAAAGTTCGGCGTTTGGGCGGTAATCGTCGAAGCAGACTCCGCCTGCGCGCAAAGAAGTATTTGCTAGGAGAAGAACGCCTGCTTGCAGGCGCTCAGCGCAGCGTCTGAAAACGTATGTCGTATTGAACGCGCACAGCGTCGAGAAGAGTGTCGCGCAGCGCGCTGTCAAAACGCGGATGAAAGCGATGCAGTTTTTGTTTCAGTCCGAACAGATCGCAGCCCGTCGGATGGGCTTTTTGCAGTACCGAAGAAAGTTCCTTGCGAAAGCGCTCCTCGGCTGCGCGCAGGACATGCTCGGGAGTGATCGTCGTCTGCGCAATGGCCTGCGGATCGGAAGATTTGTTCGCATCGACGACCTGTGCGTTTGCGCGGATACGAAAGGTCAAGACGGGGATTCCCTCCTCAATTTGCAATCGCTGGGATTTGTGTGCGATCTTGATCTTTAGAGTATAAGTGATTGGAACGCTCTCTTCGAGGACGGTCACCTCGCCGTAGGCAAGGTCTGTGTTGGAATCGGCGAGATTATAGGCGAGAGTCTCTTCGCTGTCGAGTAAGGCGGCGCGCCGCCCCTCGTAAAACAATACCGATTGCGAGGCGTCGAACACGTCGGCGTTTGCAGCGGAGAGAGGCGATTGGCCGCTTCCGCTTTGGCCGCTTCCGCTTTGGCCGCTTCCGCTCTGGCCGCCGGATTCGCTTTGTGCCTCTTGCCGGGCGGTGATGTTGGGTAAGATTCCGCTCTTTCCTTCCGAAAATAGCCTTTGGCGAAGTCACGGAGATTCGTCACGCAGACCTGTCCTGTTTTTTGCGCCTCGGAAGAGAGAACT
>CALVHT010000029.1 GCA_944328645.1 uncultured Clostridia bacterium
GCATATTCATACAGGTCGCCGCGCTCTTCGTTGTCAAAAACGATACGAATACCAAATCGCAGGAAAATTTTTTGAAGTTCCCGAGCGACGCCGTAGCCGATACAGAAAATTTTGTGATACTCCTTTCCGTTCACGACAGTCTTTTGCGGCGCCACCGCATGATTGCGTTGCAGAAAATTCCAAAACGCAAATACTGCTTCCCGCTCATCTATGCCGCTACGAGATTGTTCGTGCGTGATCCCCGTAATGCGCCTCACGACATCGGGCATATCGGCGTTTGTAAGCGCGAAAAATTTGTCTTTCGGGTTGCCGTTTTCCCAAGCAATTGCTTCAAATTTATAGAGCGTACCAAGATGACTTTCCAAGTCAAAATATATCATACACATCTCCTGCGATAAAGTATATTCCTATCGTAAGTCGATAAAAAACGACACTCAGCCGTTTTTTAATGCTTGCATAATATCGTCTGAATGATCGTAGACAAATTTCATATTGTTTTCCGATTCTTCGCGATATTTTCTGAGAGTGTCGTTGTCAATTCTTCTGATCTCTATGGTCTCGGGCGCATCGTCAGACCTTGCGTCAACGGAATAGCAGCGGATCTCATACTTTTGGATGAGATCGAATGCATAGCGATGTGCCGCCTTATACATAATCTCGGGAACTGCGACAGCCATACCGACCTTTTTGCAATTCAAGCCAAACGTTTTGTTAAACTGTTCCAAATACGTTGTCGCGCCGTTCTTTCCGCCGATCTGATGAAAGTATGTCACGATTTCTGCAACTGCGCGCAGAAGCGGCTCGGGACTGCTGGCGATTTTATACTCCACGATTACCATTTCATCGTTATCCGCACCAACGAGATCGATTTTTCCTACGCCTATATCAGACTTTGCACTTTTAACCGGAACTTGATAATCACGCAACCTAATACCCGAAAACCGATCGTTTGAATCTTGACAAAACCCTCGACATTGCTTTTCTTCGTGTTGAGAAGTTATATCATCAATACTACCTGCGCTACGAGATTTCTTAAAAATATTCTTTTCACGATTAATCGCATGTACCGAATCAAAATATTCCATAGAGGAATGGAGAATCCCTTTTACCATAAATTCCTGCCAAATGCCATTAATGACCGAAAACGTTCCATTATCTTTACCGCGTTCTCCCTTCCCTGCGCATGAATACCGGCTTATCAATTTATAGGTGGATTCGCACGGAAAATCCGACAAGTTCAGTCCGGCCTTGTTCATAGCTGTCTTGATTGTTTTTACTCGGTTTGTGAATTCATTTTCCAGAGCTTTTTTCATCCGTTTTTCTCCTTTTATCAAAATAGCTTGTTCGAGCATGGGCGCGGCGGCGGTTTTGTGCTTTTGTGTAAACACGCTGACATAATGCTCGTCGCGGCACAGTTCAAAATCTTCTATTTCAAACATCTCGATAAGCTCCCACAAATCGCACTCGTCCAAACACGCATCGGCAAAAATGCGATGCTTTCCCGTGTTCACATTATAGAGCACTCTGCCACGCGGATAATAGTAGCAATCGTCTGTTTCGCTTGCCGAGCGCACATCGTCCCATTTCTCGTAGTGCGAATACGGATAGTCGATAAACCCGAGCGAATTTGCGTCACTTAACGGATAGGTCTTTTTTACCTCGTAAAAACTCCAACCGCCTTCCCACTTGTTCGGTACCGCCCAAAAGATTCCCACGTTCACCATTTTTTCTTTCATTTTCCTTCTCCTAAAATTCAAAGCCGAGGCTCGCGCCGCGCATTATAACAATAAACACAAATTTGTCAAAAAGTCAAGTGATTTTACGTAAAATATAAAATTCTATATTTAATTTCTCATATTGTATGAATAAAGATTCCCACGTAAAAACGCGGGGTATTTCATTTTCGGGTATAACCCTAAACTTTACCGACTGCGCACAAGTGCGCTTTTATATTGGCCTGCCAGCCATGCATTGGTTACTTGCTACCCGTAAACGGATCCCGCGGGTCAAAGATACTTAATTGGTCGCTCTCCTTATCTTTCTTCAACTGGTTTGCTATGTATTCTTTTATCGCTGCCGTGTTCTTTCCTACCGTCGTAAGCTGCTATGCCATGTATAACCTGCTCCGGCAAAAGCAGAACAACTTCTTTGACGATTATAAAGTCATCGTCTGTGCAGGCCCGAAAGCAGGTATTGGTTTGGACGCGCTGCGCCCCGTGCTAAACGCTATGGGCGATCCGCTCAAAACAAAGACGATCACGCTCTCCTGCGGGAAACTGACGACGGGCGTTACCGTGCGTCCTTGGGCGGGCGTGTTCATGCTGCGCAACTTAAAGTCGCCCGAAACGTATTTCCAGACGGCGTTCCGCGTGCAATCGCCGTGGGAGGTCGTAAACGACCACGGGGATAAAGAAGTCATCAAGCAGGAATGTTATATCTTTGACTTTGCGCTGGAACGCGCGCTGCACCAGATATCCGATTATTCCTGCCGTCTGAAAGTGGATGATGCCAGCCCCGAACAGAAGGTTTCGGAATTTATCTCATTTCTGCCCGTGCTCGCGTTTGACGGCTCGTCTATGAACCGCATCGACGCACAGGATATTCTCGATATCACCTATGCTGGGACTTCCGCCACATTGCTTGCAAAGCGCTGGCAGACGGCGCTCCTCGTTCACGTCGATAACGACACGCTGAAAAAGTTGCAGAACAATCAGGACGCTTAGGACGCGCTTATGCGGATAGAAGGATTTCGCTCGCTGAATACGGAGATCCAGACGATCATCAATCGCTCGGAGAAAGTCAAAAAGCTCAAAAAGGAAAAAGGCGACGAACTCACGCCGTCTGAAAAGAAAGAGCTTACGGATGACGAGAAGAAAGCCAAGTCTTTGCGCAAACAAGTGCAGGAAAATCTTCTGAAACTTGCTGCGCGCATTCCCGCATTTATGTATCTGACCGACTACCGCGAACAGACGATCAAGGACGTCATTACGCAAATAGAGCCGAAACTGTTCCAAAAGGTCACGGGGCTCACTGTCAAGGACTTTGACGTGTTGTGTTCCATCGGGCTATTCGACGCGGAAAAGATGAATCAGGGCATTTTCGGCTTCCGCAAGTACGAGAATTCCAGTCTATCTTATACGGGCATTGACAAGCACGAAGGCGAAGCCATCGGCGGCTGGGATACCATCCTGCGCCGTGAGGAATACGAAGCTCTGTACTCTAAGCAGCAAGCCACAATGACGGATTTTGAGCAAATTCTCATTCCCGAAAAGTATCGGGATAAAGGGACGCAGGTAGCAGCTGAAACCGTTGCTTCGGAGCCTACCGCCGAGGAAGAAATACAAGCGCCGGAAGATAAGTGGGAGAAAATTCTCGCAGATGTCAAAGTCGGTGATGTCGTTTCGCACAAAAAGTTTAGGAACGGTACGATCACATGGATCGGCGCAGATAAAAAATATATGCGCGTAAAGTTTCCGAGCGGCGAAAAGCAGTTCATCTTCCCCGACGCCTTCGTACTGGGATTTTTGGAATTGAAATAATAAGTGCGTATCGCAAGACAAAAGCCGTAATCGTTATGACTACGGCTCTTTGTTTTGTACAAAGGACTTTGCTTATTGTCGATTTACGATATGTGTGCTAAAGCGCCAAAAACATGGCGGGCGCCCGATGTTCGGGCGCCCGCCGATTTTTTCGCTCGTCCATGCGGACAAAATTTTCGGGAGCGGCGCGTTTTACGCGCCGCTCCCGAAAAAATAAACCGCTTTTATTTAATCGCGCGAACATTTTTCCGCATCGATTGCCAAAACGAACATCAACACGAGCAGCCGTTGCGAAGGATCAACGATATCCAAGACATAATGGTCCGTCCAATGCCACAGCTCCTTGTTGATGCGTGCGACCAAGGCACCGCTCGAATCGACGATCGTATAATCCCACTCCCAAAAACTTCCTTGGACCTGCCAGCCGTTGCAGTCAAAGGCATACTTCGGGCGGAACCAAGACCATTTTTTGCGGATGCGCCCGATGCGATTTTTGCCGACATACAGATCAAACGCCGGAAGCCAGGTAAACACCTTTTGTTTGACCTGGCCGATCGTATTGCCCGATTCGTCCAAGATCCGCAGCCGATGCCCCCACGCAGGTCGCCCTCGAACGACAAACGCCACCGAGCCGTCTTCATTGTAAATATCGTAGCTGTCGAACCAAGAAAAAAAACGCTGTTTAAAGAACAGTTTCATGCCTTTTCCCCGCCCAGGGGCCTCCGTCAAAACTCAAACTTCGTATCGCGCGAAAAGAGTTGGGCAATGCGGCCCATACAGACCGATTTCCAATCGCAAGATTCCGCATCTTTCGCAAAACACACATCATACACTGCATTTGTGATCGGAAGATCCACGCCATACTTTTCGCCCAGCCGTTTCATGGCGGCCGCCGTCATTACGCCTTCCGCCAATTTTTCGAAACGCTGACCTTTGACCAGCATTTCGCCATACATGCGGTTGTGCGAATGGCGCGAAAAGAGCGTCGTCTCATAGTCGCCCAAATGCGCCAAACCGTACGCAGAAAGTTCGTTGCCGCCCAACGCCCGGATCAGGCGCGCGACCTCCCGCGCCCCGCGAGACATGAGCGGACCTTTCAGGGTGGAGACGCCGCCGCCGTCAAGAACTCCCGCAGCAATGCCCATCACGTTTTTTGCCGCCGCCCCGATCTCCGTGCCGATAATGTCGTTCCCGTAATAAAACCGGATCAGATCGCTCTTAAAATCGTCCGCCAGCATCTTTTTCAACTGCGTATTGTGGCTGTCGATGACCATGCAGTTGGGAATGCCCGCCGTAAAGTCTTGGATATGCCCGGGGCCGACCCAAACAGCGATCCGCTCCGGCGCGATGCCAGCCTCGATCAGGATCTCCGACAGGCGTTCGCCCGTTTCCACTTCGATACCCTTCATGCAGAGAACAAAGATCTTTTCAGAAACGTCTGCACTGGCGAGGATCTTTTGCATAAAGCCGCGCACGCCCTGCGAACTGATGGAAATGATGACGACTTCCGCATGCTCCAGGGCATGAGACAGGTCGGAAGTCAGATCAATGCGCGCGTCCAGCGTGACGTATTCGTTTTTACCCGTATTTTTCAATACTTCGTACGAATAGTCCCCTTCCGGCCCCCACGAGCAGACGGTTTTTCCCTTTTTTGTGGCAAGATACCAGGCAATAAACGACCCCCATCGGCCGCAACCGAGCACCGATATGTTTTGCATTTTCATCCCTCCCGTGAAATTTGGTCTTTGCTGTGCCGACGCGCACAGCCATCGCGTTCTTGCCAAAGGAACGCCGCCCAACCCTGCGACCGGGCATACGCGCGCGCCCGAACAAGCCGCTCCGAGTACTCGCATACCCGCCGTTGCACCGCATCTGTGCAGGTCTCCGGTCCCAGGCGCCGCACGAGCGCCGTCAGCTCGTATATCGGCAGCCCCATCGCATGCCCGACGGAATGTACGGTCGAACAACCCTGCGCGAGTGCATGACACAGCGCGGCGTCTTCCGCCGAAGAAAGCTCGCGGGCCAGTCGATGGCAGTCGAGAATTGCCCGCCGCGCCTGCGGCATCCGTATTTCTCCCGCCGCCCATTGTTTGGCCGCGACCGACGCCTCCCGCAAACGCTTCTCGCCCGGATAGCGAGCGGCCAAAAGCGCGGCGATCTCCTCGCCCAGCGCCAATGCCCACGCCACGACGGTGATCCGAGACTCGGCGCGCACTTGCGCGCTCAGCCCGCGCAGCAATCGATCGTCGGCACGGAACAAAATCGCGTTTTTACGCCGCAGGCGCGCCTCCACCTGTTCCAGCCACTCCATCTACAGTTCTTTCCGCTCGACGAACGCGCGCGAGAGCGTCACGTCGTCCGTGTATTCAATCTCCGAGCCGATGGGAATTCCGTGCGCGAGGCGCGTCACCCGGACGCCCAGCGGCTTGATCAGCTTGGCAATATATAGGGCGGTGGCGTCTCCTTCCACGTCCGGATTGGTGGCAAGGATCACTTCCTCTACCCCGCCTTCGCCCAGCCGCGCAAGCAGTTCGCGAATGCGGATGTCATTGGGGCCGACCCCTTCCATCGGATTGATGACCCCGTGCAAAACGTGATATACGCCGCGAAATTCGTGCAATTTTTCCAAAGCGATCACGTCTTTTGGTTCTTTGACCACGCAGATAACGCGGCGATCGCGCTCTTTGCAGACATCGCAGATCTCGTTTTCGGTAAAATTTCCGCAAACCTTGCAGTATTTGACTTTCTTTTTTACGTTCAGGATCGCCGCCGCGAACTCCTGCGCCTCCGTCGGCGTCATGTCGATGACCTTATACGCGTAGCGCTGCGCGGTCTTTTTTCCTACGCCGGGCAATTTGGAAAACTCGTTGATCAGGCGCCCGATCGGTTCGATGTAGACCTGCATAGATTAGAGCAATCCTCCCATGCCGCCCATGCCGCCAAACGGCGCCATTTTCGCTTGGTATACTTCGTCTGCCTTTTTATAACCGTCGTTGATCGCGGCCATGATCAGATCTTCCAGCATCTCCACGTCTTCGGGGTCAACGACCTTCGGATCCAATTCAATACCGTCGATCTTCTTTTTGGCGTTCATGTATACGACGACGGCTTCGCCGCCGCTCGTGCCGACGATCTCCCATTCGTCCAACAATTTTTCCGTTTCCTGTAATTGTTCCTGCATCTTTTGCGCTTGTTTCATCAAATTTTGCATGTTGCCGCCCATGCCGCCTTTATATCCGGCCATACGATTCCCTCCCTGCGCTCTTTGTGGCGCGATCGATTGTTTGATTTTTATTTGATCTCGAACGGTGTGTCCGGGAAATTCTTCCGCAATTCTTCAATGTCCTCTTGCAAGGAGTCTTTTTTTGCCGCTTTTTGGCGTATCTCAAACGCTGTGATGCCGATGCTCGCCAATGCCGCCTGCACATTTTTATAATTTTCCGCACTGTTCAGCCGACGGTAGATGGTTTCATTATCCGTCGATAACAGAAACGTATCCCCTTCAAACGCCGTGTCCAGATCCTGGCACATGGTGAACAAAACACCGTTTTTGATCGTCTTGCGCAGCGCCTGCCGAAAATACGCGCCCGCTTTCCGCCGATTTTCGGGCAAAAGCGCGTTGACGCTCTCACTCCGCCGCGGCGCAAACAGATCCGGCGGCGGCGCAAACGCATCTTCGGGCGGGGCATCCTCCTCCGAAACGAGCGAGCGCCACTCCGCTTTCGCTCCCGCCCCCTCCTCTTCCCGGGCCGCCTCCTTTTGCACCGCACAACTTTCCGCCGCGACCGGGCGAACCCCGGCCGCCAACTTGGCTTCCAAGACGTCCAACCTCCGCACGAGGGTCAGCAAATCGCAATCCGCTGCGGGCAGACAGGCCTTGACGATCGCCGTTTCTAACACGATGCGCGGCGAAGTCGAATAACGCAGGTCCGCCTCCAATCCCGCAAACAGGTCACAACAACGCAAGATCTTGCGGCCGTCCGCCCCCTCCGCGATGCGCTTTACTTCCGCATACATTTCCGCGGGCAAATTCAAGACGGCGTTTCCGTCACGGCAGGTCTTTGCGACCGTGCAACGATTCAAAAAGACCAACAGATCCTTTGCCAACACGCCCACGCCCTTTCCGGAACCGATGATCTTTTCGGTTTGCGTCAACGCATCGGAAGCCTGCTCGCGCAGAATGCTCTCGCCCAACCGGGCGATCTCGGCAAAATCGGCGCTGCCCAGCACCTCGTTCACGTCGCGGTAGGTCAATTTTCCGCGGCTGTAAGAAATGCAGATATCGGCAACGGACAAACTGTCGCGCATGCTGCCCGCACCGGCGCGCGCAATCGCGGCGACCGCCTCGTCTTCGTACTCTTTGCCGATGGAACGAAAAATCTCCTTTAAACGCGCCTCGATGTCTGCCTGCGGAATAAGTTTAAAGTCAAAACGCATACACCGGGAAAGAATGGTCGCCGGCAGTTTGTGCGGCTCGGTCGTCGCTAAGATGAAAACCGCATGCACGGGCGGCTCTTCCAGCGTCTTTAACAAGGCGTTGAAGGCAGAGTCTGAGAGCATGTGCACTTCGTCAACGATGTAGACTTTATACCGCCCCGCTACGGGCGGATATTGTACCTTTTCACGCAGATCACGCATCTCATTGACGCCGTTGTTCGAAGCCGCGTCGATCTCGCAGATATCCAGATTTGACGCATCGGCCAGCGCCTTGCAGACGGCACATTCCCCGCAGGGAGAACCTTCGATGGGGCGTTCGCAGTTGATTGCCCGCGCAAAAATCTTGGCGGTGCTCGTTTTCCCCGTTCCGCGCGGACCGCAGAACAGATATGCGTGACCGATCCTTCCTGTTTCGATCTGATTTTGCAGGACGCGAACGATATGCTCCTGCCGCACCAGACCGCCCAGCGTGGCCGGCCGAAATGCGCGATACAATGCTTGGTATGCCATACAATTCTCCTTTGCGCCATCCGACCCGGCGCTGCCTGCCCCGCGCAGTGCAAGACTGCGCATAAAATCAACTCTCCCGCGTTCGCAACAGCGCCGCAACCTTCTTTTTGGCACGCTGTACCGCGTTTTCGGCGCTCTTTTCGCTCTTGTGCTCGCGCACAGCGATCTGTGCAATGCTCCACCCTTCCATATACAGGAGCAATGCCCTATATTCGGCGGAAGACAATTCGCGGCGCAAACTTTCCAAAAATTCGCCCCGCTCCTCGTCGCCGATCAAGATGGCTTCGGGATCGTCAGCCGACGTCGGCTCCGCCTCCCCGCCGCCCAACTCCGGCAACGGCACCGCACAATTCAACGGCGCATGTTTCTTGCGCGCGGCGTTCTTGACCGCGGTAAGAATGCGGCGCTGGATGCAAAGATAGGCGAAATTTTTAAAGCACATTCCGCCCGGTTTAAAATCCGTGATCGCACGGTATAGCCCTATCATGCCTTCCTGCACGAGATCCTCCGGATCGCCGCCCGCCAAAAAAAAGCTGCGCGCGACGCTGCGGACAGAATTTTTGTACCGTTGCAACAATTCTTCCGCGGCCGCCTTGTCGCCGCCCTGCGCCGCCAGCGCCAAACGCTCATCCGTCATCGTCTCTGCCGCACCGCCTCATATACCGCGATCCCCAGCGCCACCGATGCGTTGAGAGAATTGACGTTGCCATACAGCGGCAAGGATACGATCTTGTCGCACTTTTTGCGCGTCAGCGGCGGGATGCCGCGGTCTTCGCCGCCCACGACCAGCGCGATGTCGCCCGTAAGGTCGGCTGCATACAGATCCTCGCCGTCCGCTTCCAGACCGTACACCCAATACCCGTTTTCTTGCAGTTTGGCGACGGCATAGTTCACGCCCGGAACGCGCGCGACGCGCAGATGATTGGCCGCCCCTTCGGAGATGCGGACGACCGCCCCCGTCACTTGCGCGCTCTTGTTTTTGGGAATAATTACCCCGTCCGCACCCGCGCATTCGGCAACGCGCAAGATGCTGCCGAGATTATGCACGTCTTCCACGCCGTCGCATACGATCACCAGCCGCGGCCCTGCCTTCGGCATGAGCAAATCTTCCAACGCGGCATACTCGTACTCGGAAACGAACGCGATCACACCCTGATGGCGCCCAGTCTCGCTCTCGCGCGCCATGGTACGCGCATCGGCAAACTGGACGCGAATATTCTTTTCGCGCGCCATGGCGAAAATGCGGCCGGCACTTCCCTCCGCACCCCGCTGCAGCAACAGTTTATCGACGGTCTTTTCCGTCTTCAACAGCTCGAATACAGCGTTTCTTCCTTCGATCTTCATTCCTCTTCTCCCGCCAACAGCGCATCGATGCGCGCATAATCTCCGATCAGGTACAAAAAACCGATGACCGCTTCGAACCCGGTGGAGATATTGTATTCCGCAACCGAGGCGTTTTTGCTTTTCGTCGGCTTTTTTGCGTTCCTGCCGCGCAAAAAAATCTCCTTTTCCTCATCGGTCAGCTGTTCAAAAATCCGCTCGACGAGTGCCGCCTGCCCCTTGGCCGAAACTTGCCCGGACGCCAATTTTTGCAGAACGCCCGTCTTATAATCAGAACTCAGCACCAGTTTCTCGCGCACATACAGGGAATAGGCGGCGTCTCCGACAAATGCCAAAACGACCGCGTTCAGACCGCGCGCCCGTTCGCGCGGCATTGTATCGTTAAATCGAACCATATGCGGTATTATAGCACAGCCGCCGAAAAATTACAAACCTTGCAGGCGGCCGCGCGGAATTTTTCTTGCCGCCCGAAGGCAACATTTTTCCTTTCTTATTATAAACGAAAATTTTTCAAAGGTCAATCTTTCGCGCCCCGCCATTTGAATCCTTTGCTCCGCCCGCGGCCGGTTTCAAAAAAATTATTTTATTCCCCTTGACAAATTTGCCGATCTGTGTTAATATTAGTACAGATAATACAGCGTGGGATCAGTTCAATGGAAGTACGTTTGCAAGGAAAAAAGAATATTTATGAAGAAATTGTAGAAGAATTTGCTCGCTACATTCGTCTCGGCGTGCTCCGCGAAGGGGAAAAATTGCCTTCTTGCCGCGCCCTTGCCATTCAACTGGGCATCAATCCCAATACGGTCGAACGCGCCTACAGCGAACTGGAAGAGCAGGGGCTTATCCGCACCTTCCCCAAAAAAGGCGTATTCGTACACATCCGACCAGACGCGACAGAACATGCATTGGAGGAGACAAAACGGCATTTGCGTGAAATACGATCGGCCGGCCTCTCCAAAGAGACCGTTGTTGCCCTGCTCGACGAAATCTACTCAGAATCGTGACGCCTGTTTCCCACGGCGCAAGGAGAACCATGATCACTATACAAGGACTGCAAAAATCTTTCGAAAACAAAAAAATTCTCGCAGGCATCGATCTGCAAATCCCGGACGACAGTATTTTTGGATTGATCGGCATTAACGGTGCCGGAAAATCAACTTTTTTGCGCCTGTTGGCGGGCGTCCTTCGGGCTGATGCGGGTAAAATTCTCTACGACGGCGAGGAGATCTTTGAAAACGTAACCAAAAAGGGCGAACTGTTTCTCTTGCCGGACGATCCGTATTATTTATCGGACACGACGGTAGAAAAACTGTTGCAGCTCTATTGCGCTTTTTATCCGCTGGATCGAATCGTTTTCGAGGGCTTTGCAGAAAAGTTCGAGATCCGCCGCAGAACTCCCCTGCGCAATCTGTCGAAAGGGCAAAAACGTCAGATATTTATCGCGATTGCCCTCGCCTGCCGTCCGCGTTATCTGCTGTTAGACGAGGCGTTTGACGGGCTGGATCCGCTGGCGCGGCTGGAATTTAAACGCGGGCTCATCGAATTGGGCGAAGAACGCCAAAGCACCGTCATCATTTCCAGCCATTCGCTGCGGGAATTGGAGGATATCTGTTCCGGGTTCGCCCTGCTGGATGGGGGAAGGGTCAGCGAATCCGGCGACATGCGCAATGCGCTCGACGCCGTGCATAAGTTTCAAGTTGCCCTTTCCCATGAAATCCGGCGGGAAGATTTTCCGTTTCCCTGTCTCTCCTTCGAAGGAACGGGACGCGTCGCCAAAATCGTCGTGCGGGGAAACAAAGCGGAAATATTGCGGCAGATCGAGGCTCTCTCGCCCCTCTTTGTGGAGGAGCTTGCCGTCGATTTGGAAGAACTGTTCCTGTGCGAAGTCAAAAAACGGGGGTATCTGCAATGAAACGGGCTTTTCTGTATGAACTGAAGCGAAATATCCTTCCTCTCTGCCTTTTTACGGCCATTGCGACCGTGCTGTACGTCGTCGCCGCGCTTAGCACCGACTTCATTTTTTCCTCGGAAACTGTTGATCCCCTTCTAAACAATAAACCGATCAACTCGTTGGTCTATATCCCGGCCATGATATTGGGCATCCTCTGCTTCCTGGTCTCCATCCTGCAGTTTTCCTATCTCATGAAACGGACGAGCACCGATCTTTGGTACTCCCTGCCCATCCGCCGCGAAATCCTTTTGTTGACGCGCCTATCCGTCGGGCTGATCCTCGTGTTTGTGCCCTATTCCGTTTCGTATTGGGCTGGTTTTCTCGTGATCGCTCTGAGCGAAAACCTGTTTCATCTCTCTTACTACGGCATTCTGTTTGCCGTCTCCCTGCCGATCGGCTGCCTGCTCTTTTTTATAAACGTCTTCCTGTTCACCCGCGCAAATTCCATTTGGGACGGGATCTTGTTTATCGCACTCGGTTCGGTCGTCCTCATGCTGCCCGCCATAATCCTGTCACAATGCGGCGTCAACACCGATTTCGGTTTGGAAAATCCCACCCAATACTGCATCTATTCTCCGCTCGCCTTTACATTCTCTACCTTTAATCGTTTGCTTCTTAATCGAAAACCTCAAATACAAGGCGCGGTGATCCTGTATTCTCTCGCAGTCTTGGAAGGCATCGGCTCCTTTTTGGGACTGTGTTTGAGCGCACGGCGGCATAAGGCGGAAAACGCCGGACAGATCTCCAATTCTCCGTTCGGCTATAAAGTCCTCATCCCCGTCTATGTCTTCCTGTTCGGCATGCTTTTGACCGTCCAGCCCAACAAAATAACGACGTTCTTTCTCTATTCCATGATCCTGCTCGCCGCGGGGTTGACATTGTATTTTGTCTACCGACGCACGTTCCGCCTGCGCTGGTACGATCTGGTTTGTTTGGGGTCCTCTTTGGCCGGCGGTCTTTTGATCGGCGCGCTGGTCGGCATCTTTGTTTAGCGCCGACTTCGGTAGCCGCAAAAATTTTTGCTTCCGCGCGAACGAGGCGGGGCGCAAAATTGCGCCCCGCCTCGTTCGCGCCGTTTAAATCGGCGCTTTTGCTTTCGGTTTCTTCCCCGGCACGCTGCGTTCATCGCAACAGCCGACGAATGCGCGCGACCGCCTCTTCGGTCGCATCCTCGGCCGCAAAGGCCGTCAAGCGGAAAAAGCCTTCTCCGTTCCGTCCAAACCCGACGCCCGGCGTGCCGACCACGTTCGCCTCTTGCAAAAGATAGTCGAAAAATTTCCAACTGTCTGTAAAACCCGGGCAGCGCATCCAAAGATACGGCGAATTCTTTCCGCCCGTATATTCGATGCCCAAGGCGTCAAAACAAGCCGAAAGCCGCTCGGCATTGCGGCGGTAGACCGCTAAATTTTCATGGATCTGCCGCTTTCCCTCCGCCGTGAATACCGCCTCCGCCCCGCGTTGCACGACATAACTGACTCCGTTGAATTTGGTTGTCTGGCGGCGCAGCCACAGCTTGTTGCAAGAGACGCCCTCACGCACCAGCGCGCGCGGCACGACCGTATACCCGCACCGCGTACCCGTAAAGCCCGCGGTCTTGGACAGAGAACAAAATTCGATCGCGCACTCTTCGGCTCCTTCCGTCTCAAAAATGCTGCGCGCTCGCCCCGGTTCGGTCACAAAACTCTCGTATGCCGCGTCATAAAGAATGATCGCTCCCCGCTGCCGCGCATAATCCACCCACATCTGCAACTGTTCGACCGTGTATG